>JAHCHD010000234.1 GCA_026129915.1 Bryobacterales bacterium
GCCAGGCGATTCGCCGGCGGGCTTTTTATGTTGTTGGTTTGACTCGGTGGGGAGGGAACGAATTGCCTGCCTACTTAGGTGGGGCCGTCGGCTTAGACCGCTCGGGCAGTGATCCCCCGTCCCGCTTCAGCTTGAGGATCATGCCGGTGTCGGTCACGAGCCAGACGTTGTCGGGATCATAGGCTTCAATGCTGGCTCGGCGGGCGGAAGCGCGATAGTCTACGTCCATCTCTTCCCAAGTCATGAAGTCCGCGGAGCGAAGCACCCGCAACCGTCCTGGAATCGGGCTCCAATAGAGCTGTCCAACCGGCTCCACCGCTGCCAGATACACCGGGCCGCGTTCAGGCACGGCAACATCCGTAACAGCGCGTCTCTTTTCCCGAAACGTGCGCACCATCTCACCGTTTGGCCATCGGAAATAGAAAACCTCCGCTGGATACTCAAAGCCGTTCGAGAAGTTCACCAGCGTCATTCCCACATGATCGGGCCCGAGTTCCGTGGTTACTACCTCCCCAAACATCGACACCTCCTGAGCGCGCCAGGTGGCTCCGGCATCGGAAGTATCCGCGAATACGTTCACATGGGGGGTATCCCGTTGCTGCATCGCACGGTCCGGCATCAGCCAGTCCGGAATGCGGTCGCGATTGGTAGGGGGGCGGCTCCAACCCGTTACAAATCCGTGGCGTTCACCCACGAAATGGATATGCCGTAGTGTCGTAACGTCAGGATTCGTGCTGATTTCCGGCTTCGTCGCCACCGGAGCCCACCGTTGTCCGCCGTCTTGCGTTTCATAGAATCCCTTGGACGCGCCAACCGCGAAGCCCCGCCGCTCATTCAGGAACCAGACAGATTCAATGTCTTTCAGCCGCGCAACCCGCTTCCAGTCGCTGCCCAATTCATCAGACCGGTAGATGCCGTCTTCGCAGGCCGCGAACAGAATCCCGCTCCCTAGCGCGAAGACGTCGTCGCAGCGCTTCTTCACCTCAAACAGTCTCCAGGTCGTCCCGTCGGTGGTGACGAGGTTTACTGGCCGTTGCCGGTCGCGCGTCCGGGAATCGATGTAGCCTACAGCTAAACCTCGCTTCGCGTCCACAAACGCCACATCCACCAGCCGCAGGTCGTATTCCTTGTCGAGGTGTTGGTATTGCAGCTCCCAACTGTCCGCTGCACGCAGACCGGCGCCGGCGATCAGTAGCACCAGAAGACCAAAGAGGTGTGGCATCACGTGACGTGAGTGAAGCGAGAACGCGCTCATGAGGAAGCCTCACTGGCTCTGACGGCGCCTGTAGCTTGTCCGTTCCCATTCCCAGGGCGGCTGCTGTTGGTCATCACGCTATTGACCAGGTGCGCGCCTTCTACCAGACTGGGCTCAATCAGCGTGAGCATCAGGTAGCATCCCAGCAGTTCCCCGATTGTCGTAAGGAACTCCATGTCATCGCCGGTGTGGTCGTGCGTCTGACGGTACTGCACGTTCACTACGCCCAGCACCCGGTTCAAACAGATAACTGGTGCGGAGAGGAAGGCTTCGTAAGAATCCTCGGGGAGATTCGTGAAGGTCTTGAAGCGAGGGTCCTTGAAGGCCTCACGCGGCAGGGCCAGCAAACGCCGTTCTCGGGCAACCCAGCCGGTGAGCCCCTCACTGAGGCGCAGCCGGATGTTGCCCAAGTCGCTTACCGGGCGGTCGTGTGTGGCGCATAGGACAAGCTCATCACCGTCCTTCACATACAGAAAGCAGGAATCGCACCCTAAATACTGCACCACCTGATGCACCACACCGTCGAGTACGTCGTGTACCGACATTTCTTTGGCGATGAAGCGCGAAATCTGCTTCAGCACCAGCAGTTGCTTTTCGGTGCGCTGTTGCGCGAGGCCATGCCCCTTGCTCTTTGACACTCCCTAATTATCTCAGAGCGAGGACCAGCACTGGCATTCGCCCCGAAATGCCTGTATTCAGCGCCTTCGCAGTGCGGACGTGCCACGTTACTTGAGTTACATCGGTGCTTGCTTATTGCGTTCCCTGCGCCCGTACCCTTACCATGAACGAGAGAGCTGGCAGCGGATTTCCGTTGATTCCCAGGAAAAGCCTGCCGGACTTCCCCTAACCATCCATCGGCGCGGCGACGGACTCCGGAGAGACGGTCCGCTTCGAAACGAGCGCTCCCCGTGTTCAGCCCGGATGGGGTTTCAAGCGCCAGCAAGTATCCGAAGAGCCAGCCAACCAGGAGGTATCCCATGTCAATGTGGTCAGGCAGACAACGAGGCAGAGAAGACGAACCGGTCCCGGCATATACGCCGCCGGCGCCAGAACCAGTACGGGAGCGTCCTCCCATGGCGACACCTACCGCACCCTCCGGTACCGCCTATGCGTCTCATGGTCCGGCCATGGTGGGCAAGGCAGTGATGGTGAAGGGCGAGATCCAGAGCCGCGAGGACCTCTACATCGACGGAGAGATCCAGGGCACCGTCGACCTCATGGAAAGCAAGCTGACGATCGGCCCAAATGGAAAGATTCAGGCCACCATTCGCGCCCGCGAAGTGGTTGTCTTCGGCACAGTGCAAGGCAACGTGGAGGCCACCGAGAAGATTGACATCCGGAAGGAAGCCAAGCTCGTCGGGGATATCCGTACCGCCCGCATTGTGATTGAAGATGGCGCCTTCTTCAAGGGCAGCATCGACATCATCAAGCCGGAACCGAAGCCTCAGCCGGCGAAGACTCCGGTAACTGCGCCTGTCCCGGCCGTTTCGCCATCCAGTAGCCCGTCAGGGGTAGCCTCGCCATCGGAGACAAGCGCTCCGAAACCGGTCGTCAAGGCGTAGTTCGCTCTCGGGTGGGGGCGCGTTTCGCTGGTGCACAGTTTCGCTGGTGCAGCGCGCCCCCGCTACTTCGTGTAGCAGGTACACTTCCATGCTCGCAGACCTTCGTTCCTGGTTCGGGGCGCTTGCCAAGTCGCCATCGGGCGGACCGCATGGCAGCCCGGCTGACCGTGTGCCGGTGCGCGACCCCAGCGCCACAGTTCGGCCGAGCAGCGCCATTCAGGAGTTCCTCGAAAGTATCCGCGACCAGATCGGGCTTACGGTGCTTGACTTCTCTGGGGCCTGCGAGCAGAACGTTGCGTTCATTACCGGCTTGCGCCACCGTCTGTATGCCGATAGCCTGCCCAAGGCCGTGGAGAGCATCTTCGGCCTCGGAACGGACGAGGATTCCCGCCTTTCCAGCCCCGAGCGGATTCAGGACTTTCTGCAAGGTTCTCTGAATTTCGAGCCTGCCAGCGTGGATGCCATTCTGCTGTGGGACGGGTTGGAGTGGCTATCGCCCGATGCCCAGCGTGCCGTGGTCAATCGAATGCACGATATCCTGCGTCCCGGCGGAACGGCATTCACGGTCTTTCACACTGACACCGCCACAGGCACCGTTCCCGTGCATCACTACAAACTTCACGATCACCAGAGCCTCACCGTAATGGACTCTGGCAGAAACCGGCCGCACCGGCTGTTCACCAACCGCAACGTTGAGATGCTGTTTGACCGCTTCTCCTCCGTGAAGTTCTTCCTAAGCAGAGACCAGATCCGCGAAGTGGTGATCCGCCGCTAGACGCCAGGCGCCATTTCTGGCTTCATGGTTCCTCGTACGACGCGAATGGCGTCCCCGTGATACGGTAGCCTTCAGGAGCCTCACTGCAATGAATCGCCGAAACCTGCTTGCCGCCCTCGCCGCAAGCCCTCTCGCCGGGAGCACTGCGCGCGCCCAAACCGAAAGTGTTAGCCGCCGTGTTGGCAGGCCCAAGGAAACCCTGCTGCTGGAAGATTTCCAGCCCAAGAGCATGCTGCACGTGCCCCAGACTGTGGTGGAGCGCGCCAAGTTTCCGGTGGTGGATGTGCATACCCACTGGAGTTTCTCCGCCAAGACCCTCGACGGGGCTGGCCTCCAGTTCAGCGCCACCCCCGAAGAACTGCTCGAGGTGATGAACCGCCGCAACATCCGCACCATGATCAACATCACGGGCGGCTACGGCAAGGGATTCCTTGAAAGCCACACGAACTACGACAAGAAGTACCCCGGCCGGTTCATCACCCTCGTGGAACCGCAATGGGGTCGAGCCAACGAGGCGGGTTACGCCAAGATGCAGGCTGATGCCATCGAGAGCGATGCGAAGGCCGGCGCTCGCGGGCTGAAGATCCTGAAGACCCTCGGCTTGTACCTCCGCGACAGCCAAGGGAAACTGGTGCCCGTTGATGACAAGCGCTTCGACCCCACATGGGAAGTCTGCGGCGCACTCAACCTCCCCGTATTCATGCACGTCTCTGATCCCGAAGCTTTCTTCCACACCACTGACCGTTTCAACGAGCGCTTTGAGGAACTCAACAACCACCCCGACTGGAGTTTCCACGGCAAGGACTTTCCGTCGCACATGGAGTTGATGGAAGCGCGCAACCGTGTGCTGGCCCGGCATCCGAAGACCACGTTCATCCTGCTGCACTGGGGCAACAACGCCGAGAACCAGGCGCTGGTGGGCGAATGGCTCGACAAGTTTCCCAATGCCTATGTAGAAATGGGCGCCCGTATTGGCGAACTTGGCCGCGCCCCGCGCACTTCGCGTAAGTTTATCGACCGCTACCAGGACCGTTGTATGTTCGGCACGGATGCCATCCCCAAGGGTTACAACGTGCCGCAGCAAATCTTTGGCGACGACCTCTACAAGATCTACTACCGCTTCCTCGAAACCGAAGACGAATACTTCGACTATGCTCCCGCCCCGGTGCCCCCGCAGGGCCGCTGGAATATCTACGGCTTGGGCCTGCCCGACCAGATCCTGCGCAAGATCTACCACCAGAACATCGACCGCGTGATGAGGTTGCAATCATGATGCGCCACGCTCTTTCCCTGCTGTTGCTCTGCGCTCTGGCCTCGGTGGCCTGTGCACAGGACAACTTGGCGCCCAGCTACATGGTGCGCCGGGTATCCACGGGTCCTGTGAACTTGAAGGCGTTCGGCCTCCAGCCCTGGCGCAATGCGCAGGTGGTGGAATGGGGACCCACGGGCTACAAGACCACGTTTCGTGCCCTCTGGAATGACCGCGACCTCTGGCTGCGCTTTGACATCCAGGATCCAGCCCCTTGGCACACCATGACCCAGCGCGACGACCACATTTGGGAGGAGGAAGTTGTAGAGATCTTCATTGACCTCGACGGTACCGGCAAGAACTATGCCGAGTACGAGATTAACCCGGCCAATGTCCTGTGCGACGTGCGTATGGAAAGCGGCATCCCCAACGTGAAGAGCATTGTGGAGTGGAACCACGACGGCATTGAGTCCGCTGTACAACTTCGCCCGGCAGACGAGGACGATCCTGGAGGCTGGATTGCCATCCTGCGCCTGCCCTGGCGCGGCTTCCGCAGCCTGCCCGCGGTGAAGGAAGGCCGCGCGAAATCGCCGCCCCGCCCAGGCGACGCCTGGCGCTTCAACCTCTACCGCATTGAGCGCCCCCACGGCCCCGCGGACCCCAAAAAAGATGGCATATTCGCTGCCTGGAGTCCCACCGGCACGCCGTCCTTCCACAACCCCGCCGTCTTTCGCCCACTGATCTTCGCGCCAAAGTAGGCGCAAGCGAATCGGACCGGCGCTGCGAAAGCAACGCCGGCCTTTCCTCCAAGTTTCCAAAGACCTTGCGTTGGTCGTCGTTTGCACGCTCATGCCGCGAAGCTCCTGGCGCGTGCGGGAGGTGTGGACGCCTGCGTGTAGAGCCTGGCCAGTGCAGTGGCGACCGGTACTGTGGGCTGCGGCTGGGCTGCAAGCTGT
>JAHCHD010000235.1 GCA_026129915.1 Bryobacterales bacterium
GTGGTCAAACGGCAAAGTGGCTACCCAGGGCGGCAGCTATCTGGGCCACGTGCAGTGGGCAGCGCTCGGTGAGCAGCCTCCCAGCCTTGTCGCCGCGTTCCCGGCCGTTGCTTCCACCAACCTGTATTCCAACTGGATCACGCACGGAGGCGCCTTTCGCCTTGCCTTCAACTTCGGCTGGGGCGTGGTGCGTATGCCCTTCCGCATCATGCAGCCGCAGCACTACTACACCGGCAAGGACGCTGCCCCCGAGCTGCGCTATGAAGAACTGCTGAAGCATCTCCCGCTGGAGACTATGGATGAACGCGCCTTCCAGCATCCTGTCCAGCATTGGCGCGATTGGCTCCAGCACGAGAGCTACGACAGCTACTGGAAGGCGATCAGCGACGAGGAGCGCTTCAGCCGGATGCAAGTGCCCGTGATGACGCAGGGCGGCTGGTTCGACGTATTCCTGGCCGGCACCATCAACGGCTTCGCCGGTATGCGGAAGCATGGCGCCACCGACCGCGCCCGCCAGCTGAGCCGCATGGTGGTGGGACCTTGGGGCCATGGCCCTTCCCGCAAGTATGGCGACCTTGACTTCGGCCCCGATGCCGAACGCGCCCTCTTTGACTATGAGGTCCGGTGGCACGATTTCCACCTGAAGGGCATCGACAGCGGCATTGGCCGCGACGCCCCCGTCCAGATCTTCTACATGGGCGTGAACCGTTGGCGCGGGGAGCAGGACTGGCCCGTCCCTGGCACGAAGGAAAGCCGCTGGCATCTTCACAATGACGGCAAACTCGCGCCCGCGACGCCCGCCGACGAAGGCAGCACGCAATACTTCTACGATCCGCGCAACCCCGTACCCACCACTGGCGGGAACAACTGTTGCGGTGCGCCCACCGTTGCTGGTCCCAAGGAACAGTCCCCGCTGAATAGCCGGCAGGACATTGTACGCTTCACGAGCGATGTGCTTACGGAACCGGTAACGATTGCCGGCCCCGTGAAGATGGATCTGCATGCAAGCACCGATGGCCGCGACACCGATTGGATGGTGAAGCTGATCGACGTGCACCCCGACGGCAGGGCTTACCCCATGGCGGAGGGCATTCTGCGCGCGCGCTTCCGTGAGGGCCTGGACCGGCCGCAACTGCTGGAGCCCAACCAAGCGTATCGCTATGAAATCGACATGGTGGGCACTGCCGTCGTGTTCCAGCCGGGGCACCGCATCCGCGTCGACATCACATCCAGCAACTTCCCGCAGTTTGACCGCAACCTCAATACCGGCGACCCGCTCGGCAAGGGAACCCAACCGCGTGTGGCCAAACAGACCATCTGGCATTCGCCCGCAAGGCCTAGCGCCATTGTGCTGCCGGTGGTGAGAGGCTTCTAAGGACGCAAGAAGGGCGCGAACCGTGTTCCCACGGAGCGCGCCCCTCCTGCAATTCGGTCTCGTGACTCGCTACACCGCGTAGGGCTCCCGGTACTCGCGCGTGAGCATCTTGTTCGCTTCCGCGGAATTCTTGAAGCTACCCTTAGAGGCATCCCACACGAGGCTTTGCTGCGCGCGATAGCTGATGTTCGCCAAGTGGCACCACGCCGCGGAAATCGCGCCAATCTCAATCTCCGCATTCAGTTCTTTGTAGTTGCGGCTGCGGCAGGCGGCCAGGAAGTTCTCCATGTGCATCTTGGTTCCGGGTCCGTCGTTCCCCTTCTCCGCGAGCACCTGCTCGTTGCCCTCGCCCTTGTAGACCTGAAACCCGCTGCTATCCACCCAAAGCCAGCCCTCGCTGCCGAGGAACAGGTTACCCACCGTATTTCCGCCCTTTACAGGAAGACCACCTTCCGGGCCCGTGAGTAGCCCGCGCACTTCAAAGACCACCATTTTGTTGCCGGCACAACGGAAGGTGGCCATCTGGGTATTCGGCGTTTCCTGGTCGTCGTCATAGATCATCTTGCCGCCGGTGGACTCCACCGCTTCCGGCCAGCGCACGTCGCCAAGTCCCCAGCGGGCGATATCCATCTCATGCACGCCCTGGTTGCCAATGTCGCCGTTGCCCGTGTCCCAGAACCAATGCCAGTTGTACTTATAACGATTCTCAGTGAACTCGCGCATGGGCGCGGGGCCAAGGAACAGGTCCCAGTCGATGCCAGGCGGCACGGGCTTCGGGGGCGTTTTGCCAATGGACTTCCGGCGTTTGAAGCAGAGCGCCTTTGCCATGTAGACCTCGCCGATGATGCCTTCCTTAATCAGTTGCAGGGCGCGCCGCTTATGCGGGATGGTGCGGCTCTGCGAACCTACCTGCATCATGCGATTGTGCTTACGAGCCACCTCCACCATGCGGTTGCCCTCGTAGACGTTGTGGCTGGCGGGCTTCTCGACGTACACATCCTTGCCGGCTTCGGCCGCCCAGATCGCCGAAAGTGCATGCCAGTGGTTGGGGGTGGCGATGGAAACCGCGTCCACTTCCTTGCTCTCAAACATCTTGCGCATGTCGTTAAACTCGCCGGCCTTTGGCTGGTTCGCGCGCATCACCGCCGCCTGGGCCGTTTCGCGCGCCGCCTGGTTCACATCACAAAGGCCGGTAATCGGACCGCCGGAAACCGTGAGGTACGTGCGCAGATGGTCAGTACCGCGTCCACCGAGCCCGACAATTCCCAACCGAATGCGGTCGTTCGCGCCAATCACCTGGGTGGCGGAAGCAGCCAGCGCGGCTCCCTGAAAGAATGTTCGTCTGGAAATGGAACTCGACATTGAAGCTTCTCCTAAGTGGGTTTCGGCAACAGTATATCAATGCGTCCTTTGGGGATTCGCGGATCGCGCGGAATCCCGACTGGGGCGAACCGGGTGGCTTGTTCCGAGAGCGGGCGGAGACGAACCCGTGTCGCTGGTGGAATGGTGTGACCCGAAGGGGTCAAGGAAACGACTTGGGAGAGTCCGCCATCTGTGAAATGCGAATTGGGCCGGTGGGAGCCACATCGCAGAACCGGATATCCACGCCTTTCCTGGTTCCCTGCGAAACGAACTCAAGCCGTGGGGTCGCGGCATTGACGGTACGCAGGAGGCAATCCGACAAATCCGACGTTTCCGACGTTTCCGACGTTTCCGACGCTTCCGACGTTTCCGACGTTTCCGACGGGTTTCGTCGGATTCCGTCGGCAGTGATGGACGCCGGGCCGGCCGCTACGAAACGAACTCCGGAATGCGGAGACTGCCGCAATCCAGGGCGGTGCGATGCTGGATGCGAACGCAACCCGCGTGTGCCAAATCCGACAAATCCGACAATTCCGACATTTCCGACACTTCCGACGTTTCCGACAGATCCGACAGATCCGACAGATCCGACGGGATAATTGTCGGATGCGGGTGGTGCAGGTGGTACGCGCGCGATGCGTCCAGCGCCGTAGCCTTGGCGATGTACGGATTGCTCCACTCTTCGGACTCTCATTGTCTCGGTGGGGACGATGGATCTCCCCTAGTGGCTTTTGGCCCCGCAGGCGTTTCCAGGTGGTTGCCATGCCCAATTATGGTGACGCCAGTGTCACGTGTGGCCGTCAGTTGGACAACGAAGGATACCGGACTGGGTCCTAAGCTGCTCGTATTGTTCGGCTTGCTTGACCTACGCAAGAATTCTCAACTGACGTGATCCAGTTTGCCAGACGAATGAAAGAGTTTCGCGGTGAAGTCGACTTACACCGAATACTAAGTCGACACCGAATGCCCAGGCGGATGGGTTTGGTGTTGGTTTCCCAGGGGTCGCGGTCGCATGTGCTCCCGCGCGCCCTGGCTATTGGAAGCGCTGACACCCAAGGGTGTCACAGGCAGAGTGCCGAGTGTGAGCGGTCAACCAACCCGTTTCTGGCCGGGCTGTGCGAATGCGATTTCTGAGGAGCAATCAATGCATAGCTTATTGTTGGTAGCAACCCGTTCACTAGCGCTACAGGTAGAACAAAAAGGGAGTAGGCCAATTGCACGATCGAGATTCATCATTCTCACCGAGCGAGGGCGAGTTTCGAGGTTGAGTCGACTGACGCCGAAAGTCAAACCCGAACCACAGGCGCTACCCAATGACAGCCGCGTATCCATTGAGTGGAAGGATAGATGACGAAAATCCTTAATCCTTAACTCCTTAAGTGACTGCCAGTGGGCAATCAATGGCTGCCTCGATCCAGTGATAAAGTACTAAAATCGGTGTTTACACCTGTAAATCTTAGCCCTCCCCCCCCGTACTCTCCTCTTGACTTAGGAAATAAACGGATTGATAATCGATCAGGAGACTACCGGAGATGAGTTTTTTATTACGTCTCTTCTTACTTCTTTCACTATTCAGCTATGGAGTGATAACTGCCCAAACATCAATCTGTTCAAGTCTGTTTGGTCCAGGATTTTCGAAGACGTTTTCGGCGGGATGCGAAACATGGATGTATGACGTGACATATTATGATCCAAACAATGGAGAATTCACTCTCGCCACCTATTACTCAGTCTACGGTGACTGCCATGGCCAGTACACCGACTGCCAGTGTAATGCTGTAGGCCACATGGAAACAGAAGGTCAGGTGTGGGGCACAATGTCCTACTGGCCAAGCCCCAACGGAGGAGGATCCGTTCAGTTCAAGTGGCAAAAGCGAGAGCCATGGTTCTATTTGAGTGGATGTGCTGGCGGAGAATCCTGCTCTCATGGATACCCGCAGCAGGAACATGACTCTTGGACTACATCGATTGAATCCTGGGCATACGTTTTTTGTGTATGACCATCCGCTTGGAATTCATATATCAAAGGAGGTAGAATTGTGATGTCTAAGTGGCGAATTTGCCTTATTCTTCTTGCCGCGATGTTTGGAGTCCTGGTTGGCGCCGCCCAGCAGGTTAAGTCGCCGGAAAGCCTCGCCGTATCGGCTTCTCCCACGGAACGCGGAGCGATCCGCGTTTCTGTGCGAAACGGAGGTGAATCGGCTGTGATCGCCTTCAGCGTGAAGGCCAACGGGAAACTGAAGAAGACGGGAGCGCCCATCGAGTTGTGGAATGTCATCGACGCCGCAATGATTCGACGCATGCAGCCGATCATGCCGGGCGGAATCCATGAGATCATGATAGGTTCTTCGGACATAGACATTGAATCGATCGAGATCTGCGGGCTGATCGAACGAAGGCCTAGTGAATCTCCGGACAACTGTGCCCTGGCGACCTTGAAGTACTGGGCATTGAGTTCCCGACTCGCTCTTACTGTGGGGTCGCGCCTGGAGAATGCACGCTTCGGCGCGCCCACCGTCGCTGACCTGCAGAGGATTCTGGACGATGCGAAGAGTCCGGCCTTGCCGGATCGCGAGGCCGACACCATCCGCGCCCGCGCCGAAGCCAGCGTCGTAGACTCCATGAGCGCCACGCTTCAGAACCAGCGGGATGCCTCCGACGCCAAGGCGCGAGAATTCGCATCGCAACTGAGTTCGCTCGCGGCCGCAATCCGGCAGCAGGCGGAACAGGCGCTGCATCACGCGATGCCGGATCCAGCCAGGCGGGAAGCGCTGCTTGGTGGTCAGTAGCTGCAACCGCCCCAGAAAGAGGAGTTTCAGAAAGAGGAGTTTTATCGTCAGTCACCTGCGTTCCCGAAACTGTCCCAGTCGCGACAATGAGGTTCGGCGGCAAGCGGCGGTGGCGCAAACCCGGAGACAGTTCTGGGGAGAATTGCGGTGACGGAGGTGACTCCGAATACTTGTGAATGGAATTCTGCCCTGCGGGCATTGGCTTGGCCGGCGTATTCTCTGATTGGTTGCGGGCAGATTCCGG
>JAHCHD010000236.1 GCA_026129915.1 Bryobacterales bacterium
CCCACCGTAAAACGTGCTGCGATCGTACGGGTTCAGCGGAGCTTTACTTCGCAGCCGCTCCACCAAGTCAGGATTTGAAATGAACCACCGGCCAAACGCCACTGCATCTGCCTTCCCCGCAGCGATTGCCGCCTCGGCAAGATTGCCAGTGAAGCCTCCCGCCCCAATCAGTGCACCCTGGAAGGAGTCCCGGAAGAGCGCTGCCGCGTTGGGCGCGCTCTGGTCCAAGGGCGCCCCGCTGCTCGATTCACTGGAACGCGGCTCAATGAGGTGCAGGTAGCCGATCCCTCGTGCGCTGAGCTGGCGGATTACATAGGTAAACAGACGCACCGGATCGCTGTCCCCCATGTCGTTGAAGGTTTCGAAGGGAGCCAAGCGTGACAGTCACCGCGTTTCCGAGTTTCGATCGTGGGCCAAGCGGTGCCCCCGGGACAGCATCGCCTGACACGCGGGTCCTGATCGGTTTCCTCCCGCAGATCGGTTCGCTTGAGTATTTCGCTTGAGTATACGGATGGGGTATGGCGATTCGTGCGCGGTGGGCGGGAAGTGATTGATTGCCCGGAAGATAGAGGTTGTGACGGGGCTGTTGGGATGGATGGAGTTCTATGCGATGATCAGCATCGCAGTGCCGGCGCGGATGCTGAAGACGGGTTGCGCAGTGGCCGAAGATGGCGGAGTCGCACTGCCGGGAAGGCAGTGCTCTATGGAGGCTGCGCCGCTTTTTTTCCTGATCTCTGATGCGTACGTGCACTAGGGGTTTTGAGGTGAGGCGACTGACAGCGGAATCGCAACCCTCGGCGGGAGGCCGTTCAGAGCGGTTATTCCGTTTGCGAAACCCTCTACCGAAACCCCATAAAGCGCGTTTTATCGGAGCCACATGCGTTCAGGGCAGTTATTCCTGCGTCTCGAGCGTCAGGGAGATCTCATCACCGGGCTCTAGGCGAATTTTCTTGAGACCTCCCTTGGCCAGTCGCCTACGAATGTTGTCCTGGAGCAGCGCGCGGCTGGGATCTATTTCTTCGGCGACATAGACAATGTACTCTGCCGGCGGAAAACCTGAGAGATTGAATCGACCGTCGCCGCTAGTGCGACCTGCCCGCGCCTGACCGGGAAGTAGGGCGGGGAAAGTAGGGGCTACCAGGACGACTACCCTGTCTGGTTGCAGGTTCGCGTCGCGGTCGACGACGGTTCCCCGCAATACAGGTCCATCCTGCCGTAAAGTGACTGTCAATTCGTCCGGCCTTGCTTGAAACCGGCGACCCCAGATCTCGTCTCCTCCGAGGAGCACAGAGGTTACGTAGAGTCTCTCCGGCAGTCGCGCAACATCGACTTCGTAATCGTCCGCAAATACCTTTCCGGTAAGTTCAAAGGTGCGCCCATTCGAGAGAATGGCGCCAGCCCCGTCTCCCATCACGCTGATCCTGCCGCTTGGGTAGACCTCAACGACCACGCCCGACAATGCGTCGGCTTCACATGCCTCCGGTTCGCATCGGACGGTGCCCTTGAGCTCGAAACGCGGCCCGAGAACAAGGTCCTTTAATTGCTCATGCCGATCGCCAAGAACGAAACGCTGCGCTGCGTTTGCCCGGAGTTCCCGGTCTGCAAAATCGACCGCGACAAGCTGGTATTCTCCTGGCAGCAGGCCACAGATCTCAAAATCCCCCGATAGGGAGACGGCGCCCGTGGTCAGAACGAACTGGCTCTGCACGGCTGGCTCGAAAAGCATGAGTTGAACCGTTCCTGTCGTCACATCTGCCCGTGCAGAGGCAAATCCTCCGCGCACACACCAAGCGCTCGCTTCCGGAACGACAAGTTCCAGATAGGGAGGCGCGGCATTTCCATCCACTCTTAGTGGGAGGGCACCTTCGCGGGTGAGTGAATTCGGATAGTAGATGAGACTGTGAACCTTGCGGGGAGGTTGCTCTTTCCAGCGGAGCAGTCCCTCGGGCGTTGCTTTGGGAGTTGCCTCGATTTTCGGATCCGTAGGTGAGATGCGCACGACAAACGGTACATCCGTCGTGACATTGTCGAGCACGAACTCGCCACCTTCTCCGGAGGTCGCACTGCGAGATTCGAGGAGCCAGGGGCGGCTCCGCACGTAGCCAATGGCACGCGCGGTCACCTTCGCCTTGACGACTGGCGCGCCGCCTTGTGTGATCACCCGGCCCCGTAACGACATCGCCGGGGAGAGCTTCATGTCAAGTGAGGTCTCGCCAAATGTCTTGAGCACGACCGTTTGAGAATGGCGAGCATAGCCCGTTCGCAATCCACCGATGGTGAGGGTGTATTCGCCGGTAGCGAGGTTGGGAATCGAGAAGGTACCGTCCGCGGAAGTTTTGGTCTGCCATGCCAGGGCAATACCGGAGGTGGACTTAAGTCCGATGGCAAGATTCCCGATTGGCTGCAGCGTGGTTGCGTCGGTCACCTTTCCGCGAAGCGATGCACCGGAAAGATCGACCTCTGGCGGAGGGTCGATTGCGGACTGCGGTTCAGGGCCTTGCGCGAACGCGATTGCAGCAACCGAGAGAAGCATCCAAACGACACTGGTTGTACGCAATTGCCGGAGACCGTTTGCCATCGAAGCGCTCGTTTCGATACAAGGGAATGGGCAGCACACCAGTTTCGAGTGCTGCTGTGTTATCAACATGCTACTCGAAAGTTTCGTTTCTTCGCGGAAGTCGGTAGCGTGCGGGGTTTCGGGAACTCTACTCCCGGGATGGTGGGCTGGGGCCGTGGGGGTTCTTTCGGCCCTTCGGGACTCGAAATGATTGGGCTCCTTTCTTCCACGGGTTGTCACCCATGGCAACACGATTCGGGCGTCCTTTCGGGACTAATGGTGCGGCGACCCGAGAGAATTAGGGCCCGGGCGGCGCGGAGTGAGCAGATGCTCCGCGCCGATCGAACGGTTTGCGTCTCATGCCCCCACCGGCATCGATTCGAGCTCGGCAAGCGTCGGGTAATCCGTGTAACCACGGACATCTCCACCGTAAAACGTGCTGCGATCGTACGGGTTGAGGGGAGCGTTTTGTCGCAGCCGCTCCACCAAGTCGGGATTTGAAATGAACCACCGGCCAAACGCCACTGCATCAGCCTTCCCCGCAGCGATTGCCGCCTCGGCAAGATCGCCCGTGAAGCCTCCCGCCCCAATCAACGCACCCTGGAAGGAATCCCGGAAAAGCGTCGCCGCGTCGGGCGCGCTCTGGTCTAACGGCGCACCGCCGCTCGATTCACTGGAACGTGGCTCAATGAGGTGCAGGTAGCCGATCCCACGTGCGCTGAGCTGGCGGATTACGTAGGTAAACAGACGCACGGGATCGCTGTCTCCCATGTCGTTGAAGGTTCCGAAGGGAGAGAGCCGCACTCCGACGCGACCGGGGCCCCAAACGGAAGAGGCGGCGTCCACCACTTCCAGTAGCAGGCGGGCCCGGTTCTCGATGCTGCCGCCGTATTCGTCCGTGCGCAGGTTCGTGCGGTCCTGCAGAAACTGATCCAGGAGATAGCCGTTTGCGCCGTGGATTTCCACGCCATCGGCTCCGGCGACCATCGCGTGTTGGGCAGCCTGCCGGTACGTCTCGATGAGCTGCGGGATTTCGGCGCGATCCAGAGGCCGGGGCGTCTCAAAGGGTACCGTTTCCCAGGAAGCCGTCATCGTTTCACCCGCCGGGCGCACGGCGGACGGAGCCACCGGCAACCCGTCCTCCGGATGGAACGAGGTGTGGGAGATACGCCCCACGTGCCAGAGTTGGATGAAGAAGAAGCCGCCTTCTTCATGCACCGCACGGGTCACCAGCCGCCAACCGGCCAACTGCTCCGATGAGTGAATGCCGGGGCTTGCCGGGTAGCCCTGCCCGATGGGCGCGATCTGGCTTGCCTCTGAAATCAGCAGGCCGCCTGGCGTGGCACGCTGCCCGTAATAGGATGCGTTGATGGGTCCGGGGATGTTGCCGGGCTGCGAGGAGCGAAGCCGGGTGAGGGGCGCCATCACGATGCGATGGGACAGTTCGAGGTCCCCGATTCGCAGGGGTTTGAACAAGTTAGGGTATTCCATGGTTCTAAATTCTCCTCCATTAAGATGACCGGTCGTCTTAAACCGATGCAAAGTTTGTGTTTTTTTTGAAAGATCCATTAGTCCAAGAGCACGAGAAGGAAGTGCTCAAACTGGCGGAATGGTTCCTCGCAGCAATCGGCTTTTGCCCTGAGGATGGCCCCTTCGTACGCGTTCACGAGGAACGCAGCGAGGTCCTCCGGCGACCCGTTGGCAGCGAGTTCACCCGATGCCTGCCCTTCCCGGATGCAGGCCGCCAAAAGGCTGGTCCATTCGGAGAGCATCCGGGCAAGCCGATCCCTTACTGCGGGGCTCGCCGAAGCGGCCTCCGCTGCAAGATTGCCGATAAGGCATCCACGCTCCAGACCGCACTTGTTGCCTTCGGTGAGGGCCGCGAAATGACGAATCAACCGATCCCGGGAGGGGGTGCCGGGTACTTCCAGAATGCCGAGTATGCCCAGTTCCCGCTCGCGATAAAGATCGAGGATCTCCAGACAAAGAGCTTCCTTGCTTGCGAAGTGATTGTAGAACGAGCCCTTGGGCGCACCCGCAGCCGCGGTGATGTCCTGGATGCTGGTGGCGTTGTAGCCCTGCCCATGAATGGTCTCCAGAGCGGCGTCAAGGATTCGCCCTTTTGCACTTGGCCGTGGCATGAATTAAATATGACCGGTCGTCTTATTTTTGTCAAGGCCAAAGTCCAACTGGGACAGATGGGATGAGACGGCTGGTTCTGCCGCGACAGCGCAGAGAGCATGGAAGCAGAGCCAAACCTGGTTTAAGGGCGGAACCCGTCACGAAAAATATGGACAAAGCATCCGGCTGAAACGAAAGCACGGAAACCGTGGCCGCTATGGGTACCATTGGCATCGAGATTGGCGATATGGTGAGCCCGATCTGCCGGCTCGATGTGGGTGGCTAGCTTGCCGACCCACCGTGCTGGCAAACCAGCATGGCGCGCGCCGGTGGCAATGGCAGCTCGCGATGTGCCGGGTGTGGGAGCTGGGACTGCAACCCAACCCCATCGAGGCAACCGGATTGTGGTGCGGGTGACATTCTCGAACTTGGGGGCTCCGGCGGGGGCGGGTGCTCGGACGGAGCGCGGGTGCGCGTTTTCTGATTCAGGAATATGTGGGTGAGCGGTGAGCTTGGAGCGGAAGTTAATATTGACAGCATACCGATTAGTTGGTATGTTTCTTTTATGTCGCGCCCTCCTAAGAATGAGCCGCAGCGGGGTGATGCCCGAACCCGGTTGCTGGAAGCGGCGCGCGATGTGATTCGTACACAGGGGTTCGCGGGAACCAGCGTTGACGATCTCTGTGGTTATGCCGGCGTGACAAAGGGCGCTTTTTTTCACCACTTCAAGAGCAAAGAAGAGCTTGGGGTGGCCGCGGCCGAGTACTGGACCAAAACGACGTCGGCACTGTTTGCCGCAGCCGCATATCACGGGCTTGACGATCCGCTGGAACGAGTCCTGGCATACATCGACTTTCGGCGTTCGATTCTCACCGGGAATCTGGCGGAGTTCACTTGTCTGGCTGGAACGATGGTGCAAGAGACGTTTTCCGAGAGTGAAGCGATTCGGAGCGCGTGCGCGGGGTCGATCTTCGGCCATGCCGAAACCCTGCAAGTGGATATTCAGGCGGGATTGGACGCCCGCG
>JAHCHD010000237.1 GCA_026129915.1 Bryobacterales bacterium
TGACTTCAGGCTTTGCCGGGGGCGGCGTCGTGCTCGAAGGTCCCATCAGACAGGGCAAGGGTTCGTGGGTAACCTCGGTCCGCCGCAGCTTCCTTGACCTGTTCACTGATGACATCGGTTTCGGCGGCGTCCCCGTGGTCTACACCACGAACAGCAAGGTAGTCTACGACCTCACGGCGCGAGACCGCATCTGGGTAGCAAATCTCACCGGGGTGGATAGCATCCGCCTTGGCCCCGCGGAGGGCACCAGTTTCGGCGAGAACAATAACCAGGATGGCCCCAATGAGTTCGACATCCGCTATAACGGCTGGCGCAGCGCGACGGGCTTCAACTGGCAGCGTCTGTTTGGCGTCAAGGGCGTGGGCTTGCTGGGCGTCACTCATTCCGAAGCGAGCGTCAACTCCCGCGTACGCGACCTCGTCCGCTTTTCCGTGCCGGATCCCAGTATCCCGGTGGACGAACTCATCCCGAACAGCCCGCTGGTGTTTGGAGAGAACTCCCGCGAGGGCGAGACCACCCTGAAATACGACTTCACCGGCTACCTGCCGCTGCTCGACAAGATTCAGGCTGGAGGCAGTTTCAAGCTTTTCCGCATCGGCTACAACGCCCAGCAGCCATTAGGGGACCTGAACCCATTCACGCCCGTGGCCGGAGTGAATCCCTTCTTCATCGACGAGCGAGACACCGCCACGCAGTCTGGCGGCTACGTGCAAACCTCGCGCAATCTCACCAGCCGCCTGAACCTCACGCTTGGCGGACGGGTGGATCGCTACCAGATTTTGGGCGCTACACGCTTCAGCCCGCGCGCGGGGGTCAGCTACCGCATCAGCGACAAGCTCTCCTGGCGCGCGAGCTATGGCCAGTATTTTCAGCAGCCTCTGTTCTTCTTCCTCACCGTCTTTCCCGTAAACCGGGGCGCCGTTCCCTTCCGTGCCGATCACCTCATTACCGGTTTCAGCTACGAAATCAACCCCACCCTTCGCTTTACGGTGGAAGGCTACGCCAAACAGTACAAGGACTATCCAACCGCGCTCGAGTATCCCAGCCTCTCGCTGGCGAACGTGGGTGATACCTTCGACGTCTCCAGCCTGCTATTTCCCATCACCAGCGCCGGACGCGGCCGGGTTCGCGGAATCGAATTCTTCATCGAGAAGAAGTTCCGGGATCGCTGGTTCGGGCAGGCCAACCTTTCGTTTTCCCGCACCCGGCACGCGGCGCTGGATGGTATCTTGCGAGCCGGATCTTATGACTACCCGGTGATTGCGAACTTCGTAGGGGGCTACCGCCTAAGCCGGAAGTGGGAGGTTTCCACGCGCACCTCATTCCTTTCTGGCCGTCCCTTCACACCCTACGACCTCGAGGAAAGCACGCGCCAGCGGCGTCCCATCTTTGACCTTGGCCGCGTCAATGCTGAGCGAGCGGCCGACTATTTCCGCCTTGACGTGCGCGTTGACCGCACGTTTACCGTCCGGGACAAACCCCTCATCCTTTTCTTGGGTATACAAAACCTCACGAACCGGAGGAACTTTGCACAGTTGCAGTGGGATCGGGTGGCCAACCAGCAGAAGATCGGTGAGCAGTTAGGGCTCTTTCCGCTTGTCGGGCTCGACTGGCGGT
This sequence comes from Bryobacterales bacterium, assembly GCA_026129915.1. Classification (GTDB taxonomy): domain Bacteria; phylum Acidobacteriota; class Terriglobia; order Bryobacterales; family Bryobacteraceae; genus JACTMJ01. The sequence continues at coordinate 1,618 of JAHCHD010000237.1, forward strand.
TCTAGCCCCGAACCGTCAGTCTGGCCCTGCGGAGGCTTGCCGGTATCGGCGCTTGATCCGCCGTGACCGCGCAGGCGTTCCAGATTCACGATAATCGACTGGTTGCTTCGCCGCAGGTCTGCCAGAATTTCGTCCCGCGAGCGGGGACGTCCTTGGTGTTTCTGGGGGCGGGCGTCCGATTCGAGCAAGGGCCACAACCGTTCGCGTATGTTCTCCGGCAGCACGCTATCCAGGTATTCGAGCGCCGTTCCACGCAGATACGGGTCAGTCGTGTGTAAACCCTTGAACGCAATCTGCAGGGCCTCGCGCGGCAGCACCAAAGAGAGCAGCGTAAATACATGTTCCAGCCCTTTGCTGGTGCGGTCTTTCAGCACTTCATCAAAGTAGAGGCTCTCCTCGGTGTCATCTCTGCGGTCGAGCAGACGGTAGCTGTTCCACACCGTCTTGCTGACAAAGCACTCACGCTCCACGGCTCGCAGGATACGGTCACGGTCAATAATCAGTCCGCCATCCAGGCTGGTGATCCTCGCCAGCGCTCTGCCGCACCGGAAGCGCACCTCAAACCGCTGGTCGCGCAAACCTTGCAGCAGCCCCTCCGCCGAGAGCTGACAGGGCCGGGCTGACAACACGCGGGGAATGCGCCGGCGGATATCGAAGTCCTCATCCCGATGCAGCAGTGCGTCCGCTAGCTGCCCTTCCAGCGGAAATGGCGCGGCCCGCAGCACATGGACTACCGCATCCGATACCTCGTCCCACGCAAGCAGGCGCACCAGGATCGGGACATGCGCGGGCTCCAGGGCCTCGCCGCTGGCCAGCAATGCACGCACTTTCAGTACATCGCCCGAACGCAGGACGGCAGCCTTTTGCAGGTAACCGTCGTCCGCGGGCAACCGTGTAGAGGCGACCGTCCCACGCGATGTGGGGATATCGGCAAGCGGCTCAGGCTTCTCCACTTCTTGGGCAGTTCCAGAGCGTGACCGCCCCTCCAAGGGACCTTCCGCTTCGGCCGGCAAGCCAGTTACGGGCTGCCCCAGCACCGAGACCCCCGCCATCGACCCCATCACCACGGTCTCCGCATCAAAGTTGGGCAATTCCTCGGTTTCCTCAGCCATCTCGCGGGCGCGATTGATCAGGCTGGTTTCCAGTGTGGCAATGTATAGCCGGCCCATGCGGTAGGTCAGGAAGCCCGCCATGGCGCTTAGCGCACATCCCACCAGTAGGATGCCAGCCTGCAGTCCGGCCATTCCTGTCAGCAGCATACCCTGCAGCAGCACTCCGCCGGCCGCCTCACCTAGCCTGTCTGCGCCCACATCGATGATCGTCTTGCTGGCACGCTTCTCCCTTGTGCTCACCGGGGTGTAGCAAATCTCATAGCCAGAACGGTAGATTGACCCTCGTGTAACAGATTCAAACCCCCTCATGATCACCAGGCCCGGCAGGCCAGGAATGGCCAGGTTGCTCAGCACGCCCGCGAAATAGGCCGCCGGCAACGCTAGCAGGCTTTGCGTCAAGCCGAAGCGCTGGAAGAACAAAGGGGCCACAAAGGACTGCATCAGGAACGTGGCCAGCCCGCTAAACGCGTAGAACAACGCGAAAAAGGTCACAAGGTGCTCGCCCCGTCCCAGCGTCGCCGTCACCCCGTCCTTGAACACGTAGTCAAGCAGGCCCGCGCTGGTGGTCACCAGAAACACCAGGGAAGCGAGCGTAAACAGGTAGCGATTCGAGCGGATATACCGGAAACCGGCAATGAAGTCAGTGGGCTTCGCGCTATGGGCGGGCGGTCGCCTCAGAGTTGGATTGGCCAGGCGTCGCACCAGCAGAAAGGCGATGAGTTGCAGTATTCCAAGCAGCGGCAGCAGGCTGGATGGACCAAAATAGTCCGCCACCTGGTCAGCCAGGGCGCCACTCACCACACCGCCGAAGGTGCCTCCCGCGGTAATTCTCCCGAAGATCTTCTTCGCTTGCCGTGGGTCAAAGCGCTCATTCAGCAGGCTCCAGTAGGACGATAGCAGTATCGCATTCGGCCCAATCATGTAGAAGTAGAACAGAACCGCGCTCGCTCCAGGGTGCAGTTCGTAAAGACCCCAAAGCAGAAACTGCAGTCCGCTCGCCCCTAGCAGCGTCCAGGGCACGAGTTCCGCCGGTGAGCGTGTCGCCAGTTTCCGCGCCCACCCGATCACGAAAAACAGGCTTGCCACCGCCGCCGCCACCGTCATCCGAGGCAGCATCTCGATGGGAAAATTCAGCAGGAAAAGCGAGTCCCTTGCTGCCTTGCCGCTGATCATGTGGGCCATCAGCATCATGGCGCCAAGAATCGCAATCAGGGGAGCGTGGTCGCGTTGTGGGTTGCGCGTGGTCATCCAGCAGACGGCCGTTCCTTAGATGGACCGGCGGAACTATAGCCGCAGAATCGGATTTAGGCGATGCACTATGTATCATAGAGGAGAAATGAGCCAACGTGAGACGCTCGCCGGCAGCGCGCTTTCCATTGCCCGTTTGCAGCAGTGGGAAGAACTGCTGGGTCAGTCCTTGCGGGGCAAACACGAAGTCATCCGGCTTAGCCTGGCCTGTCTGCTGGCCCGCGGCCACCTCCTGATTGAAGATGTTCCCGGCGTCGGGAAAACTACCCTCGCCCAGGCCCTTGCCCGTTCCGTCCGCTGCGACTTTCACCGCCTCCAGTTCACCAGCGATATGCTGCCCGGAGACGTCCTGGGGGTCACCGTGTACAACGTGCGGACCGAGACCTTCGAGTTCAAGCGCGGACCCATCTTTACAAACTTCCTGCTCGCCGACGAAATCAACCGCACTACGCCCAAAACCCAGTCCGCTCTGCTCGAAGCAATGAACGAGGGCCAGGTAAGCGTGGATGGCGCCACCTACCGGCTGGTGGAACCCTTCATGGTAATCGCCACCCAGAATCCGGTGGAGCATCACGGCACCTACCCGCTGCCCGAGAGCCAGTTGGATCGCTTCCTGTTGCGCCTGCGTATCGGCTACCCTGACGTCGACAGCGAGCGGCTCATTCTGCGCGGCGGGGAGGGTCCCAGCCATAGCCCCGAACCCGTGATGGATGCCGCGGAACTGCTGGCTCTTCGTGAAGAAGCCGAAACCGTGCGCGTGGACGATGCAGTGCTTGACTACCTGCTGGCGATTGTGGAAAAGACGCGCAACTACGATCTGCTTTCGCTGGGCGTCAGCCCGCGCGGGGCCCAGGCAATGTACCGCGCCGTGCAGGCTCTGGCTTTCCTTGAGGGCCGCGCCTATGCTGTGCCCGAAGACGTCAAGCGTCTCGCCGTTCCCGTGCTCGCCCACCGGGTGCTGCTGAACACGCGCGTCAGCCTCACCCAACGGTCAGCGGATAGCTCCGAAAAGATCATCAAGGAAATCCTGAATCAGGTGCCAGTGCCGGTGTAAGCCCAGCCGAGCGGGTCAGCCGGTCTAGCGGGTCAGCAGGCAGACGGCTACTTCCGACAACAGGTTCGCAAACACCCGCACGTGCCGGCGTCCAGCAAGAAAGAACTCACGCTCAATGCGCCAGCCCTGCTCCTTCACCAGCGCCTGAAAGTCGCAGATCGACAGCACGCGGATGTTGGGGCTGTCGTACCACGAATACGGAAGGAACTTCGTGCGTGGCGCGCGTCCTCGCAGCAGCAGCGATAGCCGTACCTGCCAGTGGGCGAAATTGGGGAAAGTCACCACCACCTTGTCGCCAATGCGCAGCATCTCCTGCAGCACACTTAGCGGATCTTTGGTTTCCTGCAGCGTCTGGCTCAGGATCACCACGTCAAAGGCGCGGTCAGGGTATGCCTGCAGGCCTTGGTTGATGTCACCCTGGTACACCGAAAGCCCGCGTGCGATGGCGCGATGCACCTTGCCCGAAAGCAATTCGATGCCCCGGCCTTGGACTCCCTTGTTTTCCACCAGCCAGTGCAGCAATTCCCCTTCGCCACAGCCCACGTCAAGCACGCGAGAGCCGTCGGGCACCAGGCTGCTTATCAGGGCGTAGTCCTCGCGTCCCAGTAAACTGGGTACGGAT
>JAHCHD010000238.1 GCA_026129915.1 Bryobacterales bacterium
GCGACAACGGGCTTCCCTTTCCCAGAGCCAAGGGAACGCTTTATGACCCCGGCATTCAGGTGCCCACCATCGCATGGTGGCCGGGAAAGATCGCACCAGGCACGGTGAAGCAGGAGTTGGTTTCGCACCTCGATCTTGCGCCCACGTGGCTGGAATGCGCCGGCGTCCAGGTTCCCGCGAAGATGCAGGGCCGCAGTTTTCTGGGGTTGCTTACCGGGGGAGCGTACATGCCCCGCGAAGCCATCTATAGCGAGCGGAATTGGCATGATACCTTCGACCCCCAGCGCTGCGTCCGTACCCGGCGGTACAAGCTGGTTTTCAACGCCGACGCCAACACCGGCTACCGTCCGGCGTGGGATATCGAGGATTCGCCCTCGTGGACTAGCATCAAACGCCTGGGCCGACAAGGCGGGCTGACTGAAGTGCAGAGCCAGATGCTGGAACCGGCGAGGCCGGCGCTGGAGTTCTATGATCTGGAAAATGACCCCAACGAGTTCGATAACGCTATCAACCGTCCAGACCTGCAGCAGGAAGCGCTACGGCACCGGCAACTGCTGAGCAACTGGATGCACGAAACGTATGACTACCTGCCACCGCTCTACCGTCAAGGGGGAGCGGACGACCCGACGGGATCGAGGGGACTCACCCCGCCGGCTCTATAGGACAACGGCAGCAGACAACCACGAAAGGTTTCAGGAGATTGCTTGACAGGAAAAGTGGTACAGGTGAGCACCTCGCCCGGCGGAATGCCCAACCTCCCCGTGCTGGAAGGTGATTTGAAAGTGGAGGGCTTCGCCGGTGACGGCTGGAACAATCCTAAGTCTCATGGCGGTCCGCAGCAGGCGGTGTTGCTGGTAGCCCTGGAGGTGATTCGGGAGTTGCAGGCGAAAGGCTTCCCGGTGTACCCCGGCGCGATTGGCGAGAATGTCACCACCGAAGGAATCCACGTTGCCGGGTTGCGCGCGGGTCAGCGCTTTCAGCTGGGTGACGCGGTGATTGAGCTCACCAAAATCCGCACGCCGTGCTATAAGCTTGACGTTTATGGGAACGGCATCCAGCAGGAGATCTACGACGCAGAAGTGAAGCAAGGCAACGCGTCATCGCCACGATGGGCGAAGAGCGGGTTCTACGCCAAGGTGCTGCAGCCAGGCGTAGTAAGAGCCAAGGACCAGATCGTTTTGCTTGAGATGCCGGCGGCCCAATCTGGTGTGGGAGAGACTGCCTAGCACTGCATGGAAACCCTTCCCCAAACCGTCTCATTTGCCGAGCCGGCCCGCGCCCAGCAGGTGACGGCAGCGCTGACTTCGTTCTTTAGCCCGGAGATCGCCCGCAAGATTCGCGCCCTGGTAGCCAGTTCGCCGCTACCGGACCAGGCGCTGCACTTCATGGACCGCATGCGCGAGGAACGCCCGCAGGCGCTGCACCGGCTGGGTAGCTCGCCGAGCGGATTGCAGGCGCTGCTGGCAATCTTCGGCCACAGCCGTTTCCTGAGCGACGCAATACTGCGCAGTCCGGAGTGGCTGGAGGAACTGCTGCACACGCAGAGCCTGGATACCGCGTTGACGGCGGACCAGTACGAGTGGCGCCTGGAGAACGCGCTGAACACGGAAACCTCCGGGCCGCCATCAGCAGAGATGCTGGCTCGATTCCGGCGCAAGCAACTGCTACGGATCGTGCTGCGCGACATCTACGAGCTGGCCAACGTGGCGGAGGTGGCAGAGGAACTTTCAAACCTTGCCGACGCCATTCTGCGTATCAGCTACCAGCGTATCTACGATGACCTTGTGCGCCGCTTTGGGCAGCCGATGGTAACCGATCGCACCGCGGCCACAGCCAACGGGGATGCGCCCGCGGAAGACGGCGGGGCGGGAGTGCCAAAGCCCTGTCACCTGGCAATTCTGGCACTGGGAAAGCTGGGTGGACGGGAGCTGAACTACTCGTCCGACATCGACCTGATGTTCTTCTATGGCGGCAACGGTTACACCAGCGGCGCCCGCTCCATCAGTAACAAGGAGTTCTTCCAAAAGCTCTCGCACCTGCTCTGCGACACGCTTTCCACCTACACGTCGGACGGCATGTGCTATCGCGTAGACATGCGGCTCCGCCCCGAGGGCAGCCTGGGTGAGATATGCATCTCGCTCGACGCCGCCAAGACCTACTACAAGAACCGTGCCCGCGACTGGGAACTGCAGATGCTGCTGAAGGCCCGAACGGTTGCCGGCGACATGGCGATGGGCGCGGAGTTCTTCGAGTTCGTAGAACCGCTGATTTATTCCACCACGCTCGACTTCAAGAAGGTGGAAGCGGTAAGCGAAACACGGCTGCGTATTCAGGAGAAAGCGAACCTCGCCAAGCGCCCAGGAAATCATCTGGACGTGAAACTGCAGCCGGGTGGAATCCGCGACATCGAGTTTCTGGTGCAGTGCCTGCAGCGTTTGCACGGCGGGCGCGACCGCTGGATTCGCCATGGCGGCACCATGATGGCGCTCTTCCGGCTGCACAGCAAAGAGTTCCTATCGGACGGGGAATATGCCGTGCTGGCTGGCGCCTACCAGTTCCTGCGCAATGCCGAACATCGCCTGCAGTTTGACCACGACCGCCAAGTGCATGCCCTGCCCAGCGACGTGATGCAGGTGCAGGCGCTGGCACGAAAGATGCCCCATGGCGAGTTGGGCCTGAACCCCACCAGCGACGACTTCCTGGCAGTGCTGAAACGACACCTGGAATCCGTACTGTCGATCCATGCGCGGGTGATTCACTCGCAGCAATCGGCCTACTTCACGGAAGAGGGACCGCGGGACTTGTCGCCGATGCCCATGCCGGAAAGCCCGCGTCCCGATGATCGCCCGGCGCCCGTAATGACCACCAATGCCCTGCGCTTCCTTGACCAGAAGGCGCCGGCGGTGGCCCAGCAGTTGCGGCGACGTGCATTGCGACGCGGCCACCGTTATCTCGAAGCGTTTGCGGAAGCCATTGTGGACCATGCCGAATGGCTGGCATTGCTCGACAGCGAACCGGCGGCGGTGGGCGACCTGCTGACGGTGTTTGAACTCAGCCCGTTCTTCAGCGAACAGATCCTGCGCCGAGTGGATTTCGTTTCGCAGTTTCTGGCGATGCGGAATCCGCTGGGCACCCATGTGCCGTACGCTGACCTTACCAGCGTCTTCGAGGAACCAGCCGAGTTGCGTGGCTTCTACCACCGGGAGCTTTTCCGGATCCTGGCTGAGAGCATGTGCCTTGACCGGCCCGTGTTCGAGTCGCTGAGGTTCTGCTCTGAGCTGGCCGATGCTGCCATCGAAACGGCCTATCGAATCGCCCTTGCGCAGACGCTGGAGAAGCAGAAACCGGTGACGGCCGGCTATGAAGCTCGCGACCAGATGATGGTGATCGCCATGGGCCGGCTAGGCATGCTGGAGTTTGACCTCGGCTCAGACGCTGATCTGTTGTTTGTGCTTCCGCCCAAGGACGCGGCGGAGATTCCCTTCTGGCGCACCGTGGCTCAGCGGATGATAAGCCTGTTGTCTTCCTACACCGCCGAGGGTATCGTGTTTGCGGTAGACACACGGCTGCGGCCGGACGGGCGCTCAGGGTCGCTTGTGCAGACCGAGGACAACTATCGCAGCTATTTCGAGTCCCGAGCCGAAGCCTGGGAAGGGCTGGCCTTCATGAAGAGCCGCACGGTGGCAGGCAATGCCAAGCGTTGCGAAGCGTTCCTGGCCGAAGTGCAACAGGTGGACTGGAGGCGCTGGGGTCAGAACGGCCGGTCACGGATGGAACTTGCCCAGATGCGCGCACGTCTGGAACAAGAACAGGGGGAAGACAACCCTCTGAAGAGCGGTCGTGGCGGGTTTTACGATATAGACTTCGCGCTGCTCTATCTGCGCCTCCGCAGCGCAGGGATCTTTTTCCCCGTCCTGAATACCTTGCAGCGCATTGATGTGGTGGAGAAGATGGGCCACCTGGAACGCAGCGACGCGGAGTTCTTAAGGGACGCAGCCACCTTCTACCGCGCCGCTGACCACGGCATTCGCATTTCAACCGGGAAGTCCGGCGGCAAACTGCCCGCAAGCGGCGCAGCCTCGGATATCCTTATGGAATTAGTGCGAAAATGGGTGCCAGATCATCTACAAGATCAGCCCCTTCAATTGGAGCTAGCGCAAATACAGGAACGAACCAGCGCTTACTTCAACCAACTGTTCCGCATCTGAGAGAGCCATGGCCAAGCTGTTACTTATCGTGCTCTGTGTAGTTTCCCTCGGCGCCCCCTTGTTCGCCGCGGGAGACAAAACCATGAGCGCCCAGGACACCAAGACCATCCGCGAGAGTTTCGATGCTCTCTACCGCTTCCAGTTTGTCCGTGCCCACCGCACGATTGACCGGTTCATCGCGGCGCATCCGGAGGACCCGCTCGGCTACAGTGTACGTGCATCTATCGCGCTGTTCGAGGAACTTGACCGGCTTTTGATCCTCGAGGGCGAGTTCTTCAAGGACGATGAGAAGATAAAAGGCAATCAGCGACTGAAACCTGATCCGGCAATCCGGAAGACGGTCTTTGACAGCATCGCCAAAGCCCAGCAGCTAGCCACCAAGCGGCTGGCGCGCGACGCCAGCGACACGAACGCGCTTTTCTGTATGACAGTGACAGAAGGTATCCACATGGACTACCTGGCGCTAGTGGATAAGAAGCATGCGGCCAGCTTGAAGCATGCGCGTGCCTCACAGAGCTACGCGGTTCGCGTGCTGAAAGCCGACCCGGAATTCTACGACGTCTATTGCACTACCGGCTTCAGCGAGTATCTGTTGGGCAGTCTTCCCTTCTTCATGCGCTGGTTTATCAAGTTTGACGACACCGAAGGGAACAAGGAAGAAGGCCTGCGCAAGCTGCAGATTGCAGCCACAAAGGGTGACCTCTTCAAGCCCTTCGCCAAGCTGCTGCTTGCCATCTTTTTCCTCCGGCAGAAGGAACCGGAGTTGAGTGAGCGGTATCTTGCTCAATATGAGGCGCTGTACCCAGAGAACCCGCTGGTGCGGAAAGAGCGCAAGAAGCTGATGGAACTAATCGCCAGCAGCCAGGCTGCCAAGGAGCTGGCGAAGTAGGAACCTTCCGGTTTCGGGTGTGGGCGTGCCCGGCCGCCGTCTGACAGTTTGATGCATCATTCCAGTCATAAACTTGTACGCCTTTTGCCCCTGTTGGCGGCTTGCGGCCTGTTTCTGGCCGCTTTCACTCGACCGGCGCGCGCGCAGGTGATTGAGTTTGAGAGTGGCGGCTTGCAGTATCAGACCCTCACCCGTGACGGTTTGACCGTGATGATCGCGCGTCTGCCGGCTGTTCTGCGCAGCTACTCCGTCATCCAGATCTCGGTGGCCAACGGTACTGCCGAGGAGGTGGAAATACAGCCGGAGGACTTCTACTTTGAGCGACGCGATGGCCGGCTGTTGCGTGCCGCGGGCGCCAATGAAGTGGTGCGCGAGTTCATTCGTAACCCCAACCGCGACGATGTCATCAAGCTGGTGGGAACCTATGAGATGAGCCTGTACGGCATGGCTCCTCGTCTGAACTCGAGGAGCGGCTACGAAAGCCGCCGTCAGTCCGCCATCGCGGAGCTTTCCTTCA
>JAHCHD010000239.1 GCA_026129915.1 Bryobacterales bacterium
GCAGATGGGCTCCCCGACATGTATTCGAACCACTATTACGGGCTCCAACGGCCGCTGTCCTACCGTTAGACGATCGGGGAATGGGGCGGGCGGGCTGTTATTAGTTTAGCGCAAGGCTGATCGGGCTCGCTTCGGGGCGAGCCCGGTTTGACAGGTGCTGGACTTGAACGGTGCTTGGCTCCAGATGAGGCCGGTAGCCTACTTCACCTTCTCGTCCCGCTCCACCTTGCCGTCGCGGACGAAGATCACTCGATGCGCATGCATGGCAATGTCCATTTCATGCGTCACCAGCACAATCGTGTTGCCTGCACTGTGCAGGCGGTCAAAGAGTGCCATGATTTCCACGCCCGTTGCGGAATCGAGGTTGCCCGTGGGCTCGTCCGCCAGCAGAATCGATGGGTTGTTCACCAGTGCGCGAGCAATCGCTACACGTTGGCGCTGGCCACCGGAAAGCTCGTTTGGCTTGTGATGCATTCGGGTGGTGAGGTCCACCGATGTCAGCGCCTGACGTGCCCGTTCCTGACGCGTAGCCGCATCCACTCCCGCGTAAATCAGCGGCAATTCCACGTTGTGAAGGGCGGTGGCGCGCGCTAGCAAGTTGAAGGTCTGGAAGACGAAGCCAATCTCCTTATTCCGAATACGGGCAAGCTCGTCGTCCGACATCGAACTCACCAAATTGCCATTGATGAAATACTCACCTTTTGAGGGCGTATCGAGACACCCGATCAGGTTCATCAGTGTGGACTTCCCGGAACCGGAAGGACCCATAATCGCCACATACTCACCGCGGTGGATCTCCACATCGATGCCAGAGACTGCGTGAATCTCCTGGTCTCCCATCACGTAGGTTTTCCAGAGGTCATACGTGCGGATGACGATACCGTCCCGTTTGAGTTGTTCACCGCGGACGGCGGGGGATTCGAGTGTTTGCGGCATAGGAATCTGTCTCTCTTTCCATCTTAGGGCAGTGTCTGGGCACTACGCGCCTGAAGTCTGTCCAGGTTTCTTGTTGTCTACTTCCACGCGAGTTTCATTGCGCAGTGTCCGCAGTGATCGGTAGGGGCCGATGATTACTTCATCACCTTCCTTTAGGCCGGAAAGAACTTCAATCTCCGTGGTGCCCGTGACGCCAGTGGTTACCTCGACGAAGTCAGCCTTGCCATCTTTCACGACAAAGGCGCCCTGAAGCTCTTCCTTGAGTTCAGCGGACAATTTCGGGTCAGTTACCGGCCCCTCCTCCTTTTTTCCGTCGCGCTTCAAGAGGTCACCTTTGGTGCGCGCCGTGAGGGCCTGCAACGGCAGAGCCAGAACATTTTCTTGCTTTGATGTCACGATCTTCACGGTGCACGACAATCCAGGACGCATGGTGGCGGGAGGGGCTTCCATCGCCACTACCACCTTGAAGTCCTTCGCTTCGTCACTCGAAATCTGGCTTTGCGAAGATGCCAGGCCGCTTGAGCGAAGTATGGCCGTATTGCCAATCTCGATCACCTTGCCCTTGAAAACCTTATCCGGGAAGGCCTCAATCGTGATGTCGGCAACCTGACCAAGCTGCACATTGATGATGTCCGTCTCATCTACTTTCACTTCGGCTGTGATTACCGACATATCGGCGATCGTCATGATAAGGCTAGCCGCCGAGTTCTGAATGCCGGGCACCACGATTTCACCAGTCTTCACTGGCAGGTTCGTAACCATGCCATCCAATGGGGAAATTGCGTACGTGCGCTCGACAAGATCCTGAATCCGGGTGACTTCCGCCTTGGCTGCGGTGATGCGCCTCTGGGATGCGGATAGCGAAGCGGCCGCCTGCCGTTGCTGGGCTTCGGCGCGCGACAGCGCTGCTTCTGCCTCTTTCACCGACGCCAGCGCGACATCGTACGCGGACTTCCGTGCGTCGTATTCCTGTTTGGAAACCAGTTTCCCCTCAAAAAGCTGCTTTGAACGTTCAAAGTCCTGGCGCGCCTGTTCGAGCTGCGCTTGCGTGCGACCCACCGCGGCCTCGGCGCTTTCCATGGTGTCGGAGGCTGCCCGCACCGCTGCTTCCTGGGCCGCGGCTTCTGCCTCAGTGCCGCGCGCGCTCGCTTCCTGCGCGGTAAGTTGAGCCCGGGGCTGGACCGATTCCAGTTTTGCGAGAATCTGTCCCCGGTTCACGCGGTCTCCCTCTTTCACAAGCAGGTCCGTGATACGCCCTTGGGCATTAGCGCCAATATTGATGTAGTTCAACGGGCGGATTTCTCCGGTTGCCGTCACCAATGACACAACGTCCTGCTTGGCGATACGTGCCGTTTGTACCTTCTCGGCCTTGCCCTGTCGGTACTTGATGCCGCCATAGATTGCGCCGCCTACCACGGTAACTACCACGACACCGATAATGATTTTCCACTTTCCGCTCAAGTTACTATGCTCCTGTGCATCTTTACGGATAACGATACGAAGTCTTTGTTGAGATTGTTCCGGACACGAGACGCGCAAATACCCGCGTGCCGGGGCCCAATATGGCTAAGACGCTGACATGGTTCTGAAATTACCGCCAAGTCTAAGAACCTTCCGCCCAATTCAGCAAAGTCTATCGGCGACGCCGGGAAAATCTACACATCTTGAGTGTGGGCACCTAATCGTTCAGGTATCGCACGGAGTCTGGAGGCGTCTGCATGCACGAAATAGTGCCGGTCACTCCGCTGGTGAGCATGGCGCAGGCGTTATCCAGGGCCTGCCGCTGTGCTGCCTCTTTGGACCCTCCCTGTGCTACCCGGCAGACGTTCTTGCCCTCGAATGTCATACACACCTCTACCCGGTGCTCGCGCAGTCCCAACGAACTCCAGACGATCAGTCCAACGATACCCGCCAGAAGCAGAACTCCCACAAGAACAGGCTTCTTCATGCCTTGGCGTCCCCAAAAAAGGATGCGATCCGGCGGAACTTCTCCTGGCGCTGCGAAATTAGTTGCTCTCTGGTCCAGCCGTCGAAGGAATGCAGGGCGCCACGCACGTGGTTGCGCAGAGCCACGGCTGCGGCGTCCCAATCGGTTTGTGCACCCTCGCCCGGCTCCGGTATCACCCTGTCAATCAGTTGCAGCGCTAGCAGTTCCGGCGCGGTCACGCGAAGAGCTTCCGCCGCAAGTTCCGCCTTCTTCGCATCGCGATAGATGATCGCCGCGCAACTCTCTGGTGAGATCACACTGTAGGTGGCATTCTCCATCATGGAGTTGTCGTTGCCAACGCCAATGGCCAAAGCGCCTCCGCTGCCCCCTTCGCCAATCACCACCGTCAAAACCGGAGAGGGTAGCCGGGCCATCTCCCGAAGATTCACGGCAATCGCCTCAGCCTGCCCGCGCTCCTCGGCGTCCATACCCGGATACGCGCCGGGGGTATCAATCAACGTGATGATGGGCAAGCCGAACTTGGCGGCGAGCTTCATCACCCGTAACGCCTTTCGGTAGCCTTCCGGCTTCGGCATCCCGAAATTCCGGTACAGCTTCTGCTTGGTGTCGCGCCCCTTCTGCTGGCCGATCACTCCAACCGGGCGTCCTTCAAAGTCTGCCAATCCGGCCACCAGGGCCGCATCGTCTCCAAACGTACGATCCCCGTGGAGTTCGTCAAACCCGTCAAAGATTCGGGAGATGTAGTCCAGACTGTGCGGTCGCTTGGGATGACGGGCGAGTTGCACGCGCTGCCAGATGATGCTGCCTTGGGATGCGGGTTCCCCGATCGGTAGATCGGTGATCGCCGCTTCGGCGGACTCCGGGAAACCATGCGCTGGTCGTTCCTCGGGGCTGGGGCTTTGCGAAGCGCTGCTCATGTCGTTGTGAACAGTCTTATTCTCCCACAATTGAGGGGGTTACACCGGCCCACAAAGGAGTTCGGATGCTTGGTTGGGCAGGCAGCGCCATTAGAGTAATGCCTCTCCCTGCCCTTAGTCCCTGCTGGTTTCCGCTATCGCGCCTCATCCGGCGACGTCACGCCCGTCGCTGCGGAAAGGTCTACATACTGACGCTTGCGGTTCATGTCGAAAACCACCACCAACAGGGTCAGGAACGCCAGCCCCGCCAAAGCCACAAAGCTGATCAGCGTGTTCGCAGTGCGAATAGCAGTGAATGCATAGTGCGTGTCCTGCCCCACTAGCACCAGCCAGCTGAGGTTCTTGTAGTCCCGCTTCAGGCCGGTGTCGGCAACTGCCACCAGATGCTTCGTGCCTCCAGGGAATGCCGTCACCGTGTAGCCTTTCGTGACGCCTTCCTGGGTGCGAAGCAGTTCGCTGACGGCGTCAAAGTCCTGGCTCTTCTGATTCATCGAGAGCGATATGCTGGGCGCACTGATGATCACGCCGTCGTCCTTCACAAGCGAGATCCTGGCGGTGGGTCCAAGCGTGGACCTCTTTACAATGCGTGACAGTTCGGACACATCCACCAGTGCGTCGAGCGTTCCGATAAAGCGCTCCGACCCGGGCTCAATGATGGGCACACCAATGCCGATGTAGTTTGACCTCGTGACGTCGTCGTACAACACGTCGGTGACGCTCACTGCTCCCCGCCCCTGCGCATAGATGGCCTGCCAGAAATCTTCGTCCGCCTGGTAGTAATCCAGGGTCTTGTGGCTGGCGGCAATCGTGCAGCCGTGATCGTCAGTAATGGTAATGCGCAGGTAGCGCGGATCCAGGCGGATGATGTTCCGCAGGTTCTCCGACACCGCGTTGCCGGTGATCTCCTTCACAAGGGCGGACCCCGCTGGGAGGTTCCAGTTCTTCTCCGTTGTTTGGACCATGCTTTCGAACGCGGCATCCGACATGCCGCGGTAACGGGCATTCGCTTGCTCTGCAAGCCTTCTGATGTCAGGCGCCACGGCCGTCATGGCCGACTGAATCACACGGTCGTGAATGAAGCTCGAGATTTCGTAAGCATTTGATTCCGCAATGGTGCGGAAGTTGTTGCCAATGCTCTCCTGCATCGCCACGTCCGCCTGGGCAATGGTGTAGAAGCCATAGATGCTGATGGGAATGATGATCACCATCAGTAGCAGCAAAACTCGGGTGTACGGGATCTTCGGTTCGTATCGTTGTTCGGGTGACATTGGGTCCTCCTTCCGCTAGAGGTTTCGGGTGGTCGACTGGCAGCTAGGCTGGGTGATGGGTCGTGCCGGTCTTCCCGCCCACGAGGTCAGTCCCCGTGTCGGCTGCCGATTAGACGGCGTCGACGCCAAGGCTCCCCGGCCTCAGAATACTCCTGCCAGCAGCGGAATGACAGACAAATCGGATGGCCCCGTATAAAATTGACATCGTTAAGCGCATTCCGCGAAGCAATCCTGGCTAGGGCTTGTGCTTTTCCGGGTTGTCCAGCCTGACTTCGAGCGTGGTGCCCCACATGTTGCGGGCCCACCAGCCGACATCCTGGCGCCTGGGTTCGTGAAAATAGTGAAAATCCCAAGCGGTACGCGGATTGATTCGGAACCTCAAACCGCCCTGATACCGAACGCTTCGCCAGCCATCGCGATCCCAGAAATACTCCACATTGGCATATGGAGCCACTAGGGATGGCGCTTCCCAGCCGGCTCGATGCCTGACCCGGTAGTACACTAGGCCACGAGGCGC
>JAHCHD010000024.1 GCA_026129915.1 Bryobacterales bacterium
GCGCATCCGGTGCTTGGGGAAGTGGATTCCAATTCCCGCAAGGCAGAAATTCATCGTCCATTGTGCTTCCGGGGAAGCAGTACCCATTTCAGACTCGATGCGGTCCAGAATCGCCGCCAGGTCCAGTCCTTCCGGACTTCTGGCTATGCGCTCGGAGGTCAGGTTCCATCCAGCCCGTACGGCCCAGGGGTCATCATCCTCCATCCACAACTGACGAAGAGCCTCCTTCTCGGGATGGCGCTTGACGATATAGGCATTCAGCCAGTCTGCAACCTGCGCAAAGTTGCCCGATCGCACCATCCCGTCAAGCTCCTCACGAGACAGATTCTTGGGCTCGATCAAGAGGATTGCCAGGAGCCGGGCATCGATATTGCCGGTGTTCCATAGCAAGGCGGCGAGCTGGTGATTGGTCTTGATTTTCGCTGCAAGTTTCCGGATGTCACCAAGCCGGACGCCAAACTGGTTGTCCTCAGCCCCGCTCCTCGTGTGGTGGGCGCGGAGCTTCTCGTTGCCGAGAGATTCAAGCTGCGCAAGAGTTTCCTTGAGGTTCATTCTTATTTTGTATCGTTCCTTGGATACGGAGTGCCACGCAGCATCCGGTCTCGTACTCATTGGAGGATCCCATCCGCGAGTTCTGCCACATGCGCAAGACAGGCAAGCGCAAAGCTCTCAATTCTGCGAGTCCAAGGCCTGTCACCGTGTGCCGCCGCGTTCGGGGTTGCCGCATTCCATCATGTCGATCTCGGGCGCATCCAGCACGCATTACCCAGTCTGGCGCCGGCCTCAATTGCGGTACTCCTGAACGCGTAGTCCATTCCAATTAGCTACAACTCAGTATTGGTTCAATCTCCAGCCGCTGCTACTATCCACAACATTGCAGCCTTGCTGGGATCATCACCGGCTGCAGCTTCATTACGGGGCTTTGCTGTGCGTTTTTTCAATCTTCGCGGGCGTGTGTCCATGCTTCGAACATGCGTGCATACCGCTTTCGTGCTGTGGGCTTGCGGAATGCCGATGTCGCTGCTAGCGCAGACGGCTGCGGGTAGCCTTGCCGGAGTCGTGGAGGACCCTTCGGGTTCCCCGATCTCCGGTGCAGCGTTGGAACTCAGGCAACCCGAAGGCGGAGTTACCCGTTCGCAACTTTCCGGCCAGAATGGCGGCTTCTACTTCGCGGCGTTGCCCCCAGGGAGCTATGTGGTTACAGCAGGGGCTGAGGGCTTTGGCACTCTCGAAGTGACGGTACCCGGCCTTGCCATGAATGAGACGCGGAACCTGCGCCTCACGTTGAAGGTGGCTGACCGGACGGAAACGGTTACGGTGTCCGACGATGCCGTGCGCGTGGGCTCGCAGTCCGCCGGCCTTGCCAATCTGGTGACCGGGCGCGAATTGGTGGATCTTCCCCTGAATGGCCGCAACTTCACTCAGCTGGGGCTGCTGCAGCCAGGGGTGGCTCCGCTCTCCCAGGGATTGCTGCAGGGTGGGGGATCCATCCGGTCATCGCAGGCCTACGCGGTGAATGGCGCTCGGCCAGAGGCCAACCTCTACCTGCTGGATGGTGTGCGGAACATGAATCGGATGGACGCAGGCTATGCGCTGGCTATCCCAGTGGATGCCATTGCGGAGTTCCGCGTATTCACCCACGGCGCGCCCGCCGAATACGGAGGCTCCGCGGGAGCTGCCACCACGGTTCTCACGCGATCCGGCAGCAATGAGTGGCACGGCAACCTCTATACCTTTCTGCGTAACGACGTGTTCGATGCGCGCAACTTCTTTGCCGAGGAGGTGCAGCCGCTCAAGCAGCACCAGTTTGGCTCCACTCTGGGTGGGCCACTGCGCAAGGACCGGCTCTACGTGTTCGGCTACTACGAGGGCTACATCAACAGGCAGGGTCTGGTTCGCACCGTAACCGTGCCCTCGGTTCCACAGCGCACGGGCGACTACAGCGGGGTGCTGAACGCCAACGGCCAGCCCTTCCAACTGATTAACCTGCTTACGGGGATGCCTGTGCCTGGTAACCGGATTCCAGTATCGATGCAAAGCTCCCTTGGTGCCCGTATCGTGGAACTCTACCCGCTTCCCAATCGCGGGGCCAACCTCTTCGGCACCACGCAGGTGCAGCGCAACCAACGGCACCAGGGTGGATTGCGTGCGGATATTCCGCGCCGTGGTGGCGGCCAAACCTTTGCCCGATACGCGCAGTCGGCTGGTGACAACTGGAACCCGCTCTCGGTTCGAGGCGCGGACGTGCCAGGTTTCCCGGTGGGTGACGACGTACAGATCAGCACCGCCGTGGTGGCTGACACAGCGGTACTGAGTCCGCGTACCATCCAGAGCGTACGCGGTGCCTGGTTTGGGTACGACTTTCTGTTTGACCGCCGCATTAATCGCACTTCGCCACGCGAACTCGGCTTTGGCTACGACAGCACCTTCGCCCCCGCCACCGGTCCGCCCTACTTCATCCCGCAGGGCTATGCCACAGTGGGGAACCCCATCACCGGGCCGAGGGAATCGAGCCAGCGCACCTTTGAGGGGTACTACAGTCTCTCGTTCATCCGGGGCGCGCACACCATGCAGGCAGGGGCCGAACTGCGTGATACCCGCATCGATCTCTCGCAGGGAATCGCCGCCAACGGATTCTTCGTCTTCAGCACCATCCCGTTCAACGACTCCTTCGCAAACCTGCTGATTGGCCGCCCGGTGGTGTTCTTTCAAGGCGGCGGCGATTTCCGGCGGCAGTTGAACATGCAAGACGCTGCCTTCTTCTTCCAGGACGAGTGGCGGATGTCCCGCCGCGTCACACTCACAGCAGGCCTTCGCTGGGAGTGGAACTCCCCGTTCGGCGAAGCGCAGGACCGCCTGAACGCCTTTGTGCCTGGGGCGCGCAGCACTCGCTTTCCGGATGCGCCCACCGGCGTGCTGTTTCCGGGCGACCCAGGCATCCCCAGCCGGATCGTCACCCAGTACCGCAAGGGGTTCATGCCGCGGCTTGGCGTCGCCTGGGACGTTACCGGTAGTGGTGCCACCACCCTGCGGGCTTCCTACGGCATCTACTTCGACCAATTCGCCAACGGCACTGGCCAGCCCATGCAGGCAGCCATAAGTGCGTTGCCCTACACACAGGCACGCCAGGTTTCGGGGCCACAATTTCCCTTTGATAACCCCTTTGGCGCCCAAAGCCAAGCCTTTCAGCCGGGGCAGTTCCCGGCGCCCGCCACCGTACTCACAATTGACCACACCGCCCGCCCGCCTTACGTCCAACAATGGAACGCCAGCCTGGAGCGTCTGCTAGGGAGCCACTGGACTCTGGAAGCGCGCTACGTGGGAACCAAAGGCACACGCCTGCCTCGCTATGTGGAAGCGAACCCCGCCATCCCCGGTCCTGGCGCGACAGGGCAGAATGCTGACGCCCGCCGCATCTACGCGAATTGCCCACCCGCGCCTGCGCCCTGTGAACTGGCCCACGTGGGCCTGCTTACCTACGGCGCCAACTCCTCCTACCACGCGGGCCAACTGTTCGTCCGGAAGCGCTTTGGGGATCGTGGCGGATTCCAGGCCTCGTATTGGCTTTCCAAGAACATTGACTATCTCTCGTCCCTCGCTATCGCGGGCTCCGCGCCCCGTCTGCTGAGCGGCGAGAACGACCTTGCCCAGAATCCATTTGACCTCCGGGCGGAGCGCGGCCTATCGCTTTTTGACGCCACCCATCGCTTCACCATGGCTGGTAGCCTGCAACTGCCCGCGCCCAGCGGCGGGCCCCAATTGGCGCGGGCACTGCTGCGGGACTGGCAGGGCAATG
The DNA here is from genome assembly GCA_026129915.1 of Bryobacterales bacterium. Lineage (GTDB taxonomy): Bacteria > Acidobacteriota > Terriglobia > Bryobacterales > Bryobacteraceae > JACTMJ01. Next base: position 3,797 of record JAHCHD010000024.1, read on the forward strand.
CCATCCTTACCGCTGCCAGCGGCACGCCCTTCACCGTTTTCGATAGCAACAACGTATCCTTGCAGGGAACCGCGCCACCCATCTCAGGCTTCTACTCCAGCCGTCCAGACGCTATTCGTAACCCCAACGAAGGCCAGCGAACGGTGAACCGATGGGTCTCCTCGGAGTCCTTCCGGCGCCTCAGCCTTGCCACGGAGGCGGGCCGTTTCGGAAACGCTGGACGCAACACCGTGCGCGCGCCAGGACTAGCCAGCCTGGATCTTTCGCTTGTCCGCTTGGTGCGATGGGAGGCCAGCCGGGAACTGCAGTTCCGCCTTGAGTGTTTCAACGCACTAAACCGCGCCAACTTCAGCATTCCCGTAAACGATATGGTTTCGCCCAATTTCGGACGCATTCTCGACGCCGGTTCACCGCGAGTGTGGCAGGCTGGCGTGAAGGTAAGCTTTTGATGGTGCAGACTGGCGCAACCATCAGTAGTCCCTCTGCCGGGGCTGCAAACACCCCTCCGCCCGGTGAATTTCAAGGCGATGCGCTGCGCTCGCTGCTGGGTTCCGCACTGGCTGTGAGCGTGGGTTTCAGCTCGTTGGTGATCTTTAGTTTCAGCGTCTTCTTGAAGCCGGTGACTGAGGCCTATGGATGGGGCCGTGGCGAGACCTCGCTGGCCTTCTCCCTCACCGCAATTACCGTGGCCTTTGCGTCGCCCATCCTGGGGCGGTTAGTGGACCGTGTTGGCGCCCGCCGCGTGGCCTTCGTGTGTACACTCTGCTATGTGGCCGCGCTCGCATCTCTGGGCGCTTTGAATGGGTCGCGATGGCACTGGTTTGGCGCTTACTTCCTGATGGGTATCGTGGGCAATGGCACCACCCAGTTGCCCTATGCGCGGCTGGTCTGCGGGTGGTTCGTTCGTCAGCGTGGACTTGCGCTTGCAGTGATGATGCTGGGCGTCGGCCTGGGCGCGGTTGTGGTTCCGTCGCTTACGCAGGCGCTCATCAGTAGCCGGGGGATTGGCGGCACGTTCCTTGTGCTTGCGCTGCTCGCCGGGCTGTTCGCGCTGCCGTCTCTGCTGTTCCTGGTTCGCGAGAACCCCGAGGAGCGCGTGCGGGAAACATCAGTGCCGCCTCAGCCGGAACTTGCTTCACCTGCATCCACGCCTGCCCCTTCAGGCCGGTCTCTTACGAAACTGCTTCCCTTCGCTGCGTTCTTCCTGGTCTCGTTCGCTGCCAACGGGGTAATGGCTCACCTCTCCGCCTTGCTCACTGACCGTGGATTCCAGCCGGAAGGCGCCGCGATTGCGCTTTCCGCCATGGGAGTGATGGTGCTGCTGGGCCGGGTGCTGGCCGGATGGTTGCTTGACCGCTTTGACACCGCGTGGGTTTCCGCCGGGCTTTTTGCAGCTTCGGTGGTGGGGATACTGCTGCTGCTTGCCAGTCCTTCCCTGGCTCTGGCCGCTACCGCTGCCGCGCTCATTGGCCTCAGCATGGGGGCCGAAGCCGATGTGATGCCCTTCCTGGTAAGCCGCATGTTTCCGCTGCATCGCTTCACGGAGATGTACGGCTATGCGTTCTCTGTATTTGCGTTTGGCGGCGCGGCAGGGCCAGCGTTGATGGGGCAAGGCTTCGACCGGATGCAGAGCTACCAGCCCATTCTGGTGACGATGGCCGTCTGCGCTTCTGTGGCTGTAGTGCTGATGCTTGCCAGCCGCACCCGGCTCGCTCGTGTGTGACGGGGAGAGTTGCCCGGGTGGTTTGTGGATTCCTGTAACTCCTCACCGGATCACGCTGCCCAGGTCACCAGACCTTCCAGAATCCCCGGCTCATCAATTCCACGACATGTCCATCCAGGTCACGGAAATAGATGCTTTCTGCGCCCTCCGCCCAGTGCACCACGCTCTCGATAGCCACACCTTCCTGCACCAAGCGTTCCCGCCACTGGTCCGCATCCGATTGTTCAATCGCGAACGCGAAATGAGCGTTCCCCTGAGCGCCATGGGAGGGAATCAGTCCGCCTTCGGTCATCAGCGGTTCAAGCGTAGCGCCAACCGGAAACAGCAGCAGGACGTCCCGGCCAGCCACATCCAGGGCAATCAAACGCTCACTCTCAAGCAGGGCAGGGAAGCCGAAGATGCGTTGGTAGAACGCGGCCGCCTTGTGGATGTCCGCGACATACAGCGCGGTTTCCAGAATTCCCTTTACAGTCAACGGAACACCTCCGGCCGACGCCATCTTAGGGATACTCACTTTGAGGACTTGCGGCGCCTCGTGCATGCAACCCGGTGCGTCCTTACCGCAGCGGGCGAACGCTGATTTCCTTGAATGTGAAGATGGCGCGGTTATCGTGGTTCTGCAGTCCGATATAGCCCTTGTCGGGCCGCGGTCCCCGCCGTGGCTCATAACCCATGCGCTGGAGGGGTACGTCGCTGACGCCGTCATAATCGGTCACCACAGTGCCATTCAATACCACCACAGTGCGCGGCCCGTCCAAAGTGATCTCCATGATGTTCCAGCTACCCTCGGGCTTGTATGGGCGAGCCATGGCCTTCGTCATGGAATAGAGAACGCCAGTGGCATGCCACTCGTCGTTCTGCTCGTCAATCTGAACTTCGATGCCTTGATGGATGGCCTGATTCTCAGTAGCGTCCGCGTTAGGAATCCGCAGGAAGATTCCTCCATTGCCCTGGCTATTCGACATCTTGTAGACAAACCGCAGCGTGCAGTCGCCCAGCGCTTCCCGGCTGTAGCGCAGCATGCCCTTGGACGCAGGCTGTGACACCAGCATGCCGTCCACCAGTTTGTAGACCTCGAGATTGGAAGGTGACGATTCCCACCCCTCCATCGATGTGGCCGTAAACAGCGGACGCCACTCCTGCGCGGAAAGGCTTAGCGCCGAGAGCAGCAACAGCGGGAGAAACAGAAAGCGTGGGTGCATAGTTTGCTCCGGAACCTGGGATTCTATCATCGCTGCCCGCGCGAAAGCAGTTCCGGCGCCAGTGCGGCAAGGGCTAGTACGGCGCACACCACGCAGAACCAGTCACCGTACTTCGTGTATGGTGTCTTTTCTTCGCGGTAGTTGAAGCGTGCGGGCAGCGCGGCGGCCACGCCCACCGGAAGGCTGTCGATGATGCGCCCAGCGGGGTCGATGCTCACCGTAATGCCATCACTGGTGGCCCGCAATAGCCAGCGCGCGTTCTCTGCGGCGCGCATCCGCGCCAGCAACAGATGCTGGCGTCGCGCCGACGCATTTCCAAAGTAGCCGTCGAAGCTAAGATTGGCGATGGCCTCCGCCCCGTCATTCACAAAGCGGCGCACCAGGTGCGGGAACGCTGATTCGTAGCAGATGATAGCGCTCAGCTTGTAGCTGCGCACGGGAAACACCACGGCCTTCTCGCCGGGCACGAAGTTGCCCGCGTAATTGCTCACCTTACCCACCCACTCAAACAGCGGCGGTACGAACTCGCCGAAGGGCACAAGGAACATCTTGTCGTAGTGGCCTGCAAACTCGCCGTTCGGGTTAATCAGCACTGCGGTGTTCTGGGCGCGGTGCTCTGGCGTACGTCCGATGGTGCCGAACAAGAACCAGGCCTTGTGCTGACGGGCGAATTCGTGGGTGCGCTCACGGAAACCGGGGTCGTCGTAGTAGTGCAACGGCGCGGGGACTTCCGGCCACAACACCAGAGGGTTGCCAATGATCTTCAGCACGCGCAGCCCGGAGCTCGAGAGCGAGAACACGCGATCCTGCATCGCTCGCACGGAGGTGCTGGTCCAATCGTCACGGTCAAGGATGTTGGGCTGAACCAGCAGCGCCTGCTGGCTTCCAGTTTCGCGTTCTGGAACCGGCGGCAACAGGTACAGCGCAAACAGAGGCAATACCCACAACAGCTGCCGGCGCGTCCGGCGCAACAGCACCACCGCCAGAGCCGCGCTCATCACTACAAAGGCGAAAGAGAGCCCGTAAACCCCCACCACGGGAGCAGCCCGTAGCAGCAGCGGCATGTCGATGCCCGCGTTACCTAGCGTGAGCCACGCAAAGCCCAGTGGGCCGTGTGTGCGCTCAATGGCTACCCATGCGGCGGCCGTGGAGGGGATGGCCCACCAGCGTTGCATCAGATACCCTGCCGCCATCCCGAACACCGCCATGTGCAAGCCCTTGGCCAGCGCAAACAGGGCCAGCGCCAGCATGCTGAGGCCCAGGTTCAGGTCGCCGTAGGTGGCAAGCGTGTCTTGGATCCAGTAGCAGGCGCCCAGCCAGTAGATGATGCCGCAAATCCACCCCAGGAAGAAACGCGGGAAGGGGCGGTGTATCATGCTCACCGCCACAATGAGTGGCGTTAATGCCACCGGCGCAAGAAACGTGAAGTTGGCATCCGGAAAGGTGAGGAAAAGCAGCAAACCGCTGAGCATAGCCAGCACCACTGCCAGCGCGCGGCGATGCTCCGGCCGCAGCGAGATGTCCTTGCGAAGCCAGCCCTTAACGCTGCTCATTGCGCGGCTTCCTGCAGGATGGCATCCCGTGCTTCGTCATGCACCAGGTCAGCCATGTAGGAACTCCGCACCAGCGGGCCGCTGAAGACCATCGAGAAACCCAACGACAGGCCGTAGTCGCGATAGGCGTCAAACTCTGCCGGCGTCACGAAGCGCTGTACGGGCCGGTTGCGGCGGGTGGGTTGAAGATATTGACCAATGGTGGCGACATTAACGTCATGTGCGCGGAGGTCGCGCAGCAGTTGCTGAATCTCTGCCTCTGTTTCACCCAGGCCCACCATGAACCCACTCTTCGTAATTACGTCCGGCCGGTGTTGTCGCGCGAAGCGCAGCACGTCCAGTGACTGCTGATAGTTGGCCTGTGGTCGCACCTTGCGGTAAAGCCGGGGCGTCGTTTCCATGTTGTGATTAAATACATGCGGCGCGGCGTCCAGCACACGCGCTACGGATGCGGTGTCACCGCAGAAATCGGGAGTCAGCACTTCGACGCTTGCCTCGGGCAACGCGGCTCGTACCTGCCGCACAGTTTCCGCGAAGTGCGTGGATCCGCCATCCCAAAGGTCGTCGCGGTTGACGCTGGTGATCACCACGTAACGCAGATTCATGCTGGCGGCCATCTCCGCCACGTGCCAGGGTTCGCGAGGATCAATGGGCATCTCGGTTTTCGCCGGGTTGGCCTTGGGAACTGAGCAGAAGGTGCAACCGCGCGTGCACAGGTTACCCAGAATCATGAACGTGGCGGCCTTGCGGTGGAAGCAATCATGTATGTTGGGGCACCGTGCTGACTCGCATACCGTATGCAGGTTACGCCCTCGAAGGTCGCGCTTCAGCAAATGCACTGACTCAAAGTGCGTCCGGCTCTTACGCAGCCACTGGGGCAGGCGCGGCGGGAGAGGCATCGAAGCCTCAGCGGGGGTAGTGGCCCCATCGATTTGTACTAGGGAATCGCTCACTGTTTTGTTCACACGTGGCCCTGACCGGACCTTTCTCTGTTCGATTGTCCCATAGCATTGTCCGGACGCACTTTTCCCATAGACGGGTTCGGCAGGCGCAGGTTGGCAGCCGATCTCAGCCGATTGCTTGTCCTATCACGCATTACCAGATACGCTTCAAACCAGAGGGGAAACAAACCATGTCAGACCAAAGAGTAATTGTTGTTGCTGGCGCCACCGGCGCACAAGGTGGCGGCTTGGTGCGCGCCATTCTTGCGCATCCGGAGTACGGGTACGGGGTGCGAGCGCTGACACGCAATCCGGCTTCCGACAAGGCCAAGGCCCTCGCGGCGGCCGGGGCGGAAGTAGTCGCTTGCGACATTTCTGACGAAACCAGCACCAAAGCGGCCTTTTCTGGAGGTCACGCGGCCTATTGCGTTACATTCTTCTGGGAGCACTTCTCGCCGGAAACCGAGATTCTGCAGGCCACCAACATGGCCAGAGCTGCCGCGGCAGCCGGGATGAGCCACGTCATCTGGTCAACGCTCGAAGATTCCCGAAAGTGGATCCCTCTGGATGACAACCGCATGCCCACGCTAATGGGCAAGTACAAGGTGCCTCACTTCGACGCAAAGGCGGAAGCCGATGCGGTGTTCCACGAAGCCGGCGTGCCCACCACCTTCTTGCTGACTTCGTTTTACTGGGATAACTTCATCCACTTTGGCATGGGTCCGCAAAAACAGACAGATGGCTCTCGTTCCATCACCTTTCCACTCGGCGACAAGAAGCTGCCGGGCATCGCCGCTGAGGACATCGGAAAGTGTGCCCTCAGCCTGTTGCGCGATCCAGGGGCCTGGGCCGGTAAGCGGGTGGGCATCGCATCTGAGCACCTCACTGGTGAGGAAATGGCGGCTGGGCTGAGTGAAGTCGTTGGGGAACCAGTGGCTTATAACGACGTACCTCCAGACGTTTTCCGTGGTTTCGGATTCCCAGGCGCCGACGATCTCGGAAATATGTTCCAGTTCAACCGGGATTGCAGCGACGTATTCTGTGCGGCCCGCGACCTGGATTTCTCACGCTCGCTCAACCCCCAATTGCTCAGCTTCCAGCAGTGGGCTGCCGCCCACAAGGACGCCTTGACCTAGCCGAAAGTTCCTGAACGTACGTAGGCTCGCCGGAGACGCCCGGCGAGCCTCTTTTCGCCCCCGAACGCACCTTCGATTGCCCCCATTTTGAAAATTGAAGGTTAATTCCCACCAAAATCCTTGAACCCACGATACACTGTGGCTAAACTGAGAGAAGAAGGTGTGAGCACGATGTCGACCGTTGCTGGAACGGTTGATTCTCCACGTTCTTGTCTCTGAAGAACTGACCGGCTCAGGCGCCGGGTCATCCGCCCTGCAGTCGGCTCTCCCCGTAGTAATAGAACCTCGACAGAATTCAGCAGAAACCCCTCGTTTCTGCAAAACGAATTGCTCCCGACGAACGGTCTAAGGACTGTAGTCCGCTACCCAAACCGTCGATAGAGGAGATGCAGGTACCATGGAAGCTAACGTCAGCCACTACGAAAACGCTCGTCAGATCATTGACGACCTGATTGATTACAACATCGACAAACTCACGCCGGAAGCGAACGGCAAACTGGACCGCATCTGGACCTACCTTCGCGCCCGTGAGGTTTCTGAAATTGTCCGCACCAATGGATTTCACGGCCAGCCTCCGTGCAGCCGTAGCGCAGACTTCAGCCCCGGCAACGGTTTTGACTAATTCCTCACTTGTTTCGTGCGCAGCCCCGGATTCTTGGAATGTGTCTCGCGCTCCGGGGCTCGCCATCTTGCCCATCCTTCGCATGAACCGATAGCTAAGCTGGTTGACGGTTTCCTGGTTTGTCTGATTGGCCAACCCTGCAAGGAACCACCTTGAACTGGTCGATTGTGCCAGCCGCGCGTCAGGCCCCTCGTTCGCCTTGTCAATGGCCCGGCAGCCGTTGTGCAAATAACCAATCCACCAGTTCGGCTTCTCCGTAGGCGGCTTCGAAGATGTTGTGGCCCATCCCCGGGAACTCCGTGTAACGCACCATGCCTCCCGCACGGCGAATTGCGTCCACCATTTCCCTTGACCGGCTTGGTGGTACCACCTGATCGCGGTCACCATGGAAGGCCCAAACTGCTGTCCCATTGGGGACCACCGCACCGGGGTCGCCGCCTCCGCACACCGGCACAATCGCGGCGAAGCGACCCGGATAGCGGGTATAGGCGAGCCACGCGCCAAATCCCCCCATTGACTGCCCGGTCAAGTAAAGGCGAGCTGAGTCGACGGGCAGTTCATCGGCCAGTTGATCCAGGGCTTCCACCAACAGCACCAATGCCTCCTTGGGTTTACCGTCTGGAGCCGACGCTGCGCGCCATGCCCGTGCCCACGTCTCACCCGGAGGTGGCTGCACCTGCGGTACCACGACGATGCTGGGATAGCGAGCCTGTGCATCATCGCGAATCCAGAGGTTGCTTCCGAATCGGTGGCCACCCTCCAGCGGCTTGCCGTCGCCAGGTCCGCTGCCGCTCGACCCATGCAAAAAGGTAACTATCGGCAACCGCCCGGACGCATTCTCCGTCGCTGGCAGGTAGAGGAAATACCGTAGGGTTTCGCCGCTACTACTTAGGTATGCACATTCCAGCCAGGGAGAGATCCGCGCGTCTGAGCAACCCTGCGGTGAGCGCAGCGATCTGGCCGTTACCGTTGCCCTTTCGGGGCTAGCGTGTGGCAATTCCGTCGCCCGGTCGACGGGAAGTGGCGGCTGGCTGACCGGAGGCGGAGTCGGAACTCGCACAGTCCGTTTCGTCGCGCATCCCCCGAGCGCTAGCATAAGTGCCAGGCAGGAAGCCGCCGCATACTGCGGCGGACTGGAGACAACCCAACCCATAAACTGGAATGTACCCCTGCCTACCATAATGCAACGGACCAAAGTGAACAGAGTTGCGCGACTCGGCACCGAGCTCAGCTGTCCAGACGAGCAATTGCCGGCAAACCCCGCCTCGCAAGCAACGCGGCCAGCTACAGACACGAGGTCCCAGGAAGCTACAGGAGCGCATCCTGCTGGGATTGATTAGGCCGCCTTCGGGAGAAATCCGACGATTCCGACGTGGTTTTCGGAACGATCATGGGAGCAGCCGTTTTCGCTCGGCAACCACGAAATGAACCTCGGGAGGCGAGTCGTGGTTTCTGTCCACCGGACATGTGAGGAGGACGCTATCAGGGATGCAAGCAAGTGCTTGCGTTATCATAGGGTTGTGCCACGATTCAGTTCTCCCAGGCCGGACTTGAGACAAGACGCGGCCAGCATGCCTCCCGTGTTGCGTCCTCCGCGACGGCAGCAGGTTGCCTCAGTTCCTATGGGAAGCGGGTCAGAGGTGTCTCCATCAGTAAGGGATGCGTCCGCCGCCGCGCCGGTGCGAACAGTTGCCGCCCTTACCGCGATTCTAGTAGTGTTTTACCATTTCAGCAACATCGCCGAGCTATTAGCCACAGTCACCGGTGTGAACTTTCGGTTGATATATATCTTGACATTGTTTGCTGTGATCGCCGTAGTATCGACTGGAGCAATCCAAAACGCCTTACGTCACCGGGCTGTAGTGTTTTACTTGCTGTTTGTAGGGTGGATGATCCTTGCTGTACCTTTCAGTACATGGATAGGAGGTACTCTCGGAGCGTTGCGATTGTACCTGATGGTTAGCGTACCTCTCATATTTATTGTCGGAGGATTGCTCATTGGCTGGGAATCCATTAGGGGGTGTGTTCTAGCCATCGCGCTTTCTGGTGTCGTCGTGACTGGAAATACCCTTGTGTTTGGGGTCTCACGTAGCGGAGACCGGCTATCACTCTCGAGTAGTGGGATGATCGGCAATTCGAACGATCTGGCGTCGCACCTCGTGTTTATGATGCCGGTCTTGGCTTTTGTCGGGATGGACCGTTCTCGCAACTGGTTCGTTAGGCTGCTCTGCATCGGATGCGTTCCCGTTACCCTGGTGTTGATCCTCCAGACAGGATCCAGAGGAGCTCTTCTGGGCCTTGCCATGATGGTGGTGGTTGCACTTTGGAAATCCCCGGTCAAGGTTAGATTTGGGATTATCGCGGCATCTGTTGTTCTCGCTCTACTTTCAACTGTCTGGGTTCCGGATACGATCAAGAACCGGTTGACAAATTTCAATCAAGAGATGGGGAATGAAGCGGAGGAATCAGCCCTTGCTCGCAGGAACTTGTTTGACGCCGGAGTTCGATATTCACTACAGCGCCCTATTTTTGGTGTGGGGCTTGCACAATTCCCCATTTTCCATGGGCAGAGTCGCCGAGCTGCGGGTATTGCCGTGCCATGGCATGCATCGCACTGTACATGGGTAGATATTTCTAGCGAGTGTGGAATTCCGGCACTGCTGTTCATGCTCGCTGCGATTGGTACGGCCTTGCACATGCTGAGCCGAACTTATCTTGCTGCGCAAAGAAGTGGCCAGGTTGATATCGCTGGCTTGTGCCTGAGCGTTCTGGTGGCTTTTGCAAGTTTTCTGATGACTATCACGTTTCTTTCGAATGGCTATCGCTTTTACCTGCCGACAATGATTGGACTTTCAGTTGCGATTGCCGCGGCGGCGGAGGCAGAGTTGGCGCGACGGAGCGGCTCTGAGGAGCGACCAATGGTGAACGCTTAGACTTGGCCGCTCGTCGCCCGAGATCTGGCGCTTAAGCCAATATAGGTAGGTGTTACTGCACTTGCAGAAGTTCGCGCGCAGCCTCGGCGACCAGTTCCCCGTTGGCGCTGAGGTATTGTTTCAGAATCCAGTGATCACCCTGCCTGGCATCCACCAGGATTTCGCATGGAGAAGCAGTGCATTGCACAGACGCCGTTCTCCCGGATGGATAGAAGGTGATCACCCGGAACAATGTGGCCTGTGGAATCTCATCCAAGACAAAAGGAATGAGCACTGGTCGCTGCACCTCCGGAGCCACTCCGCCCTCACGTGCCCCTTCCCAACAATTGGCGCATCCTTGCCCGTATGCTTGTCCGGTGTTTTTCCATCTGGACGCTGCATTGAAATTGTAGTTGACGAACATTGACACTTCCAGCCCGTCGCTTAACTGGGGAATTGGTTTTGCCCAGGCAGCGGACCCGCCATACAAACTGCTCATGAGCACATTCACACGGTCGCGATTGTGCGTCGTGGGGTGGTGTTCGTAGGCCATGGTGAAGGCCCGCACCAGTTCCGTGGCATAGTCCCGCAGGACGCCGGTACTGCTTCCTTGGTCGCACCCGTTCGGGATACTGCTAATAGGCTTGCAAATGTCCATCTGCGAATCGTAGTAAGGAAGTGCACCGCCACCATACGGGGCCATGCCTGACTCGATGTAACTCATCAAGGCAAGTGCTGAGGCGTAGTACCCGTTTGACTCTGTTTCGTGGGTAGTTTCGAGCGCCTTCGCCGCCTCAAACATTGCCATCGCGACAATTCCCGACATGAAGAACGTATTGCTTGACCCCGGAATGCCTCGAGTTAGTCTTCGATACCCAGTAGTGCCTGTGAATGGGCGATCCAAGGTAAGCTGCGTTGCGGAATCCACAGTGCACCAGTGCCAGCCGTCCAGCACATTCTGTACAGTCCCGTCGGTTACCGCATTGCTAGCGTTCACGCTGATCGTGCCCATTGCCGCGTAATCGGACAAGCTGACGGTCATTGCGGCTTGGATCCGATAATTGGTGATCGTGTCGCCAGGCCAGGGGTAGCGCAAAGTCCCCGAAGTTGCCGTCGTTGCGGTGGCAGTAAATCGGTTCAGTTGTGAGTAAGGCTGACCATCCAGTGTTCCGCGAATCAGAATCACTCTGCTCGCGAAGCCGGTCCAGTCCGTGCCAGTGCCAACCGCGGCCGTGCTCCCTTTCGTGATGGTCAGTGTGCCTGCCGTGTAGAACGTAGCCGGATCGCCGCAGAAGTCAGCGGGAATGTCCGTTCCCCCTTGCTTGGTTACTGTGGCGCTGCCATTCGTAACCGCGAACCATCGCTCGGAATGCCGGGTTGGCGAGGAGAAGATCGTCGCCCGATAGTTCCCGTTTGGAAGTTGCCGAGGACCGTAGATATTTTTGTAAGAGGTAGCTAATTTGCTCCGAAGATCCGCTCGTCTTGTTTCGTTCGGGTCAAACTGCGCAGCCAAAGCCGCATAGTAGTGGGGGTACGTGCTTTCGCGGTGGTCATACAAATCCGTTGCATCAGTGCCAACGCGCGATTCCACCTGCCGGTAGAGCACCTCCCAGAACTTCGTGCGATCCACGTTATTGCTTGTGTACTCCGTGTCGATGGCATGAAGCAGAATTCCTCCTGCCATTTGAAGGTTCCGGCCAGCCAGCAACTGAGACGGGTTTTGCCACCATCGCTCTGCCATCCATCGTGCGGCATCCCGCGCCTTGCTCCAACCGCTCCGGTAGTACAGGGAGTAATGCGCCAGATCCACCCCATAGAAATTCACGTTGTTGCCGGTAGAATTGTAGGCCCTCCATTCACCTGCATCTCCCGCCTTTCGGTATCCCCACGGCACGCCGGGACTACCGATGGAAGTCTCGGGCCAGTCAGCGGTAAGAGTCAGTTCCGTATTGCTCACGCACGCGGAGATTCCGCGCGTTAGCGTATATCCATCCGCAAACACATTCACCGCGTCGGCAATGGTTGGAGAACCAGGAGAACCACCGCACAAAGCCAGGAAGTTCGTCCCTACTCCCAGCAGGGCACGGGGAGAGGCCACGTTAATGTAGACGGTTCCCGTCACTCCCTCTTGGGTGTGGCGATAAAGCCCCGAGGTGCGCCATTCCACAGGCTGAGTGATGGACCCATGATCATAGCCTCCCCGGATCAATTCCGTATCACTCACGCACGAAGCAACAGGAATTTCCCGCCACCGGTTACGCCAGTAAAGGCCGGTGAGCGGGAACGAGGGGGCAATAAATGCTCCTGGGATGGCAGGACCCGCACGCCCCCCACAAAACACCGAAAGGAAACTGGTGCCTGTACCTGTCACTGTTGTGGTGGCAGTGGAAACGAGCACCTTCCCAGACCGAGACACTCCGTTGACTGTGGGGTAGACGATATCTGTGTCGAGTGAGCCGCCGTTTAGAGAATACGTATTGAAGTTGGTTCGGGTCATCACCACCTGTCGCTCATCGGCGCGTTCCCACGAGTTGAGCGTCATCACTTTTTGTTCACCGAGTATCCGCTTGAGCCTGGGGTCAGGGTAGATCACCACTCCGTTATCGTCGTAGGCAACGGCGCCAATTTCGATATCCGAGGAGTTGTCGTTGCCCGCCGCATCCGTCGCACGAAGGCGGAAGATATACGAGCCAAACACGGCACCGCTCACGGTGGGGTTGCATGTGAATCGGCCAATCCAATTCAGCTTCGACGGACCGGAAATCTGCTGCCAGACGCAAGTAACCCCTGAGGAGACATCCGCGAGGGAGTAGCTCTTGCTCACTAGCGTGTTCGGAAAACCTGCCCGCAGGGGGCGAAAGGGCGCCCAGGATGGGGTATCCGGCCTGCCCGGTAAACTGAAGACTCCTTGCATTGGAGTTGGAGAGAATGAGGCACCATTGGTGCTGGCTGTGCGACCATGCCCGCTGGCATCGGCCCCATTTCCGTCAAACTTCCAATCGAAGAAGTTCCCCACGTCCGCTGTCACCGGAGGGCGCGAACGCAATGGCAACAACGTCGTGAATCCACGCATGAAGCCAATGCGCCAGGATCCAGTAGCAAATGCGGGAAACGACCCATTTGCCTCACTGGATGCGCTGAAGCTTTCAATCATTGCAGACCTGACATCATAGTCTTGCCCATTCACATTCCAGATTTCACAGTCCAGACGCTTGTCCGCAATACTTACCTGGACGCGGACTAGGGCATGCTGACGCGCGGTCATATCAAGGCTACAGCTTCCACCTTTTCGATGGACAATGAGCATCGTGGAGTTGCTGTAGGCGGTAATCTGAAAATCAAAGAAGCTCAACCAAACGATGTTTTGTGTTTGGGACGGGGTCATCCAGCCGTGAATCTGAAACTCCAGCCGCAAGTTCGCGTCGCTCGGCACCTTCGTCGCAGTGATGCCTCTGCTAAGCGAAGGATGAGAGTGAATTGACTGCCCTCCACTGACAATCAAAGGGAAAATCAACAAAAGTAACCAACGCTTCATCAAACCTTCCTCGCTCCCTGCTGAGCCAGCCGCAAGCCCTGCTCAGACGAAAAGTTTAGCCCACACAAGCGCTTCCGAGCAGGGAACAGACACAAAGATCACCGACGGTATGCTTGTTTGCCGATGCCTGAAGTGAGCCTATCCGTTTCTGTAACATCTGCGCTTAGGATAGTAAACAAATGGCGATTTGGCGTACATTATTGAAAATGCCTCGCCGGGCACCGTCGCTTGGTTGGCGCCTGGAGCCGTGTACACATTGCCTGAACAGACGTAAAATGCACGGCACGTTCCGTTCTATGTCCGCTACCCCGGCTCGCAGACTGGTTCTGAATAAGATCCAGCCCTTAAGGGTGCATCACGCTCCAGGCGTAGGTGTTGGCGGCGTCTTTAGCGCAGACAAGGAGCGTATCAGCTTCGTTGGCAGCGCCTTCAGAAAACCAGAGCTTACCCCGAAGAGGTGCCTCGCAATCCGGTCTTGAATCGCCCCCCGCGATGGCTGGAACACTCGACACCATTCGAAAGTTCACGCCGTCGTACCAAAGCGGTAGCAGCCCACCTGCCCGAAAATCGCCCAATGCCGGATCTCTGATTCCGTCACTTCGCTTAACGGCAATCGCACCTAGTCCGTCGACATCCAGAGTAACGGCACCCCCGGTAGACTCCACGTCCGGGATCCAGTGGAGGATCTGCCCCTTCGAATAGGCACTAAGGTTAGGATTCAGAGAGCAGGCAAAGCTTTGCCCCACGGTTTCCGCCGAAACACAAAGAACCGATGAGCCGGATTGGTATTCGGCACGCAGCAACACCTGCCGGGGCAGGAAATCCGTCACGCGAAAACTTGAGCCGTCGTACCACAACAGATAGAGTTCGCCATCCAGCAACTCGTTTTCGCCTGGATCCGCCACTCCGTTCGCCAGCTTCAACGGCTGTGGGGGGAGGTTATCGACGGTGATCGTGGTTGGTCCACCCGCGCTACTCACGTCCGGTCGCCAATGCAGCATCATCCCAGGAGAGTAGACACCGAGTGCAGGAGTGAGGGAGCAAGTGTATGCGGAACCCGATCCGTTGTCAGAAGCGCAGTACGCGGTGGCGCCGGACTGAGATGCGGCAACCGCGAGGTAGTTCTCCAGCCATGGCCCTTCGAACACCCGGAACACGTTTCCGTCATACCAGAGAGGATATAGCCGGCCGGCACGGAAATCTCCTGGACGTGGATCCGCAGAGCCGTCGCCCAGTTTGACAGGTTTAGGTCCAAGCAGGTCCACTTCCAAGGTTGGTGGAACCGCCGTATTGGTGAGGTCTGGCCGCCAGTGAAGCACCATACCGGTTCTCAGTTCGCCCAATAGCGGTTGCATCGCACACGTGTATACAGTCGACGACCCACTCGCCGAGGCACACAGCAGCGTCTCGCCAGACTGGTTCCGCGCGTTCGTCATTAATACGGCTGTGTCCACGGATTGCTGCACGTTCAACTGTGAGGGCATTACGGTCACAACTTGGCTCAGCCCAGCCCCTGGCACAAAGTTGATGGAAGGTTTAATTCCTGCCATCACCCCATCGCTTAGCACGGTAATATTGGCTTGGCCGCCGCTTCCCTGCGGGGCCCATTCCCCATCCTGGTGGCAAACGTGAATATTTGAGCCTGCCGGTGCTGTTGTCAAGAAGAACAACTCGTTCACCGTACACGTCAGTGGGAGACTCGCTCCCGAGCGCAACGGCTTTGCAAAGGGTGGAGCGAGAAACTCCGTACCTTTGCTCTGGCGTTGGATATCGACGCGGGTTTGCCCGGCTACGGCAACCGCCATCACAAAAGCGATCAGACAGAGTCTTCGCATGTGTGCCATCTTCCTTCCGGTCTCCCTTGAAGTTTCAACCTCGCACCGTCGGGTGGTGCGGGATGAGTGGAATGGGAGTCTGTTGCGATTCATGTCTCGTGAAACTGCGAGGCGGAGAACTCCGCGCCGCGACGCGCCTCAAGACGCACAAATGTACTGGCCGGCGGTTGACAACCACGCGTGAAGAATCTGTAAATGCCTGTATTTATAAAGACAACTGTGATTGTATGATATAAACGTGCACCAAATTAAGGATGCTCAGGCCCGACTGACAGTGATTCGGGCGCGCTGGCCTGAAGGACCTTCCTGTCCTCATTGCGAAGCAGGTGTGCGTGTCTATGGGCTTCGCTCCATGGGCAGCCCTGCCGATAGCGGTAGTTCGGATTCAGAGAACCCGATGCCGGTCCCGGAGAAGTTCAAGTGTGCTGTTTGCCGCCGCGTGTTTTCGGTAACCCGCGGAACTGCGTTGAACGGCACCAAGCTGTCGTTGGCGGACTGGCTTCAGGCCATCGACGGCCTTTGCGCGGCGCCAAGGGGGCTTTCCGCCGCAGAACTTAGCCATATTCTTGGCATTACGCGGAAGTCAGCCCTGCTGGTTTTGCGTCGGATCCACCGGGCTCGCAGTATGCCTGCATTGCGGAGTCCTTGGTCAAAAGCACTGCGCATCGTCGTGCGGTCACCCGCTTCCACTCTGAACTCGGATCTCCGCCGCCAAGCCCAAGCGCTCCTGGAGGACCTGCGTTTTGCCGAACGCTTGCCGCAGGAAAGGTTGCTGGACCACAGAATCCCCGCGTCCGCGTCCGCCTTCCGCGTTACCTTGTGGCCGCTTTCCCCTGAAATGGCCCTGCACGGACTGCTGAACGCGAGAGAAACTTGAAGATGTCGCCCATGGCTGGGAGACCAATTCCAACAATCGGTACGTCCGAATGTAGCAGTCTCCATCTCGCCCAAGGGACTGTGATAGCTTGACCATCAGTTAGCCAATCCCCATCCATGAGGTCGTCATGAAGCGCCGCAACTTGTTTCAACTCGCAGGGTCCCTGGCCGCTGGCACAGTGCTCGGGCAGCGCGAGGCGCATGCCCAAGCCCAAGCCGCCCGCGCCGCAAGAGCACTGCCCTCTCCCATCATTCGCGATATCCAGGTGATCGAGACCGCACCGCAGGGCCTGCGACTGGTGGTGGTGAAAGTGATCACAGACCAGGATGGCCTATACGGATATGGTTGCGGAACTTTCACGCAGCGGGCAGACCTGGTGAAGCCCGCAGTAGAGCGCTATCTGAAGCCCCTCCTAGTAGGGCGTCCGGCTGATCGCATCGACGACACCTGGCAGATGGCGTACAACGGCAGCTACTGGCGCAATGGACCCGTGCTGAACAACGCCATTAGCGGAGTGGATATGGCGCTCTGGGACGTCAAGGGCCGCCAGTGTGGACTTCCCGTGTACCAGTTGTTGGGCGGCAAGATGCGGGAGGCAGCGGATTGCTACGGCCATGCTTCCGGGGGAAACATCGAACAGGTGATCGACAGCGCGAAACAATGGATGGCCCGTGGATTTCGGCACGTGCGCATGCAAGTGGGCGTGTCGGGAATGGCTGGCTATGGTTCCGGGGCTGGTGCCGCGGATGTGGCCAAACTCCACAACGACCGCGTCTATGAACCTGCTTTCTACATGCGTGCCACCCTCGATATGTTTGAGAAGGCGCGCCAGGAACTCGGCATGGAAGTGGAACTGCTCCACGACGTCCATGAGCGGATCTCCCCCACACAGGCCCTGCAATTCTGCAAGGACATGGAACGCTTCAAGCTGTTCTTCCTGGAGGATCCGCTCTCGCCTGAGGACATCGCTTGGTTCCGGCTGATCCGGCAGCAATGCACCACACCCATTTCAATGGGTGAGCTGTTCAATAGTCCGCATGAGTGGAACCCTCTGATTGCCGAGCGGCTGATCGATTACATCCGCGTGCATGTGTCGCAAGCCGGCGGGCTGACGCCGTGCCGCAAGATGGCTGCGATGGGTGAGCTGTTTGGCGTGAAGACGGCATGGCACGGGCCGGGCGATGTAAGCCCCATTGGCCACGCCTGCAACGTGGCGCTTGACCTGGCCTGCTACAACTTCGGGGTGCAGGAATACTCGGCATTCGGCGAGCGCACGCAGGAAGTGTTCAGCAACTGTCCCCGCATGGAGAACGGCTATCTCTATGCGAACGAAGCACCCGGCTGGGGCATCGAGGTGAACGAGACGGCTGCCGCCAAGTACCCCTTTGGCAGCTTTGAGCAGGGCGAACGCAAGGATCTGAACGGAGGCTGGGGCGTCATCCGCCGCCGCGACGGTACGGTCATTAAGCAGTAGGTGGCTGGGTGCGCTTCGTTAGCCGAAGATTTTTTCGCTACTTGTGGCCAAGACTGGCTTGAGATCGTACTTAGTGTGTGTAGTCTTCTGCCAACAGAGCATATGCGGCACCTGGCAGCCGCGCCCTTTAATGTGAACGAGAAATCCGCAACCCGTTGTGTCGATCAGCTTTTCGCTGAATGGTACCGGCATCTGCTGCGGTATGCCTTGCGCCTGGCCGGCTCGTTGCCAATGGCTGAGGATTTCGTCCAGGAAGCATTTGTAAGCTACTACCGGGCGCTTGTGGCTGATCGCACGGTGGAGTGTCCCAAAGCCTACACAATCGCGGCGGTTCGTCATCAGGCGCAACGTGTCTGGGCGGCCCAGAGGGAAGGGCGCATTCCTGCTTCTGTGGACGATGTGACGGTTTCACTTGTGGCTCCACCCGCTGACGAAGTGTCGCTGATCTGGGACAACTTACAGCGACTCTTTACCCAACTGAGTCCGCGCGAGGCAGAGGTGATCCTGCTGCGCGCTGAGTCTCTTACCTATAGCGAAATTGCCAAGGAACTTGGGATCGCCACCACCTCAGTTGGCACGCTGCTGGCCCGTGCGATCGCGAAACTGAAGGCTGCGGCAACGCCGGCAGACACGGCTTCCACCGCAGCTCTGTCTGCCGCCGAGCATACAAAAGCGGAGGATGGAGAACGGTGATGAAGCCGATCCAGCATCCCAGCTCCGCCGAGTTAATCGCGTATCTGGACGGCGAGTGCGACCGCGCAGTGCAGGTAGTGATGCAGCGCCATTTGCAGCAGTGCTGGAAATGCCGAAGCCGCGCCGCGGAGATGGAGCGTACAATCTCCGGAATCGTGGCCGAGATCCAGAAGCCTACCTGGCCTGCTGATGAACACGAGACACTGGCCAGGGAGCGGTTGGCTGCCAGGTTGCGCAAGCAGGGGAGCGAGCATCGGGAAGCACCCGGCGCGTGGGCTCTTTCCCGTTGGCTTCCGCGCGTTCCGAAAATCCATTCTGTTCGCTATGCCGCGATGGTAGGCTTCGCCGCCATCCTCATGTACTGGACGGTGGGTGCCCCGCTAGAAACATTGTGGACCGCGGCCGAGATTGTAGAAGTTCCCCATGCAGCCCGCACCGCGATGAACCTGCGCTTCGCTGGTTGGGAGAATGCCGAGTGGCTACGCCGGGCGGAAACCGGCGCATGGAGAGGCTCTCATCGCATTCGCACCTCAGCATCCACAAGTGCTGCCGCTGATCGCGTCACCGTTCTGGAGTCGATGAACAACGGCGGCGCCGGGGACTACCATTTGCGCTTGGTTTCTGAGCGTGGAGCAGTTCAACTCGCAGCCTGGCAGCCAGGACCTGACCCTCGATTTGCATACGTTTATAGCCAGCGGAAGTGGGGGAGGCTTGCACAGTTCAGTAGGGGATCTGGTGGCGCTGCGTTCGGCAGCATTCCCGCCCTTGGCGACGGGTTCCCGGAGGAAATGCAAGACGACGCCGTTTTCCCATGGGTTCAGGCATTGGTCTTCCACGGCCACATGCCCACCCGGCGCTTAGCGGAGCTGGCGCAACTGCCAGGAAGCCGCGTGGAGAATAGGTTGCTAGAGGGTCGCTCTTGGGCTTGTGTGCATTATCAGCAGGATGGTAGGCAGATTACCGATTGCCTGGAGGGGGATGCCCAGACAGGAGACATCCTGCGTGAACGCCTTCGCATCCAAACCAAAGAAGCTGGCGGCAGTGAGCGCTTTCTGGACGTAGAGATCAGCTGGGCACCCGCTCGGGCAATCCCAGCCTCGGCGCTGTATGAAGAGGACTTTCTGCCGTCCGGATTGCGGACCCTGGATCTCGCACGAGCGCAGAGGCGCAGGCCGATCGAACCGCTTCAAGGCGCCTCGGAAGATGCCCGAAGGCATGTGCTCGCTGCTGCCCTTGATGCGGAGGAGGCGCTGCTGGTGCTTGCGGCTGTCTCGGGTCCCGAACTCGATCTGGACCTGAGGATTGTGGAGGACGCCGTAGTTGTCGAAGGCAGAGTGGCGACGGCAGAGCAGTATCAATCACTGAGGGAAACGGTTCTGCCGCTGGCTTCGAATTCCGCCTATCTGCGATTCAACCTGCAGGTTGCTGAGACTGCCCCGCTGCCTCCGCCGGGAGGGAGTGCGCAGACCGATGTTTCCGGTCCTGCGAATCCCCCAGCTACTGCTGCGCTCGCTCTGGTCCGTCCATCTATGTCGAAGGAGGAGGTGCGCGATTTCTGCAACCGTGCAGTCAGGCTTTCGGGGGAAGTGGTGCGAAGCGCGCGCCACATGGCTTCTGCAGCGATGCGCTACAGCCCCATGGATGAGGCCATCTTGCTGAGGCACGATCGTCAGCGCCTCGCGGAGATCCGGCTCCGATACGACCGGCAATTCCGGCTGGCCCTTGGCGACTTCCATCAGTTCCTCGTCCAGGCTGGTCTTGATGAGCAGAGCTCCGGCTCAATCGGAACTCCAGCGCCGCAGGGGTCTGCAAGTTCAGCGGAAGCACCTGCGCTGTACGAGGCCGCCCGCGCACTGCATGCTAACGTGTTGCGCGAATTCGCGGTTGGGCATCCGCCGAATGACAACCCGCCCCACGAGGTGAGTGCAATCGCTACCCAGGTACGCTCGTTGCTCCGCGCCAATCTGCCAATGAGTACGAAGCGCGACGATCACGTATCTTCGGGCCGGTGACATTTTTCTTCTGACCTTGTGGACAAAACGGCACCTTTCCACCACTGATTCCTACAACAAGATCCTGTTTGGAGGTAGTCGTCTCGTGAACCGAATACTCTTCTCATGCACCTGCACGCGTTACAGCGTGAGTCTCCTGCTGTTGCTGCTCCTTTCCATCCTTCCGCTCTCTGCCCAGGAAACGGCAGGCGCCGTGCGTGGCGAAGTTACCGACGCTTCATCGGCTCGCATGGCCGATGTGCAGATCGAACTCACTAACTCCGATACCGGCACCACCTATCGGCAGACTTCCAACATGGAGGGTCTGTTTACGTTTAATCTCATCCCTCCGGGAATGTATAGCATTCGTGCGTCCATGACAGGTTTTCAGACTTACACCATGAGCGGGATTCGCGTGGAGATCAATCGCACCACGCAGGTGAATCTCCGTCTCGAACTTGGAAGCGTGTCGGAGGTGGTGGAGGTCTCCGCCCCGCCGGTTGCGATCGAAACCGCCAGTGCTAACGTGAACACCAATGTGGAGCGAAAGTTTGTGGTAGAACTGCCGAGTTCCTCTCGCAACCCACTGACAATGGCGGCCATGGCGCCGGGAGTGAATCTCATCCGCCCCGGGTCGCAGGTGACCAACATTGAGGGGGCTGCCGCCAATGTGAACGGACTCCGCCGTAGCGCCAATGTTTTCTACATGGACGGCTCCGATAACACAGGAACCTTTCGGAACACTGCGCTGCAATTCCCCAATCCTGAGGCCGTGCAGGAAGTGCAAGTTTCCACAGCGAGCACGTCGGCTGAATTTGGCAAGCAGCCGGGGGGCATCTTCAATGTAGTCACCAAGTCCGGCACGAACGACCTGCATGGCGCGGGTTTCTTCTTCTTCCGAAACCAGAATCTAAATGCCAACACCTGGGACCGCAACCGTTCCGGCGTGGCCCGTCCGGTTGATGACCAAAAGCAGCTTGGTGGCGTACTTGGTGGCCCGGTTATCCGAAACAAGACCTTTTTCTTCAGCTCATTTATGCTCTATCGCGAGAAGGTCCCCGGTTTCCAGAACAACCGGCAGGTGCCCACGCAGGCAATGCGCACCGGGGATTTCTCTCAGTTCACTCGCCAGTTGTATAACCCTGATACCGGTGCTCCGCTGGCCAACAATCAGGTTCCCACCGCTTTGCTGGATCCCGTGGCGGCGCGCTTGGCGGCTCTTTTGCCCACCGTTGGCAATCTGGGCGAGCGCTTGCTCTACGACTTCACCAACACGACCAACAACCAGGAACTGCTGGGTAAGTTAGACCACAATTTTTCAGAGAAACACCAAGTGAGTGTCAGCTACATGCGTACGTGGGGCATCGGAGACACATTCACAGACGGCGGCAATACCATTCCTACCTGGGCGCCCATGTCGCTTACCAACCGGCAGAACACGATTTCCGCCAAGCACCTCTGGACGGTGAACTCTTCCACCATCGCCCAGTTCCGCTTTGCATCGGCCAAGCATGTCGCCGACCGGGACAATGCCACTGTGCAAGGACAGGCACTGGAAGATCTGGGGGCGAACTTCCCGCTGGGGTCCTCACGCTCTGGCCGCTACCTGCCGCGGATTGAGGTAGCCGACGGCTTTATCGCCAGCCCCGGCAACCTCAGTCTGTTTGACCAGAACAACTACCGCATCGGCGGCACTCTTTCCATGATCCGGGGCAACCATAACATCAAGTTTGGAATGGAGAGCCAGCGATCGGGCGTACGTCAGTTCAATCCCAGTGACCG
This sequence comes from Bryobacterales bacterium, assembly GCA_026129915.1. Classification (GTDB taxonomy): domain Bacteria; phylum Acidobacteriota; class Terriglobia; order Bryobacterales; family Bryobacteraceae; genus JACTMJ01. Next base: position 26,073 of record JAHCHD010000024.1, read on the forward strand.
CTCGGGCTTCAACTTTGATGGCCGCAGCTCCTCGCGTCCGGCGGTCGGTAACCCCCAAGGCATCGGTGTGTTTGGCTACGCAATGGCGGACTTCCTCATGGGACGCTCCTCCGCCTTCCAGCAGTCGGGCACCCGTGACTACGACATCCGCAACTGGTCACACTACTTCTTCATCCAGGACGAGTGGCGAATCACTCCACGGCTTACACTAAGTCCCGGACTGCGCTACGAGTTCTATCAACCCTCTCGTGAGGTCGACGGGAGAGCGTCGGCCTTCGTCCTCGGCCACCAGTCGAATCAGTTCCCCAATGCGCCTTTGAACCTCGCGTTCCAGGGAGATGCGGGCATTCCTATGGGCTTCATCCAACAGGACCGGAACAACTTCGCTCCTCGCTTGGGCCTTGCGTGGGACGTTACAGGTGATGGCAAGACGGCGGTCCGCGCGGGAGCGGGGATCTACTATGCCTTCAACGCCATGAATATCCCCATGTGGAATTCTGAGCGCATTCCCTGGGATCCGCAGGCAAACGGGGGCGAGACCCTAAGCCTGGTTGATCCTTGGGGCACCAGCCGCACCATCAGTTACCCGGCGCCTCCCACGCCGTTCAGCCTAAGTCCGAACGACTTCAATTACCCGGCCCGCATCGTCCAACTCTTGGGGTACGACCAGAACTGGCGTACTCCCTATACCATGCAGTGGACGCTGAGTGTGGAGCGGGAGCTCGTTCGCGGGGTGGCGGTAACCACGGGCTACGTGGCTAACCGTGGCCTTGGCTTCTTCCAAGTGTGGGACGGCAATCTTCCGCAATGGGCGCCAAATGCCACGTTGCAGAATGTGGAGCAGCGCCGACCGATTCCCGGCTTCGGTCTCGTGGAGATCCTCCATGCGCGTACTCGCAGCTGGCACGATTCCTTCCAGTTCTCCACGAACGTGCGACGCTTTAAGGGGCTTGTCTCCCGCTTCACCTACGTCTATGGAAAGAGCCTCGCTGTAGAAGCCGAAGACCGGGGACAGGGAGGTGATCGCCCCGCAAATCCCCTGAACGTGGACGGAGAGAAGGGCGAGTTTGGCAACCGCCATACTGGCCGGGCCTTCGTCGTGTACGACCTCCCATTCTTTGCAGGCTCACAGTCGCTGGCAGGTCGCCTGCTGGGAAACTGGCAGATGTCCGGCTCCCTGAATATCCAGTCGGGCAGCCGCATCAACGCGATCATTGGCGAGGACTGGAATCGTGACGGGCAGGCGGGCGACAGGCCGAACGTAACGGGGCCGATCACCTACACTTCGGGCTCGCGCGACCAGCGCATGGCACGTTACTTCGATACCGCTGTGTTCACCAATCCCGCCGTGCAGAACACCTTCGGTAACCTTGGCCGCAATGCGCTCTGGGGTCCGGGCCAGTGGGTGGCGGACTATGCCGTGCTGAAGAATTTTCCGGTCGGGGAAGCGAAGTATTTCCAGTACCGTGCTGAGTTCTATAACGTCTTCAACAACAACAACCTCAACAATCCAAACACCACGATGCGCAGTGTGGACTTCGGTCGCATTCTGAATCGCTTCGGCAACCGGACGATGCAAATGGGAATCCGCTTTGTATTCTAGAAAGCACATGCGCATTCACCGGAGACACTTCATCCAGACGGCGGCTCTTTCAGCAGCTGTCACCTGGAACCGCGCACAGGCGGAGGAGCCAGCGCTGAAGGTGGGAGGCATCCCGCTGGGTTTGCAGACCTTCTGCTTCAACGACCGGCCCTTTGAGCAAATGATTGAGGCTGTGGTGGCAACGGGGGCGCGAGGCATCGAACTGTTCCGAGGCCATGCTGAACCCCAGCCGCTGCATCGCGACCGCCCGAAGCTGCGCGAGTGGCGGCTGACGGTGGACCTACGGCACTTCCACGACCTTCGCCAGAAGATCCACAACGCAGGGCTCACCATCCTTTCCTACGACGTAAGCATGCGTAGCGACTGGACTGAAGACGAGATCGATCGCGCGTTTCAGATGGCACGCAGTCTGGGCACGGATCTCATCACTACCTCGAGCAACATCGCCGTCAGCCCGCGCCTTGACGCGGCCGCACAGAAGCACAGCATCCGCGTGGGCCTGCACAATCACGCGCAACAGAAGCCGGATGAACTAGCTACCGCGGAAGACTATGCCACGGCCCTGAAGGGGCGGTCCAAGTGGATGGGCATCACGTTCGACACCGGCCATTTCGCCGCTGCCGGGTTCGACTGTGTGCCGTTCCTCGAAGCCAACCGAGAGCGTACCTTCGCGCTACACTTCAAAGACCGCAAGAAGGACATGGGGCCACAGGTGCCACTGGGCACGGGCGACGCCGGCCTGCCTGGTATTATTGCCTTCCTCCGGCGGCACAACCTCACGATCCCTGTCTGCATTGAACACGTGGTGCAGGAAGGCGACCGTCTGCCCGTCATTCGCAATGATGTAGCATGGCTACGCAGGGAACTCAGCAAGGGACTCTAACCAATGCAACGACGCGAATTTCTGAAGGCCACATCCATCTCCGCGATTGCTGGCGGCGGCGCCCGCGCCCAACAGGTGCGGGGCGCCAACGACAAAGTGCAGGTGGGCATCATCGGCCTCGGCATGAACGGCTTCGGCCAGCACGTGCAGGGGCTCCTTGCCATCCCCAATAAGGCGGAGATCGTGGCCGTCAGCGACATCTATGCGCCTCGGGTTGACCGCACTCTGTCCGTCACCCGGGCCAAGAGCTACCACAATTACGAGGACCTTCTGGCTGACCCCAACGTAGAGGCTGTGATTATCTCCACGCCGGACCACTGGCACGCCAAGATGGCCATCGATGCCATGCGCGCTGGTAAGGATGTCGATGTGGAGAAGCCCATGGCCCTGACGCTGGAAGAGGCCAAGGAAATGGTGCGCGTCTCAAAGGAAACCGGGCGCGTGCTGGCCGTCGACAGTGAGCACATGGCGCATACCATCTGGAAACCCGCCAGGCAGGCAGTGGATGGAGGCGTGCTGGGCAAGCTGCTCTGGAGCCAGACCAGCCGCAGCCGAAACTCCATCGAACCCGCCTGGGAATACACCATCGACGACGGCGCCGGCCCGGACAACCTTGACTGGGAACGCTGGCTGGGCCCCTCAAAGAACCGCGTCGCTTTCAGCAAGGAACGGTATTTCCGATGGCGTCGATTCTGGGACTATGGCGGCGGCATTATGACGGATCTCTACTTCCATCACCTCGCTCCGCTGATCCACGTGACTGGTCGCGGCTTTCCGGTGAAGGTGACGGCGGCGGGCGGGCATTATGTCCACCCCAGCAGCACCATCGAAGTGCCGGATACGATGTTACTGACGCTTGATTTCGAGAACAGGCATTCCATGCTGGTGGGCGGTTCCCTCGCCAACTCGGTGGAACTTCCCATCATTGTGCGGGGGAACGAGGCAAACATCCGCTTTCTTGGCGGCAGCCAGGTGCGGCCAGGCTACCTCATCATCGAGCCGGAAGGCCCCTACGCTGACAGCTTTCGCTCCAAAGTGGAAAAGGCCGGCATCGAAGGGAAGTGGGAAACGGTACAGGGCGGCGGATCTGCTCCCCAACTCGCTCGCATGCCCCGGGCGAGGCAGGAAGAAACCATGGCGGCGCTGCTGGGCGAGAACGACGTGAAGGCAGCCTACGAGGATGCCGTCCGCCGAAAGCCGGCACTCAAGGACGATCCGGCGGCCCGTGTAGCCTTCTTCCAGGACTTTCTGAATGCACGCCAACGCCGCGCCAACTCCCGCGAGATCTTCCGGGTGGATGCCGTTGAGGGAGAGAGTTTCCACGAGAACTTCCTGCGCTGCGTGCGCACCAGGGAAACTCCAACATTCGACGGCGAACTCGGCGTGCGCGTGCAAGCCGCGGTGGTGATGGGCGTGGAGGCCTTCCGCCAGCAGAAGACGGTTTACTTCGACCCCAAGCGGGTAGAAGTGGTCGAACGGCCGGTAGTGTAGTGGCACGCGTCCGGCTGGTGAGCAGCGCGCTGATTCGCTCGGTGCCCCGGTCCTTGCAATCCGCGCCCGGTTGGCATATTGTTGACGGTTTCCGCGCTTGATGTCTATGGACACCGCCAACAGCCCCTCCGCCACTGAATTAGCTTCGCGTATGGACAAACTCTATGAGTTTGACCGCGAGCCCGTCCACCCAAGTCGCCTTCATAGCAACGCCCGCTTCGCTGGGTTGCTGGCTGGCGAGCACGTCGCCGCCACCGAATTCGTCATAGGCGCATTCTTTGTCCTGCACGGCGTCACGGCCAGGGATCTGTTCCTGGGATTGTTGCTGGGAAACCTGCTTGCGGTGCTCTCGTGGGCTTTTCTCTGTGCACCCATTGCCACGCAAACCAGGCTGACCCTGTATTGGTACTTGCGGCGCATCGCCGGACCCGGCGTCACCGTGATCTACAACATCGCCAACGCCTTCCTGTTTTGCATCCTGGCGGGGGCGATGATATCCGTTTCCGCCACAGCCATTGGACTCGCGTTTTCCATCCCAGGGCCGCAACTAAGCGACATTTACCCCAACAGCGTGGCCTGGGTGCTCCTTACCGGCGCAATCGGGATGGCATTCACGCTTATCGCTATCCTGGGATTCGAAAAGGTGAGCCAGTTCGCGGAATTGTGCTCCCCGTGGATCTTCGTTGTTTTCATTGCCGGGGCGTTGGCCATGCTTCCCAAACTGGGTGTGGCGCCCGATTTCTCCAACTTCTGGGAAGTTGCCAGCACCCGCATCTGGACGGGCACGCCCACACCGGGGCAGGAGCCCTTCCACTTCTGGCACATTGCCTTCTTCGCGTGGTTCGCGAACCTTGCCATGCACGTAGGGCTCTCTGACATGGCCCTTTTTCGCTATGCCAAGAGCTGGAAAACCGGCTTCTACTCGGCGTTTGGGATGTTTCCAGGCCACTTCCTGGCATGGATTTGCTCCGGCATCATGGTGGCCGCGGTAGACCGCGAAATGAATCCCGGCCTGATGGCGTTCACCGCCGTGGGCGTCTCCGGCGCCGTGGCTGTTGCTATCGCTGGTTGGACCACGGCGAATCCCACACTCTACCGCGCCGGCCTGGCCTTGCAGGTGGTCACGCCCAATTGGCCGCGCTGGCGGATTACCCTCATCGCTGGTATTGCTACAACCATCGTGGCCTGCTTCCCGGTAGTGTTCCTGAAGCTGTTGGACTACGTAGCCATCTACGGATTGCTGCTTATGCCCATTGGCGCGATCGTAGTGGCCGAGCATTGGGTCTTGCCTAGGCTGGGCATTCCTCAGTTTGATGCGGAACGACGCAACGTGATGATTAGCTGGCCTGTGCTCCTCGTTTGGCTGGGCACGCTCGCTTTTTGCGCGGTACTGCCCATTCACCTTTACTTCCGCTGGCTGCCGGGCTACTTTGTCGCGCTCTTCACCTACATTCTCATCCAGCGCGTAAGGAGCCGAAAGACATGAGTCTGCTGCTAAACATCGCCTCCGCCGCGGCGCTCACCGGATGCATGGCCAGCGCCATTATGGTATTCGTCGGGTCACTTGACGAACAAAGCTATAAGACCGCTTTCTTGATCTGCTCACTGGCTTGGTTTGCTCTGTCGGCATTTCGGATCTATCGGCCAAGGCTGAAATCATAGGCGTGGCCAGGCTTGGGTCGAAGGCCTCGCTCTCCCTCACCAGCGGCCGGTGCAACAGCTTTTCAACCAGGCTTTCAAGGCGAGGATCCTGGGGATAAGGGTGGCCCTTATAGTGGCGGAAACCCTCCCCAATCCGGATACCGGCCAATGCGCCGCGCTGGCGGGTCCACTTCTGCATGTTCGAGACGTAGTTCTCAAGTCCGTGCCGGATACGGAGCCATTCCCGCTGGCTCTTGTGCTCCATCAGCATGGCGATCTTCAGGTCGAAGGTCTTCTCGATATCCACGACAAAGTGGGGAACTACCTCGGTTCCGTAGCGGTCAACGCCACCGATGGGATCCATGAAGTAGAGCGCGGGAATCTCGGCAAGCGGCATCGCCGCGGCGGATTCTCCGGTGGAATAATTGGGAAGGGCCGCTGCAAAGCAGGCGTCGCGCACCAGGAGGGCGGTGGCTTCGTGGTCCGCCATATAGTCTTCTGGCGATGACGTAACTACAATTGTCGGACGAATGGCTCGCAGAAACTCCGTCAGTCGCTGCCGGGAGGGATGGTCACTAAAGACAGCCATGTCGCGGAAGCCCAAATAGAAGTACCGAGCCTTAATCAAGGCCGCCGAGTTGGCTGCTTCCTGCACGCGGATCTTCGCGATCTCATCCGCTTCCTGGTTTACCGTTCCGCAGTCACCAGCAGTCATCGTAGCCAATACTACTCGGTGGCCCTCACGGGCCAAACCCGCAAGTGTGCCGGCGGCCAGGAACTCGATGTCATCGGGATGGGCGTGAATCGCCAGGATGGTGTGGTCCATGGGAAAACAATGAATGTACTAGACGTTCTGGAACGATATGGCTATCGTAGCAGGGGTTTTCTCGAATTGAAATGATTCATGGCGCCGTCGGGCGTGGATTACGTACTAGCCATGCCAAGAGCCAGATTGCCCGAACACTGGTAAAATTGGAAGGTGATGATTTCGATCGTCATTCCGATCCATAACGAAGAGCCCACCATCCTCCCGCTCTATGACCGGCTCTGCGCAGTCATGGACTCCCTGGGGCGGCAGTGGGAAGTCATCTTCGTGGATGATGCTTCCACCGACGCCAGTTTCGAGATTCTCGCCAACCTCGTGGAAACCGATCCACGCATGAAGGTGGTCCAGCTGCGGCGCAACTTCGGCCAGACGGCTGCTCTGTCTGCCGGGTTCGACCTCGCTCAGGGCCAGGTGATCCTCTCCATGGATGGCGACCTGCAGCACGACCCCGCCGATATCCCCCTGCTACTCGAGAAGATCGATGCTGGCTACGACATTGCCAGCGGCTGGCGCAAGGTGCGCGTGGATAATCTCGTGATGCGCAAGATTCCCAGCCGTGTCGCCAACTGGCTGATAGCCAGGGTCTCCGGCGTGGAACTTCACGACTTTGGCACCACGTTTAAAGCGTACAAAGCGGAAGTGCTGCACGACGTGAAACTCTACGGGGAGTTGCACCGGTTTATTCCAGCGTTGGCCAGTTTCTACGGCGCTCGCATTGCAGAGGTGCCCATTCGCAATGTGCCGCGCGAGGCAGGCGCTAGCCACTACGGCATCGGACGCACTTTCCGGGTGGCTTTCGATATCGTTACCATCCAGTTCCTGCTTCGCTACATGACCCGCCCCATGCACTTCTTTGGCAAACTTGGCGCGGTGGGGCTGCTTTCCTCCGGCGTTACTTTCGTTTATCTCCTGGGTTACAAACTGATGGGTGGCCACATCATGCAACAGCATGGGCCGCTGCTGATTGTCGCCGTAATGTTTTTCTTGGCCAGCCTGATGCTGTTTGGGATTGGCTTGATGGGCGAAGTGCTGATGCGTACCTATTTCGAAAGCTCCGGACGTCGTATCTACGCCGTGCGCGACGTGCGCATGGGTCACCAGGAAACCACTACACCCGAGGCCCACGAAGAAAGCGAGTCGTAGCGGTCGCACGCAGCCTGGGGGACAAACGCGAAACGGGCTTGAATCGCGTCACGTGGGCAAACCACTGCTGAAACAGCGTGCCCGGTGTCGGCAAGGCGAACCGGTTGTTCGGCCGAGTTCACCCCTTTCCGTTTGGCGCATCCGGCGCATTCTGGCGATAATAAGGAGTGAAGACTCCACAGCAGCCGTGGTTCTCGCGGCTTCGGAAGGGCCGCGGCAGCCCGGCCATCCTCAACTGGTTGAATCACAAAAGCGATATGAGTGAACTTAACGATACAAGCATCCTCGCGGACGAAGATACTCTGAATGGCGAGGAATCCTCACCGGATTCCGGCGTCGGCTCGGGAAGCTCCTCTGCTGGTGACCACGTCGACAGGCTTGAACGCGAAAATATGGAACTGAAGGACCAGTTCCTCCGGCTCCGCGCCGAGTTCGAGAATTTCCGGCGTCGCGTTGCCAAGGAGAAAGAAGACATTCAGGATTATGCTAGCGTTGAGGCCGTCCGGCCATTATTGGCGATCGTGGATGATTTTGAGCGCGCCCTCAACGTGGAATGTGCTGATGCCGGCTACGCCAAGGGCATGGAACTCATCTACCAGCGCATGGGGGATGCGCTTCGCAAACTTGGCGTGGAGCCGCTCGAAGTGGCGGGTAAGCCATTTGACCCGAACCTGCATCACGCCATCGACATGGTGAAGACCAGCGACGCGCCCGATAATACGGTGCTCGACGTCTTCCAGCAAGGCTACACGTTCAAGGGCAGGCTCATCCGGCCAGCCGTCGTGAAGGTGTCCGTCGCGTCCGATGAGGAATAGCGGCATTCTCACGACCCCTACCCCATAAAGCACGGCAGAAAGGTTGCCCATCAGGAAGGTATCATGGTGACGAACCGCGACTATTACGAGATCCTCGGCGTGGCCAAAGGCGCCAGTGATCAGGAATTGAAGTCCGCTTACCGGAAGCTGGCGATGCAATTCCACCCCGATCGCAACCCGGGCGATGCCAGCGCCGAGGAGAAGTTCAAGGAAGCCGCCGAAGCTTATAGTGTCCTGAGCGATCCTCAGAAGCGCGCTGCGTACGACCGTTACGGCCATGCGGGGGTGCAGAGCGCTGCGGGTGGCGGCGCGGCTTACGACCCCACTATTTTCGCCGACTTCAGCGACATCTTTGGCGATTTCTTCGGCTTCGGCGACCTCTTCGGTGGCGGCGGCCGTCGGCGCAACCGTCCCGTGCGCGGAGAAGACCTGCGCTTCGATCTGGAGATTGAATTTGAAGAAGCCGTCTTCGGTACGGCTGTGGAAATCCAGGTTCCCCGCCACGAAACCTGCGACACCTGCAACGGCACTGGCGCTGCGTCCACCAATGGCATCACCGCTTGCCAGGTCTGCCGCGGCACCGGCACGCAGACCATGCAGCAGGGCTTCATCACTATGCGGCGGACCTGCGGCAATTGCGGTGGCACCGGCCAGATTCTGCGCGACCCCTGCAAGAGCTGCAACGGTCGCCGCTTCGTTCGTAAGGAACGCAAGCTAAAGGTGAACATCCCCGCCGGCGTGGACGACGATACCCGTCTCCGCCTGCAAGGCGAGGGCGAGGCGGGCGCCAACGGCGGCCCCGCGGGCGACCTCTACGTGGTGCTTCGCGTAAAAGACCACAAGCTGTTCCATCGGGAAGGGCAGGACCTCCGCGTTCGCGTGCAGGTGAATGTGGCGCAGGCTGTGCTCGGTGATGAGATCCGTATCCCCACTCTCGAAGGGGAGGAGCCGCTGAAGGTGCCCGAGGGCACCCAGCCCGGAATGCAGTTTCGCATTCGCAGCAAGGGCGTTCCCTTTGTCAACGGATCCGGTCGCGGCGACCTTTACGTGCACTTGGATGTGGTAATCCCAGAGAAGCTCAGCAAAGACCAGCGCAAGCTCTTCGAGCAACTGCGCGAGGTGCTTCCGGCCGCCGATGCGCCCAAAGAGAAGGGAATCTTCGAGAAGGTGAAGGACTACTTCGTGTAGTCACTGAGTGCAGCTCCTGCATGGATCTCCTGCAGGCTCCACACCCGGATGGGGTCACGGTGCGCGCTCGCCACTGCCTCAGCGCAAGCCATCGCCCCGCTGATCGTGGTGATGCATGGAATCCGGTTCAAGAGCGCCGTGCGCCGGATCTGCCGCTCATCAATAAACGTCGTTGCACCCGTGGCGGTGTAGATCACCAATTGCGCCCTGCCGGCCTTCATGAAATCCACTGCGTTTGGCCGCCCCTCGTTCACCTTGAAGATGGTGGCGCATTCCAAGCCCGCCGCCTTCATCGCGTTCGCGGTGCCGCGTGTCGCCACCAGCCTAAAGCCGTGCTGGCTTAGTTTCCGCGCTACCTCCACGGCCTTGGGCTTGTGCTTGTCACCCACGGAGATAAACACGGTTCCGCTCTCGGGAATTGGAGTTCCCGCGCTGCGTTGCGCCTTGGCGAAGGCCTCGCCGAAATTCTCCCCTACGCCCATCACTTCGCCAGTGGACCGCATTTCGGGTCCCAACGCCGGGTCAACGCCCGGGAACTTGTTGAAGGGGAATACCGGCGATTTCACGAAGTACTGCGGCACCGGCAACACCCCGTTCTCCGGAGCGCCGGTAAGCGACGCGAAATCCTTCAGTTTCTTGCCAAGCATCAACCCCACCGCTACTTTGGCAAGCGGCACCCCGGTGGCCTTGCTCACATAAGGGACCGTACGCGATGCCCGCGGATTCACTTCAATCACATACACGGTGCCGTTTTCCACGGCGAACTGCAGGTTCATCAGTCCGATGACGTTCAGGGCACGGGCGAGTCTGCGTGTGTATTCAATGATCGTATTCTTGGTTTCCTCACTCAGCGAAAAGGCCGGCAGTACACAGGAGCTATCGCCTGAGTGCACGCCCGCTTCCTCAATGTGCTCCATGATACCCGCGATCAGCACTTCTTCGCCGTCGCAGAGCGCGTCCACATCCACTTCCACCGCGTCCTGCAGGAAACGGTCAATCAGCACGGGGCGTTCCTGCGAGAAAACCACAGCCTCCCGCATGTAGCGCCGGACGGTGTCCTCGTCATAGGCAATCACCATCGCGCGCCCGCCCAGCACGTAGCTCGGCCTTACAAGCACCGGGAAGCCCAGGTTGCTGGCGATATCGATGGCCCCCTCCACACTGGTGGCTGACCCGTTTGGCGGACTCGGAATCCCCAGTTCGTCAATCAGCTTGCCGAAGCGTTTCCGGTCCTCGGCGATGTCAATGTTGTCAGGGTCCGTCCCGATAATCGGTACCCCGGCGCGCTTCAACGGCAGCGCGAGGGTAAGCGGGGTCTGCCCCCCAAACTGTACAATCACGCCGTCCGGTTTCTCGGTATCGCAGATGTTCAGCACTTCTTCGAGCGTCAGAGGCTCAAAGTACAGGCGGTCGCTGGTGTCGTAATCCGTCGAAACCGTCTCTGGATTGCAGTTCACCATTATCGACTCATGGTCGAACTCCTGGAGAGCGAAAGACGCATGGCAGCAGCAGTAATCGAACTCAATCCCCTGGCCAATGCGGTTGGGCCCGCTGCCCAGAATCATTACCTTTGGCCGGTCAGTCGGTTCCGCCTCGCACTCGCTTTCGTAGCTCGAATACAGGTACGGTGTGAAGCTCTCAAACTCGGCCGCGCAGGTATCCACGCGATTGAACACGGCGCCCACGCCAGCTTCCTTGCGCTTGGTCCGCACGTCCAACTCGTTGGTGCCCCATGCGCTGGCGAGCTGCGCATCGGAAAAGCCCATTCGCTTAGCCTTCCGCAACAGTGCGGTGTCAGCCTGCCAGCTCGCGTGCGCTTCGCGCAGCAGCGGCACTTCATTTACGACGTCGGCCATCTGCTTCAGGAACCACGGGTCGATCTTGGTCATCTCGTGGATCTCTTCCACCGAGTAGCCCTTCTCCAGTGCGAATCGCAGGTAGCTCAGCCGGTCGGGCGTAGGCGTGATGAGTTTCTGCGCGATCAGCGACTCGTCGAAGACATCCTCAGACTTGGCGCTCTTGCCTGTTTCCAGACTCCGGATACCTTTCGAGAGCGCCTGCTTGAACGTGCGACCGATTGACATTACCTCGCCCACACTCTTCATCTGGGTGCCGAGGGTGGAGTCGCTGCCGGGGAACTTCTCGAACTGCCAGCGAGGGATCTTCACTACCACGTAATCAAGCGTCGGTTCAAAGCATGCAGGGGTCTTCAGTGTAATGTCGTTGGCAATCTCGTCCAGCCGGTAGCCCACCGCCAGCTTCGCGGCGATCTTCGCAATCGGGAAGCCGGTCGCCTTCGACGCCAGGGCCGAGCTGCGTGAGACGCGCGGGTTCATCTCGATCACCACCATCCGCCCGTCCTCGGGGTTGATGGCGAACTGCACGTTCGATCCCCCGGTATCCACCCCAATCTCACGCAGGCAGGCCAGCGCGCCATCACGCATCATCTGGTACTCGCGGTCTGTCAGCGTCTGCGCCGGCGCTACGGTGATGGAATCGCCCGTATGCACGCCCATCGGGTCGAAGTTTTCAATGGAGCAGACGATGATCGCGTTATCCGCCAGGTCGCGCATCACCTCTAGCTCGTACTCTTTCCACCCCAATGCGCTCTCTTCCATCAGGGTTTCATGCACCGGTGAGAGGTCAAGCCCGCGCTCCAGGATCTCGATGAGTTCCTCGCGGTTGTAAGCGATGCCGCCGCCCGTTCCGCCCAGGGTAAAGCTCGGGCGGAGAATCGCTGGGTAGCCGATCCTGTCGATGAAGTCGAGGCCTTCCTCCACGCTCCTCACCAGGCGCGAAAGCGGCGTGGCTAGGCCGATCTTGTTCATCGCATCCTTGAAGAGCAGCCGGTCTTCGGCTTTCTTGATGGCCTCAATCTTGGCGCCAATCAACTCTACGCCATACTTATCCAGAACGCCGGCCTCAGCGAGAGCAACTGACAGATTCAAGCCCGTCTGGCCACCCACCGTCGAGAGCAGCGCGTCCGGACGCTCCCGCCGGATCACCTCTTCAAGGAAGGGAACGGTTAGCGGCTCCACATAGGTGCGGTCCGCGAGGTCAGGGTCCGTCATGATGGTGGCCGGGTTGGAGTTCACCAGCACCACCTCATAGCCCTCTGCCTTGAGTGCTTTGCAGGCTTGGGTTCCGGAATAGTCAAACTCGCAGGCTTGCCCGATGACGATGGGTCCGGAGCCGATGATCAGAATGCGGTGGAGGTCGTTGCGGCGTGGCATCTTAGCTAAGTTTTCGGGAAACGGGGTTTTCGTCCATCAGTCGGGCGAAGTCAGCAAACAGGTACAGGGAATCGTTCGGGCCCGGTGAGGCCTCCGGATGATACTGCACGCAGAACAGAGGATAGTTTCGGTGGCGGAAGCCTTCGAGAGTCTGGTCGTTTAGATTCACGTGCGTCAGCTCAATTTCGCTTGCGCTCAGTGAATCGGGATCTACCGCAAATCCATGGTTTTGCGCGGTAATCTCCACCTTGTTTGTTAGCTTGTTCAGCACCGGGTGATTGCCGCCTCGATGGCCAAATTTCAGCTTAAAGGTCTTTCCGCCCAAGGCCCTGCCTAGCACCTGATGGCCCAGGCAAATTCCGAAAATCGGCGCCTTGCCCAGCAGCTTACGCAGCTCCAACGCTTGCGCCTCCAGTGGCTCGGGATCCCCGGGACCGTTGGAGACGAAAATACCGTCAGGGTTCAGAGCCAGAACCTCGTCGGCGGAGGTTGCTGCAGGTACCACGGTCACTCGCGCGCCATTCTGTCTTAAGCGACGTAGAATGTTGCGTTTAATCCCTAAATCATAAGCCACTACATGATGTTTGGCGGGAGGCACTTCATCTAGCAATTCACTGGGGCTTGAACGGGGCATCCCTTCGTCCCAGGTGTAGCTCGACGTGGCGCTTACGCCCGTGGCCAGGTCCAGCCCCGCCATTGAGGGCGCATTCCGTGCCTTATCCAACAGCGCCTCGGCGCTTTGCGGAACGGTGGAAAGTGCACCGCGCATCACGCCCCGGGTCCGAAGGTGGCGCACCAGCGTCCGGGTATCCATGTCGGAGCCAATGGGGATTCCGTGGTCAGCTAGATAGGCATCTGCCGCCTGTTCACTGCGCCAGTTGCTGGCCACCGGCGAGAAGTCGCGCACGATCAAACCTTCGATGTGCGGCCGGCCTGCCTGAGGATCGGTGGAATTCGCACCGTAATTGCCAATCTGGGGGTTCGTAAGAACGATGATCTGTCCAGCGTAGGAAGGGTCAGAAAAGATTTCCTGGTAGCCGGTGATGGATGTGTTAAAAACCACTTCCCCTACCCGCTCCGTCTGCGCGCCAAATGCCTGGCCTTCAAAAATGCGGCCATCTTCCAGAGCGAGTATTGCTTTGTTCAACCCTTGTTGCCTCCCGCGTGCGGTGCGTATTCCCCGCTCACGGTGGCAGCGGGTGACGCGCACCCGCGCATCTTTACAATTTCAACACGAGGGCGGGGAGGAGGGCAACCATCGGGTGATTAATTATGCGCTTGGCTGATTAGACTTTCTATCACCCGGCAAAGTGCAAGTGCTACCCGATCTAGGGCGACAGGCTTCTGAGGTATGCGCATTCCCTTACGATCAGGGTATAGGCGCGATTCCAGTGTTGTTTGCTCCGGAAGAATACCTGTCGACTTCCTTCCCCGACGGCGACCAGGAGTACGTCGACGGCCAGTTGGTGGAGAGGACGAAGGGTGAGAAAGATCACAGCACCGCGCAACGGCGCACTCCGGCTGCCTGAAGCGTCGCTCGAAATGCCGCTCGACGCAATCCTGCCAACACGCAAATAGCGCTTCAGCGCTGCCCATCAGTCAGGTTTACAGCCATTCCGCTCCGTTCCCCATCGCACTGGCCAAGCCAACGGCTTAAAGCTTCTATCCAGATCCAAACTCCACGAACATCCGAATCTAGGGTTTCGCCGCGGCGTCCGCCAGCGCCGGGTTCAGCGGCGCTGCTAGCAGAAAGCGCAGTAGCACTTCCTTCTGGCCGCGATCCTTGAAGGAGTGATCCAGGTCAATCTCAAAAAGTTCGGTGTTGGCCGCACCGTGAGCATGCAACTGCAACCGCTCCACCAAGCCTTCCAGCTTGAAGTCTCCGTAAACCCGATCCTCCACCTCAACCTTAACCACCTGCTCGAAGTATTCGTAGCCCTTGTGGGTATCGGGGTGGAATTCCCTAGTTACTTCCTGTCCACGACTGGTGAGGAAGACCCGGCTGCCGGAAGCCGTGGGGAAAAGGTAGTAGAGTCCGTTGAACACCGCGTTCAGCCGGTTTGACCCATCCACAAAGAACGAGGCCTCGAAGTACACTGGCAGGTCAGGACCGCCGGGACTGAGTTCCCGATAGCTTCCGCCCTCAAAGCGCACCCGCAGATACTTGTCCAGGGCATCCACCTGGACGCGCTCTGTTCGGCCGGCGTCGTGGTTGGGCGAGAACACTGATACTGTATTTCCGTACAGTGGGCCTTCGCAACGCGTCTCACCCACCACCAGCGTGATACCTTCGTAGTGCTTGTCGTCCTCAGGTCCATCGGCATCAATTTCGAAGGCCAGCGATGGATATCCCGCATGCGTCACTCGCAAGCTCTGTGCCTCAGTGTCCAATGCCACCCGCCAGGGGCTCTGGAGCGTTCTCCCCACGGTAATCCGAACGTCTGGCAACGCGATGGGCGGTTCCGCATACGGCCCCTGTGCCCAGCCGGCTACCACTCCAACCAGAGTGAGCGCGGCAAATATGAAGCGGAGCCCGGCGCTGCTAAATAGCAGTTCCGGGCGCGTATTGATGGCCATACTGGGTTCTTCCATCTAAAACACAAACCGCGCGCTGAACTGCACTCGCCGTGCGTTGGTGCCGTCCGGGAAGCCCGCGGACTGGTTGCCTTCTCCCAAACGCGGGGTGGGGCGCAGAATACCTCCGCTGGCCTGATAGGCTTGGCTCAGGACATTGGTATCGTACTGGGAATTGGTGACGTTAAAGGCTTCAAAGCTCAGTTGCACTTGCAATCGTTCCGTGAACGGCAGCACCTTGGTCACCCGTGCGTCCAGCCGGTTGATGTTATCCACCCGCAAGGAACTCCGCGGCTCGAAGGGTACCCGGTTTGAGCCGCCTAGACCGTTGAGTGTGTTGTTGAATGCGGAACCCGCAAACGGTGTTCCGGAAACAAAGATCGTTGGGGTATTGTAGGGCTGCGTTGCAAAAGTGTAGATGCCGCTCACCAACCAGTTGTCCACAATTACCCGAGTGAAATAGTTGGCGGTAAGTCCAAACTTGATCTCCGACACGTGGTTGATTACTAAACGGTGGCGCTGGTCGTTGCTGGAAGTACCCTTCTCGTTGCCGAAGGCGCCGTCAGACAGTGTGCGTGGCGTGCTGCCAAAGAACAGGTTGTCCCCGGTCACACCCAGATTCTGGTCAAGTGCATGCGACCACGTGTAGGCAACCGAGAGGTCGTTGCCCTTGATGCGCCTGCTGCGCACTTGCATCGCCAGCGCGTTGTACCAGGTATTGCCACGGCTCTCCAGCACGCCTACACGCTGATAGCGAGTGTCCACGCGGTTGGCCAAACGGTAAGTGGGAGTGGTGTAGCTGCCCACGGTGTTGTCTGCCTCGTCGCGAATCTGGAAGGTCACCGGTGCGCCCTCTGGGCCGATATTGGCGTCGCGAATGGTCGTAAAGGCGATTCCCCGGCTCCAGATGTAGCTGGCTGTCAGTGTGGTGTCTCGGAACAATTGGCGCTCAATGCCGAAGTCGGCCTGTTGCGTATAGGGCGTCCGGAAGTCGTCGGCAGCGAATGTGATGCTGGTGCTTCCCACGGGCGGCCGTCGGTCTGTGGCAGGCAGCGGGGCAGGGAACACCGGGCCGACGGCCTGATCCGCGGGATTGTTGCCCTGCAGAAACAGGCTGTACTGGAAGTTCGAGTTATCCCGGTGCAACCAGTTCACAAGCCCGCCGGGAACACGCGCCCAGAACAAGCCATAGCCTCCCCTGATCACCGTCTTCGCGTCACCCGGTGCATAGCTGAAGCCGAAGCGCGGGGCGAAGTTGCGCCCCGGTTGCGGAATACGTGAAGTCTGCGCGTAATCCGGATTGCCAACCGCGGGCTGTTCGAACTGGGCGTAGTCATAGCGTAGGCCCAGGTTCAGCGTCAGGCTGCGGGTGGCGCGGTATTGATCCTGCACAAAGAAGATGTAATCGCGGATGGAGGTGCTCACGAGGGGCGGGCCAAATCCCTGGGAGAACGACTGCCAGCGCTTCTGCCCTGTGGGGTTGCCGCTGAAATCCTGCGCGAAAGCAGTGAACGTGGGGTACGAGTAGGTCCCGTTTCCGTTGAAAACCTGGTCCTGTACATCGCGCACATGGGACCAGTCGAAGCCGAACTTCAGCAGGTGCTTGTCTACAGTCCAGCTCAGCACATTCGCAATCTGGTAGCGGTCTTCGGTGGGGAACACGCGCGGCAGGAAGTTAGGCTGGCCCAGATTGCCCACACCCTGCACACTCAAGGTAATCAATCCGGTAGCCGGAACAAACTCGCTTACGGGATAGTCGTGCAGCCGGTCTTTAAAGTAGCCAAAGCGAAGTTCATTCACAACGCTTGGGCTGGCGATTCCCGTCCAGGCAAGCCGTCCAAAACGCGTCCGTACCGTGGAGGCGCCGTTGTTCCCAATCCCCGCACCATTCAGCAAAGTCGCGCCAGTCTGAATGCCGGTGGGCGACTCCCAGTTCAGCAAATTGAAGCTCGCACTGATGGTGTTTCGATCGTTGGGCCGGAAATCGAGTTTGGCGAAGCCCAGGTTGTTGTTCGCCTCGCGTTCAATCACCTGGTTGAACCGGTTTACGAACTGAATGGCCGCGTCGCACTGCGCCTGGCTTGCCGTGCAAGCGCCCACAAAGGCGCCGCTCGAATTGAAAAGCGGTGCCGTAGTCATGCCGGAAACCAGCGGGAAGTTCCGGCGGGTAATCTCCGTGTTCGCGAAGAAGAAGACTCTGTCCTTCTTGATGGGGCCGCCCACGCTGCCGCCAATCTGATTTCGCTTCTCTTCCGGGTTGATGCTTGCATAGCGGTCGCGGGCATTGAAGTTCTGGTCGCGGTAGAACCAGAAAGCCGTTCCATGGAGTTCGTTGCTCCCGCTGCGCGTCACCGTATTCACCACGCCCCCAATGGCGCGCCCGAACTCCGCCGAGTAGTTGTTCGACAGCACCTGGAACTCCTGCACCGCGTCCTGCGAGATGTTGCTGGCGATACGGGTGCGGCCTGAGTTTTCATTCCACAACTGATTGGTGGTGTCGTTCCCGTCGGTCAAAAAAGCGTTCCCGCCGGGGATTCCGCGGAAGGTGAGCAACCCAAAGTTACCCTCGTTGGAAACCGCTGGCGACAGCAACACAAACGAATCCACACGCCGCCCATTGATAGGGAGGTTCAGTATCTGGTTGCTTCCCACTACGTCGGAAACACCGGTCTTGGTGATGTCAATCGCAATCTGGTCAGCGGTAACTTCCACGGTTTCCGCCACATCGGCAAGGCGAAGGTTGGCAGGGATATTCACCACTTGGCCCACCTGAATTTCCACCCCCTGCATGCGATAGGTAGTGAAGCCTTGCTTTACCACCTCAACTTCATAGCCGGGGCCTGGAGCCAGCGAAGGCACATTGAACACGCCGGATTCAGTGCTCAGGATGGCGCGGCGGATACCCAGGCGCTGATTGGA
>JAHCHD010000240.1 GCA_026129915.1 Bryobacterales bacterium
CGTACTCTGAGGTTGGCGGGTTCTTCCGCCGTGTATTGATATCGGCTATCGGATCGTAGGTAGTCGTGTCCTTCTTCTTTCCTTCTTCAGCGGCCAGGTTTCAATCTTCCCTTGAATCCTGGCCGCTCGACGTTTTGTTATCCGCGTTGCACTAAAGATTCACCCCGTCTTTGCCGATCGTCTTTGCGTGGACGCAAATCATCCAGGCAATTCGCCCCCAGGGTCTGTGCGAACAAACGGAGGACACTCAGTCTCGTTGACCGACTCGCTGGAGTCGTTACGCGCCGCCACTACCGCAATCGACGAACTCCCGGTCACGTCATCCCCGGTCGCTTCAAACGGCAAGCGCGCCCTCATCACTGGCATCACCGGGCAGGACGGGTCCTACCTTGCAGAGTTCCTGCTGGCGAAGGGTTATACCGTGCATGGCGTCATCCGCCGCAGTTCCACGTTCAATACGGAGCGCATTGACCATCTCTATCACGACCCTCACCACCCCAATCCGCAACTACTGCTGCATTATGGCGACCTAACCGATGCTTCGGGATTGCGCGCTGTCATTGAGCGCAGCCAGCCGCACGAAATCTACAATCTGGGCGCCCAGTCCCACGTAAAGGTCTCGTTCTCTCAGCCGGAATACACCGCGGATGTGGTGGGTACTGGCGCCCTTCGTCTGCTTGAAGCGGTGCGAGATGTGCAACAGCGCATTGGCCAGGAGATCCGCGTCTACCAGGCGGGCTCCAGCGAAATGTTCGGTGCCGCTCCGCCGCCGCAGTCCGAGCTCACGCCCTTCTACCCGCGCAGTCCGTACGCCGTGGCGAAAGTTGCGGCGCATTGGCACGGAATCAACTACCGCGAGTCCTACGGGCTTTTTGTCGCCAACGGGGTTCTGTTCAACCACGAGAGTCCCCGTCGAGGAGAAACCTTCGTCACCCGCAAGATTACACGCGCCGCCGGCCGCATCCGTGAGGGTCTGCAACACAAGCTCTTCTTAGGTAATCTCGACGCGCGCCGTGACTGGGGCTTTGCCGGTGACTACGTCGACGCCATGTGGCGCATGCTGCAGCACGACAAACCTGGCGACTACGTAGTGGCTACCGGCGAGGCACATTCGGTACGCGATTTCCTGGCGCTCGCCTTTGAGCAGGTAGAACTCGACTATCGGGCCTTCGTTGAGATCGACCCGCGCTACTATCGTCCTGCGGAAGTGAACTACTTGCGCGGTGACGCTGCGAATGCCATGCGAGACCTTGGCTGGAAGCCTACCGTCGACTTCCGCACACTTGTCCGCATGATGGCTGAACACGACTGGCTGCTCGCCAGGCGAGAGCGGGTGGTGGCCAACACCCTTACACATCGGGAATGGCAGCGCGCCCGCACCGGCGGGCCCCCGGGATCCGTAGCATCCCCTCACACTGAAGTCACGCCCGGAGTACTGTCCGCACCTGTCTTTGGAGACTGAACCATGGCCATGCCCGCTCAGCCCGTTCCTTCGCATCCTCCTTCTTTGGTGGCAATGCACGAACTGCACAGTGTCAGGTATGTAGCCTCTACAGCCGCTATTCCGCTGGATGCTCCCATCTATGTCGCGGGCCACCGCGGGCTGGTAGGTTCCGCCCTAACACGAAAACTCCAGGCCGAGGGATTTCAGAACATCCTCACCCCATCGCGCCACGAACTGGACCTAACCAATGCTCAGGAGGTCGAGCACTTCTTCGCCACCCGTCAGCCAAAATATGTCTTTTTGGCGGCCGCCAAGGTTGGGGGCATCCTGGCCAACCATCATTGCCCTGCCGACTTCGCACGCGACAACCTGCTGATTGCCACCCACGTCATCCATGCGTCCTGGAAGTATGGCGTCCGCAAACTGCTTTTCCTGGGTTCCTCCTGCATTTATCCGAAGTTCGCGGAGCAGCCCATCCGCGAGGAGGCTCTGATGACTGGCGCTCTTGAACCCACCAACTCTGCGTACG
Source organism: Bryobacterales bacterium (assembly GCA_026129915.1). Taxonomy (GTDB): domain Bacteria; phylum Acidobacteriota; class Terriglobia; order Bryobacterales; family Bryobacteraceae; genus JACTMJ01. Next base: position 1,974 of record JAHCHD010000240.1, read on the forward strand.
CCGTCGCCAAGATCGCCGGTATCGAGTTGTGCAAGGCCTACCGTCGTCAACATGGGTTCGCCTCAATTTCGCTTATGCCCACGAATCTCTATGGTCCGGGCGACAACTTCCACCCGGAGCACTCTCACGTGATTCCCGGTCTGCTCCGCCGTTTTCACGAGGCCAAGGTGGCGCGCAAGCCCTCCGTTTGCACCTGGGGTTCCGGGCAACCCCGCCGCGAATTCCTGCATGTGGACGACCTTGCCGATGCATGCCTTTTTGCTATGCGGCGCTACGATTCTCCTGAACCCCTGAACATCGGCTGTGGCGAGGACCTCACCATTGCCGAGCTTGTCGAAACCATACGTGACGTGGTGGGATTCAAAGGTAACATTGCCTGGGATCCCAGCAAGCCTGACGGCACTCCGCGCAAGGTGCTCGATGTCAGCCGCTTGCAGTCACTGGGATGGAAACCCCGCATCAAACTCCGCGCGGGTCTGGAAGCCACCTATGACTGGTACTGCGCCCAAGCCGGCACCACCGATAATCGAGAGGCGACGAAATCTGAAACGGTGGGAAAATGAACTCCGCCCACCCGCCCATCTCCCGTCGGGGGTCCTAAGCTTCCCGCAGGCCGAGGCTCTTGATGATCTTGCGGAAGCCATCAATTGACACGTCGGAATCCTCCAATTGCACTCGCGCCGCCTCTTCCTTGCTGCGTTTGGGCGGGTCCGGCAACGGGAAGCCGGTCTCGGCCCGGGCTAACAGCGGCACCAAGTCTTGTGCCGTCACGTCCTCATAGCCTTTCCAGAAGTCCGGCTGCTTCAGTGGGAACGATCGGTTGCCGATGCAAATGGTTTCAAGGTTCATTACTATGTCGGGTCGTAGTTCTTGGAGGCGCCTCACTACCTCCGCAATGCGCACGTTGCCTTGCCCAAAACGGATCCACTGGACCGCAATGCCCTTGTCGTCCTGCCAGACGTAGGAATCCCGCAAGTGCGCGGTAACCCCATAGGGCCCCACGTACTCGAGTGCGCCCAACGGGTCCTCCATTGTCCAGCACGGATTGCCCGAGTCGAAGGTCACCCCCGTCCAATCCTTGCCTGCCTCTTCAATCACCATGCGCAGGCGCTTTGCGCGAAAGTCCCCCGCGTGATTCTCAATGCCCACCTTCACCCCGGCATCCACGAAGCGGCTGCGCACATTCTTCAATACGCCCAGCATGTTCTCAATGTGTTTCTCGAAGGAAATCTCGGTCTTGCGGTCCGCCATGCTGCCCAGGTAGCAGCGCACAATCGGCGACCCCACAATCTTCGCGGTCTCCAACTGACGCAAAAGTTGCTGCTCGGCCGTGCCGTCGTCCTTGGGGAACCGGGTGGACGATGGGCAAATGGAATCCATGCCCGTCTCCAGCTTGATCCCCAGCGCATCGGCATGCGCACGCACTTTGTGGAGGTGGGCGGGGTCTTGCGGCCCATAAAACCGCGTCACGGAGAACTGGACGTACTTCACCTTCTGGCGGGCGGCGTAGTCGAGCATTTCAAACGCGCTCCACCCCTGGTCGCGCACGCTAAATAGGTCTAGCCCCAGCTTAATCGGCGCGCCCGGTATACTCTGGGCCAGCGCCTCTGGGGCAGCAGCGGTCAGCGAAGCGGTGGTGGCAAGAAACTGGCGTCGGTGCATGGCGAAACTCCAAGGCGGTTGCGACGGTCACTTCATTGTATTGCGGGAATTCCCATCGCGGGGTGCAGCCCAATTGGCCCACGGCCAGTTCGCGATGCCATACAATCGGGAACAAGCCTGCGAGCCGCGCCTCCCATCGCGGATCACAAAGGAGCAAATATGCCCACCTACAAGTTCACCCTGAACGGGCAGCCTCGCACTATTGAGGCCGACCTTAACCGCCCACTGCTTGATGTCCTTCGGGAGGACCTGCATCTCACCGGCGCCAAGTTCGGCTGCGGTGAGGGTCAATGCCGCGCATGTACCGTTTTGGTGGATGGCAAACCCACCCTTTCCTGTCTGACGCCCGCGCGAAGGGCGGAGGGCAAGACTGTGCTCACCATTGAGGGCTTGGCGAAGCAAGAAACCCTCCACCCGGTGCAGCAGGCGTTCCTGGATGAGAACGCCATGCAATGCGGCTATTGCATCCCGGGATTGATTCTGCAGACAGTCGCCCTGCTGGAAACCAACCCCACGCCCAACCGCGAACAAACAGTGGCCGCGCTCGATGGCAATATCTGCCGTTGCTGCGGCTACGAACGCATCCTCGCCGCCGTTGACCGGGCGGTATCCCTTACGCGGGGTGAAGCTCCGCAGTCCGCAGCCAAACCCGTTGTTGTGGAGGTGCAGAATGTCGGCCAGTAGGCAGCTTCCCGTTGGGGCGCAGGAACCCGAGCGCTACGAACTTCTCGAACCGCCTGCATATCACTTCCCGGTCGAGCGGCGCGTGTTTCTGCAGACTGTGGCAGGTGGGTTCCTGCTGCTTGCCGTCGGCTGTCAGGATGCAGCGGGGCAGCGGCCAGCGCCACAAAGCGCCATCGACGCCCGTATTCGCTTTGGTGTGGATGGCAGCATTACTGTATATAACGGCAAGGTGGAGGAAGGGCAAGGCGCTCGCACAGAACTGGCGATGGCTGCTGCCGAAGAGTTATGTGTCCCCATCAACGCGATCAGTGTCCAAATGGCTGATACCGCGCTAACCCCGGACGACGGCATCACTGCCGGCAGCCGCACCACGCCGTCCACTGTACCCGCAGTCCGCGAAGCCGCCGCAGCGGGGCGCATGCTTCTGCTGCAACTTGCCGGCTCGCGCTGGAAGATCGACGTAAGCCCTCTCAGTGTGCACGATGGGAAAGTGACTGAGCCTCGTTCGCGCCAGTCGGTTAGTTACGCTGACCTTGCCAGGGCTACGGATTTCCTGCGAGCGCAGGCCAAACCGTCTGGGGTTACCCTAATGGCTCCAGCCCAATGGAAGACCCTCGGCAACTCGTTTGGACGGATGAATGGTAAGGATATCGTTACGGGCGCGCACGCTTTTCCGTCGGACGTGCAGCGACCAGGCATGCACTACGGCGCTATTCTGCGCCCCTCTGCCTATGGAGCGAAGCTCCAATCGCTCGACCTCAGCGGCGCACCGAACCTCGAAGGCATAACGGTGGTCCGAGATAAGGACTTCGTTGGGTTCGTTGGTCCGAACGCATTCGCCGCCCGCCAGGCTACGGATGCCGCCGAAGAATATGCCAAATGGGAGGCGCCTGCTGCGGTTTCGCAGGCGCAGCTATGGGAACACTTTCGAAAAACAGCCGAAGGGAAGGGTCCGGGTTCTGATGCCAATGTGAACCAAGCCATTGAGGGTGCCGCCCAAAAGCTATCCGCCACCTTCGAAATCCCATACATCCAGCACGCACCCATGGAGCCCCGATCTGCCGTAGCGGAGTGGAACGCCAACCAACTGACCGTATGGACGGGCGTCAGCAATCCCTTCCGTGTCCAACAGGATCTTGCCCAAGCCTTCGG
>JAHCHD010000241.1 GCA_026129915.1 Bryobacterales bacterium
AATCCATGTCGGGGAGCCATTCTGCCAAACGCGAACTTTCCGCCGCCCGTTTTCGTTGACAGCCTCCCTGTTTGAGCGCCCGCCCGTATCCCACACATTCGCCAGTATTTGCGCTTTCCGGCCATTCTCCCGCTGGTAACGTGCGTGTCCGGGCTGCGAACTCAACCATGGTGGTTCGGCGCGATGCCCTCTCTCAACTCCACGAATTCTCGGGTTTCTCTGTTGACAGCCCCACGTTTGTTGACGCTCCGTTTGAGAGAGGGGTACCGGATTGGACGGTTTCGAATTCTGACGGCGTGCCCTGCAAAGCCAAACCGTAGACTCACTATGACCAGACGCAGCGCTAAAGGAAAGGCAGACCGAATGTCAGGGCGAGCAGGACGACCGTTAATCTCTTGACCACGGAATCCAACTTCTCGGGCGTGACTCTTCCGCGAGCGTAGACTCCGTTCGCTGCTGCCACGGCGATAGGGATACAGGCAAGAGCAAGCGCGGCACCCGCCACAACGTCGCTCAAGTAGTGAGCGCCCAGCACGATCCGCGAATAGCAGACCAGACTCGCGACGACGATCAGCGCGAGCTTCACAATGCGCATCACAGCAGAACCGGCCGGGACGATGAACACAAACGGCAACGCCAAGGCGAGGCTTTTCGCGGCGTGTCCAGACGGAAACGAAGGGCTGCCATGCCTGCCCGCCGCATTGAGCTGCCCGGCCAAGTCGGTGATCGGGCGTGCCCGGCCCAGAAGTTCCTTGAGAAGTTCCCCGATCAGGGTGGCGGCGGAAAAGGCGAAAAGCACAACAAGAAGAACAGGACGAGCGGGCCGGAGAGCCGGGAAGCGATAGGATGCGATGACCGATGAGAGCAGCAATAGGCAGATGGCGGACATGCCGAAACGGGTAACCGCGCGAAAAAGCGCGACAATCGCGGGATTGTCCCGCAACCGATTGTGAGCGAGAAGAGACTCCCGGTCGAAATCCCCTTCTAACCACAACAGCAATGACAGGATCGCTGCCGTGAAAGAGACGATCACGATGAAGCGCAGGGCAAACTGGCTCAACCGAACGGCCGTGAGAGAGGCGTTCATCGGTTTGAACCTCCGGGCGTATTGGCGGACGGCACAGATAGCATAACGCCGGATCTAGCTCGAGCACAATTAGAGACCGGCGGCGCGGCGCACGGCAACGGTACGTGGGAATAGGGCGGGGCTTAGCCTCCAGCAAACCCATGGCGGTTCAGTCGCGTAGCCAGAGCCTCGCGTACGGAACGGGATCGGTCCGGTGGGCCACCATGCGCAGGAACTGTACTGCCAGTGGCTCGGGGACACTAAAGGTCATCTCTCTCGTCGCCATCGATCCTTAATGCCAGCAAGTTAGCGTGGAGGGCGGTGAGGCACGGCCATCTCGTACGGAGATGCGGTCGCCTTAGGCAACCGCAAGTGGCTGCCTCTGCAAGCGGCGTTGCTCATTCAGTGTCGTTGGCCAGAAAGCGCTTCAGGTCCACGTCGACGAAGGTAGCCCGGCGAAAGTGATCCTTCAGGGCGTAGGGAACCGTGCAATCGAAGATTGTCTTGCACGAGATGCCAGGGGCCGGAATGGAGGGGCTGAACTCGGGAATCTGCGACGGGTCCAGTGGGTGGCAGCGGACACCCGGAATGAACACCGTACTCACATCTCCCTGGTAGCGGGTGGTCATCGCCCAAAGCACTTCATTCGAATCGAAGATATCGACGTCGTCGTCAACTAGCACGACATGCTTCAGCTCGGGGAATGCGGCAAACGCTGTCAGCGCAGCTTGGCGGGGGCGACCCTCATCGCGCGGTTCCGCCTTACGGAACTGCAGAATAGCAAGATACTTCCCTCCCCCAGCGGGATGGCAATAGACGTTGCGCAGCCTGCCGGGCATGCTGTTCTCCACGAGCTTCAGGATGCTGGCCTCCGTGGGAATTCCCGTGAGGTTGGTGTGTTCCTCCCCTGGCCCGATGATCGTCTGTAAGATCGGGTTGGTGCGGTGAGTTATCGCCGTGACGCGGATCACCGGCAGCGCGGGTTGGGCCTTACCGAGGTAGCCAGGAAATTCTGGCATGCAAAAGCCAGTGTTGGATTGCACGTCTTCGCGGATGCGCTCCCCTGGGAGGATTTCGCCTTCCAGAACGATCTCCGCACGAGCAATTGCGGCGGCATCGACGGAGACGCATTTCACCAGTTCGACAGGCCGGTTTCGCAGGCCGCCCGCGATCGTGAGTTCATCAAAGCCTACGGGGGTAGTGGGTGGTTCGAAACAAGCAGCGAGGTAGATGGCAGGGTCAAGGCCCATGCTTATGGAAACCGGCAGGGCACGCCCCGCCGCTTCGGCCTTCGCGCGGAACTGATCGATGTGGCGGTTTGGGGCGAAGTAGACGCTAAGTCGGTCAGAACCCTGGACGCACATGCGATGGATAGTGACATCGGCCTCGCCGGTTTCGGGATCCTGGGCACGGATCAGGCCGAGATTGAAGTAAGGTCCAGCATCCAGCAACGTGTTGGTAGGCGCGGGAATGAGGGTGCGAAGTTCAAAGGGCGGGCGAATCACCACTTCATGGCAAGGGGCGTACGCCGCATCCACCATCACCGGAGAACGCGGATGGTTGAGCGCTTCCAGAAGGAGAAAGGGAAGGCGGGGCTCGGTGCTATTCAGAAGGAGCGCGGTGCGCTTGCGACTGGCCAGCACCCCAGTCACCACGGGCATGGTGTAGCCCTTTACGTTTTCAAAGAGCATCGCGGGGCCAACGCGCGTAGGAGGCATCACGGGCGTCCCAGCACCAACATGCCGATAGACGCCAGCGAGTTCCGCAATAGGGTCGACCGGCTCGCGCGTAGCGATTAGCTGGCCGGGGATGGTAGACAGGAAAGCCAGCGCGGAACGAAGATCGACAATCTCACTGCTCTGCATGTAACGGAGCCTCCTTCATTCCGTGCCGCGACCCTGCTCATGCGGCAGACTCAAATGAACTACGATCCCGGCCAACTCTACGGCGCGATGCGATGTGCGCAAACAAGAACGGGGAAGCAGATCGCCCTCCGCTTCCCCGCTTCCATTCCGATACTGGAGAGACCGCTTGTGGCGGCGCCTCAGTTAGCGCGGCCAGGTTTCCAACGGCGCTTTGGGCATCTTGTGACCCCAGGCCTCCGGTCCCCAGCAGCGGGTGCCCACCAGCGGTTCCGTGGTGCTGGTATTAACCAGCTTGATGCCACCCGATGCTTTGGCGGCGTCGTAGGGAATTACGAACTCGTCGTGGAGCGGCTCACCAAGGCGGATGCCGGACTTCACTTCCACCTGGTGCTTTCCGATAGTGCCGGTGCCGTGGCAGAAGTGAAGGATGCAGAGGGCTGCCGGGCCGGTTAGCATCACTTCCGCGCCGGGAGCAAGTTCGAACTGGCGGAGGCTGAAGAGCTCGTCTCCATTCACCCTGCCGTAGACGCGCCACTCGTCATGGAAACCGCCCTCGCTGACTTCGTCATCCACCACCGGCAGCAGCAGGTGCTTCTCAACGATGAAGGGATCCTTATTGGCGGGCAGGTTGATGTCGTTCACCAGGCGATGTACCCGGTCTTCGCCTTCGAGCCCTTCCGGCAGGTGACGGAAGAGCAGTTCCGGGCCGAGGAACACTTCGCCTTCCGGCGCAAGGACGTGGCTTTGGTAAAAGCGGAAGTCGTCGCGGTCGCGCTGAGGCTCTTCCGTGTTCACCGCCGCCGGTCCATGAAGGATGCGGGTGGGCGTAAGGAAGCCTGTGCCCATCCGGACGAGCAGATTGCGGCCGTGACTGCGGATGTGATTATTCTTGCCGGCGATGAAGTCGCGAATGGAATCGGCGAGCATCTCCTCCGTGAAGTACTCCATCAGGCCTACGGAGGTATGACAGTCATTCCGGTAGCGCTTGTTGCGCCAGGCGTTGAAGTTATATGCCTCCGGCTTAAACGGGTGCATGTGATGGCCCAGCGGGTAAAGGTTGTCGAACTCCTTGTTGTAGAAACCAGTGCCGTTGAGGGTCCGATACATTGGCCCCACCATGAAATCGGGGGCTTTGTGGACGGCGGCATCCATGGGAATCAGGTAGCCATCGGGATGATGAAAATGGCAGAGCCCTTCGCCGTGGATACCATTGCCGGTATCGGCCAGGATGGCGCTTCCATTCCAGCGCTCGTCGATGGCCCAACCATTGGGCCCCTCGGGGAAGTAATCCTCGTCCACCAGCTCCAGGTTCTTCCCCGGCAGACAGAACTTACGCCCTACAAAACTGGGGAAACAGCGGAGAACGCCGCCGCCGGCCTCAGCGGCTTCCTGCACGCTGGATGCCGCTTCTTCCTCCACAATGGATAAATCGGAACGGTATAGCTTGACCTTCAGAGGAGTCCTCATTGGAGTGCCCTTTCCATGATGTTCAAATGCGCCTGACGCCGACGACGTGACGGTACGCCCGGGCTGAAATTGCCTACTCTATCGAACCCTGCTGACCGGCGTCTACGCCAATTTCGTGGAGCCTGCTTGCGGGCTGCACATGGCGCCATCGCATCGCCTGGAGCGGCGTTGCCAGCCAATCCGCGACACGTAATGCAGGCACAAATGTGCTCACGGATTGCGGAGTGTCCTGACGAAGCGACTTTCGCGGCCTACACCTTCACCGTGCCGTCGGGCTTCCGGTGCACTTTCTTCTCGTGCTTCTGTGACAGGTTCGCCATGTGCGGGCCGCATACCGCCGCCGCGCCCTTTTCGATGGGGCAGTTCGGCTCTTTCCTGCTCTTGATGCAATCAAGGAAGTTGGCCATGTGGGCTTCGTAGTTACCGTCGTCCTTGATGCGCTCCGCCACCTTCAGGTCCCAGCCTTCCGGCCAGCCATTTTCCTTCGCGGGAGGTTCGGCATAGATCGTCGCTCCCAGACGGTCAAGCACCATCGTGGCTTCCTCGCCCAGGAACTTGATAGACCAGTCGTAGTCATACGATGTGCGGTAGTTCAGCGTCCAGGTGGCCATGAAGCTGGGGTACTCAAAGATGGTGTCGAAAATGTTCGGCGCCTCAATGCCAGGGATGCTCACATTCGTGCCGTGGCTGTAGGCGGACAGAGGTGGCTCAGCGCCCATCATCCACTGAACTACGTCCATCAGATGTGTGCCCTGGTCGGTCATGTTGCCGCCCGAATAATCCCAGAAGCCGCGCCACCAGCGGAAGCGGGGCGGCGTGAGTTCGCGCCGTGCGGCAGGGCCCTGGAAGCGATTCCAATCGAGTTTGCCTTCCAGCGGCTTGGTGCTTAAGGGCATGTTGAAGTGCCAGTTCCAGA
>JAHCHD010000242.1 GCA_026129915.1 Bryobacterales bacterium
AAAGTGCCCGAACCCGGCACGCCAGCGCGCCAGTGAAAATGCGGTAATCCACGCGCTGCGCGGTCCCCCATGCAGGTTCACCGCCAACTGTGGACGCCAGGCCAGGAGCGCCGCGCGTGTGGGCGAAAACAAGGCTGCGATGTCTGGATTGCCAGCATAGATATCCCGGAAGCGGTCGTCCACCACCACGCCGATTTCCAGGTCTGGCCGGAACGCTTTCAGCAATCGGATGGCAGGGGTGGTAAGCACGCAGTCGCCCATCGAGCGCAGACGCACCAAAGCCACGCGGCTTCCGGTGGCAAGTGTGTCGAGCAAAGCCACCAGTTTAGGCTCCGGCGAGTTCCTGGCGTGTCTTCTGGACAATCTCGACGAACTGGCGGGCCGTGTTTTCAATGGTGGCGTAGTCGCCCTTCTTCAGCGCGGCCGCGCTTACCAGTTCTCCGCCCACCGCGATGGCGCAGGACCCAGCCCGCAGGAAGTCGGCCGCTGTTTCCAGGCTTACCCCTCCCGTGGGAATCATGTCGATCTGCGGGAAAGGCCCTTTCAGCGCCTTGATGTATTTGGCTCCGCCCATGCTCCCCGCGGGAAACACCTTTACGATGTCGGCACCGCTTTCCCACGCGGTAAGCACCTCGGTGGGAGTCAGCGCGCCCGGCATGATGGGGTGCGCGTAGCGATGGGCCAGTTCAATGCAGGCTAAGCGGAAGCTGGGCGTCACAAAGAAACGGGCTCCGGCAAGCTGGGCAGCTCGCATGCTTTCCGTGTCTAGCACCGTGCCCGCACCAAGCAGAATCTTGTCGCCCATGGAGTCCGCTACCTTCTCGATGGCCTTAATCGCGCCAGGAACGGTCATGGTGATTTCGGCGCAGGTGATGCCGCCGCGATAAAGCGCCTCCACGGCCAGCACGGCGGTCTCCACCGATGGGGTGCGCACCACCGGAACCACGCCAATTTCCAATAACTTCTGCCGGATTGCTTCCTTGCTCATACCACCCATCAGTGTAGCAGCGTGGTTTCGGCAATACCGGACCCGTTGGGCGCGCTACGATGTCTTGTATTGTGATCACCGTTGCGGTGCGCGTTAAGCCGGGGGCGAAGGCAGACTCGGTGGAACCTCGCCCAGACGGTTCTCTGCTTATTCAAGTAAAAGCACCTCCGGTGGACGGCAAGGCAAACGAGGCTGTGGTGGCGTTGCTGGCCAAGCATTTTGGAGTAAAGCGTAGCGGGGTCATCTTGAAGCGAGGCGCCTCCAGCCGCAACAAGCTGTTCGAAGTCGCGGCGCCAAGCGGACCGTCGTAGCAACCACCATTTTGCGGGTTGCAAATATTTCGCCTGATGTCTAACTTCCACATAAGAGTGACATTCCTGCCTGGCGCCCCCTCTCCTCGTTCTCGAAATGAATGGTCACTTGCCCCCGCATAGCTATAATCGGGCAGGTCGAACGCCGGGATTGCCCGCAGTGGGGAATGGGCTCCGACGGGTTCGCGTTGCCCGTCATTCAAGCGCCAGCTCCGCTACCCAGCAACGATACGAAGCTTGGCGCGGGCGGACGACGCCGCACGCCGCGACACGCGCCCGGCAGAACCCGTCGGAAACGTCGGATTTGTCGGATTTCTCGGATCCGAATCCACAACAGAACCCGGTTTGCGTGTCGGAAACGTCGGATCTGTCGGATCTGGTCGCCATCCTTCGGCACCTCCTGTTAATTGCAGGAACACTTTGTCGTTTTCAACGTAGAACCCGATGAGGCCGTTAATCACCATGTGGGAACCAGTTCGCACCTTCGCGGGCCAGACCTTTTCGAACATGTGGCGCTACAAGCTACGCAGTTTCCTGACGATGTTTGGGATCGCTTGGGGCGTGGTGTCGCTGGTACTGCTGGGCGGGCTTTGCGACGGTTTCCGCGAAGGGCAGCGGAACAATATGGCCCAAATAGGCAAGGACATCGTGATGGTGTGGGGTGGCAAGACCGAACTCCCCGCTCCCGGGCAGCCCGCCGGACGCTTTATCCGCCTGCGGCAGCGCGACGTGGAGATGATTCGCCAGCAGGTACCCTCCGTTTCTGTGGTCAGCGGGGAAGTGAAGTTCTTCGGGCTGAATGTCAACAGCGACCACAATTCCGGCAAATTCCTTACCCTTGGCGTAAACGAGCACTACCTGGCGCTGCGGAATTTCCCCCTCGGCGAAGGGCGCCAGATCAACCACGAGGACGTACTGCAGGAACGCCGCGTGGCCATGCTGGGCGCGGCGGTGGCGGAGCAGTTGTTTCCCAAGCACCAGCCCGCCATCGGATCCAGAATCTACCTCAAGGGCATTCCCTACCTCGTGGTGGGCACCCTGACGCGCAAAGCCCAGAATTCGAGCTACGACGGCTGGGACAACGACAAGGTGCTGATTCCCGATTCCGTGCTGCTGAAAGACATGCCGGCCAACCGCGAGACCCGCACCAACGGCCTCGTGCAAAGCATCATCTACCGCCCTGCGAGCGTCGCGGAGTGGGAATTGGCGCAGCGCCAGGTGCGCGAGTTACTTGCGCGCAATAACAACTTTGACCCGCTCGACGACAACGCCCTCCACATGTGGGACACGGTGGAGAGCGCCAAACAGTTTGCCCAGATCTTCAATGCCACGGAAGTCTTCCTCAGCATCATCGCGCTCATCACCCTGGTGCTGGGAGGGGTAAGCGTAATGAACACCATGATGATGGCGGTGGCCGAACGAACCAACGAAATTGGCCTGAAGAAGGCGCTGGGCGCATCGCGTCACCGGATTCTGTCTGAGTTCTTCGGCGAAGGCGTGGCGCTCGCTCTGCTCAGCGGGCTGGGCGGCTGCCTGTTTGTTCTGTCGCTAGCGGGGGCGGTGAATGCGATGCCTCTGCCCGAGATGTTTTCGGGCATCCCCATCAGCAACCGCACCATCCTGATTGTCTGCACATCGCTAATGACGGTAGCAGTGCTCTCTGCCCTTCCCCCCGCGTGGCGCGCCGCGGCGATGACTCCGGTGGACGCGCTTCGTTTTGAGAGGTAACCCATGCACTGGCGCACGATCTTCGCGGAATCCTTTCGCTCGCTGAGCTACTACCGGCGCCGCAGCATCATCACGGTAGTGAGTCTGGCGTGGGGCGTGGCGTCGTTTCTCATTCTCATGTCCTATGGCAGCGGGTTCGAAGTGGCGCTCACCGTTGCATTTCGTGCAGCTGGGCCCGACCTCATCATCACCTGGAACGGCCAGACCAGCAGCCAGGCTGGCGGTATGCGCGCCGGTCGCCGCATCCGCATGCGTCTGGACGATGCCAATACCTTGAAGGAAGCAACCCCGTCAATCGCCGCGCTATCGCCGGAGTTGTTCGTGGGCGGCCGCAAGATCGTCTACGGCACCACGGAAAAGGACTATCTCGCACGCGGGGTGTGGCCCGAGTATCAAATCGTGCGGAACATGAAGCTGGCCCAGGGGCGCTGGCTGAACGCCCTCGACGGCAGCCAGCGCAACCGTGTCGTTGTGATTGGCGCTGTGGTAGCGAAGGAACTGTTCAGGAATGCCCCGGCGATGGGGCAGGAGATTACCATCGGCGGCATCCGCTTTGAGGTTGTGGGCGTGCTGGAGCCCAAGGTACAAATCAGCAACTACAATCGCCCGGACAACCACTGTCTGTTCATCCCTTACGAAACAACCGGGCTGTTCAAGGACATCCAGTATCCCGACATGCTCATCTGGATGCCACGCACTCCCAAGGTGCGCGATGAAGCCATTCGCCAGGTGCGCGCCACGCTCGCGAACATTCACCGCTTTGCACCTACCGATGAGAAGGCGGTAGAGATCCTTTCGTTCAGCCAGTTCATGGGTGTCATCACTGGCATGTCGCTCGCGCTCCAAGGGCTGCTTGCCTTCGTGGGCGCGCTCACGTTGGGCATCGGCGGCGTGGGCCTCACCAACATCATGCTGGCCAGCGTGCTTGAGCGCACCAGGGAGATTGGCGTCATGCGCGCCGTGGGCAGCCGCAGGCGAACGGTGCTGCTCCAGTTCCTCAGCGAGGCCCTGCTGATTGTTGCTCTAGGCGGTCTGCTCGGACTGGCGATAAGCCTTGGCGCCATTCAGGTAATCTCCTCACTGCCATTCCTCGGAGGCATTTTTGAGGACCTCGGCGACGAATATGGGCGACTCCAATTACAGCTTTCCCCCGTGGCCCTGATGGTCTCCACGGGTGTACTGTTCTTGGTGGGGCTGATTGCCGGCCTTATCCCCGCCATCCGCGCCGCTAACCTCGACCCCGTGCGGGCATTGCAATACGAATAGGCGCACCGGGATTCCCTTCGGGGGTGCGCGGATTGGGAATACGGTTCGTGCCCGGATGGGTATTTCAGAAGATTTTCAGATTCCCAGGGCATAATTAAGGGTTATTGCCATGCGCATCCTTGTGGTGGAAGACGATCCCCGCATGCTTGCCCTCCTGCGTCAAGGGCTGGAAGAAGAGGGGCACGGTGTAACTGTCGCGCAGGACGGCGAAGTCGGCTTGGAATGCGCGCGTGCTCTTGTCTTCGATGTGATTGTCGTTGACGTAATGTTGCCAAAGATGGACGGCCTTTCGCTTGCGCGCCGTTTGCGCGATGAACGCAACCGAACCCCTATCCTCATGCTTACTGCTCGCGATCATACAATCGACATCGTGCGCGGACTCGACAGCGGTGCTGACGACTACCTTACAAAGCCGTTCTCTTTCGAAGTCTTCCTGGCAAGACTGCGAGCCGTCGGCCGCCGGGGGCCCATTCCCCAACCGCCTCATTTGAGAGTCGCCGACCTGGAACTTGACCCCGCAGCGCGCGTGGTCCGCAGTTGCGGCCGGAAGGTAAACCTGTCCCGCACGGAGTTCGCACTGCTGGAGTTGCTTATGCGTAGACAAGGCAACGTGGTCCCGCGGGAGGTTATCATGGACAGCGTTTGGGGTGTTGGTGCAAACGTGGAATCCAACACGCTCGATGCCTTTGTACGGCTGCTTCGGAACAAGATCGAACCCCGGGAATCCGGTCGGCTCATCCGCACCGAACGCGGCATTGGTTATGGGATCTGGGAGCCCGAACGTTGACCTTCCGCTCAATCCGCTTTCGGCTGACCTGCTGGTATCTCGCCGCATTGTCGCTCAGCCTCGCGCTCTTTGGCACTAGCGTGTGGTTTGTAATGCGCGACCAGATGGTGCAGAACCGAATGGAGTCGATTGATCGCCGGCTAGAAGCGCTGGGGCAGTTCTTGGAGCGTGAAGCTCTCGCTGACGATCTACCCGCTATCGTGGAGGAAGCGCGGGAATACTCAAG
>JAHCHD010000243.1 GCA_026129915.1 Bryobacterales bacterium
GTTGTTGTCGTCGACGAACTCAATGATGTCCCGGTACGACTGCATCACCTTCGGGTCCGTCCAAGACGGCCCGGTCGAAATGAGTGTCAGGATCTACTCCGTCGGATCCAGTTCCCCCCGGGAGTGCCACAAAAAGGTCATCATCGACCCGATCCACGTTCCTACGAAACAGCCTTGCTGCGGATCGTAGCCAAGCGTGATCTGTGTGATGGATTGCTCCCCATCGCCCATGTCGCCGGCTCCTTCTCCCACCACCCACGTCCCGCGGAACGACCGAATCGTCTCCGTGCCGTAACACTTCTTCGGTTCTTCCTCGGGATTGCAGCTTGATTCCATCTCGTATTCCCACTCGCCCACCAGCTTCTGAAGCCATTGGTGTTCTTTTGTCAGTTCTGCTTTCATCCATTCCTCCCAGCCAGTTTCGATGTTTCCAGTCTTGGGAACATAGCGGTCTACCTCATGTGTCCCCATGGGCGTTGCAGGCCCTGCACAGCCAGCGAACCAGCCAGAAGCTGGCGCCGCCTCATCCCCCCATTCTACGCGACCGCCAGGCATCCGGAAGGAGGTCGGCCCCCGGTCCTCCGCGTTCCCGCTCTGGCATCACCGCACGCACGCAATGCCACCATTTCGCTCGGCTAGGGCAGCAGGTGCTGCCGCACGAACAGCACCTCGGCGGCGAACTGGAAGTCGCGGTTGTTCTTTTTGCGGAAGCCGTGGCCCTCGTCGCCGGCTTCCAGATACCACACCGCACCGCCGTTCGCGCGGATCTTCTCCACTAGCTGGACGCTCTCGGTGACGGGCACGCGTGGGTCATTCTTGCCCTGGATCACCAGAAGGGGTTTGGTGATTTTTTCGGCTTGGTTCAGCGGCGAAATCCGCTCAAGGAACTCGCGCATGTCGGCATCGCTCTCGTTGCCATACTCGGCGCGGCGCAACTCCCGGCGGTAGTCCTGCGTGTTCTTGAGGAAGGTCACCCAGTTGGAAATGCCCACGATATCCACCGCGCAACGGATGCGGTCGTTGTAGTGCGTCATCGAGGCCAGCACCATATAGCCGCCATAGCTGCCGCCGTACACCATCACGCGGCTGGCATCCAAGTCAGGCCGCGTGGCAACGTAATCTAGCAGCGCGCCGATGTCCTTCACCGAATCCTCGCGCTTGCGGCCGTTGTCCAGAGATACGTAGGTCTTGCCAAAGCCCGACGAGCCACGAACATTGGGGTAGATCATCGCCACCCCCATCTCGTTCATAAAGTAATTGCGGTTAGCCTGAAAGCCTGGCCGCGATTGCCCCTCCGGCCCCCCATGGATATTGATGATCACCGGCCGCCTGCCGGCAAAGCGCGCGGCGGCGGGGTACAGGAAGCCGCTGATCTCCAGGCCATCAAAACTCTTCCATCTCAGCAGTTCGGGCTCCCGCAGTTCCTCGGCCGGCAGGCCGCCTAGTTCGCTGAAGGTCCACTGGATGAGTTTCCCTGCCTTCAGGTCAATCGAATACGCGTTGCCCCCCTGCGCGTTGTTGGACGTGAAGCCGATTTCGTTGCCGTCGTGCAGCCATTCGACACCCTCGATGCTACCCGTCGGCAGGGCGGGCAGCGGCAGTTGCTTGCCCGTCTTCACCTCCATCAAATACAGCTTGCTGGCCCCCAGTTCGTTGGTCTCATACAGCAGGCGTCCGCCGTCTGGAGAGAGCGCAATCGCGGTGACATCGCCGTTGCGGCTGGCCGCCACCTCCCGTGTGGTTCTGTCCGCAAGGGAAACGTACACGATGCGCTGGAATTCAGTACCGGCATCCGTCGTGTAGTAGAGCCCCTTGCCATCCTGCGAGAACCGGGCAGCACCCACGGCCGTTTCGCCTTGTGCGGGCGGGGCAGTGAGCAATTGCTTGCCACCCGTCGCCACATCCACCAGCCACAGTTGGGAATCTGTGATGGAGCGGTAATCCAACACGGCAATCTTGGCTTCATCGGGGCTCCAGTCCACCGTGGAGAGGCTACGGCCCCCTTCGGCCTGCATCACCAGCCGGGCACTATCGGGGCTCTCTGGGTCCATCACATAGACGTCAAAGTCGCGGCCCGTGCGTTGGGTGGAGGTGAAGGCAAGCTGCTTGCCGCTAGGCGACCAGCGCACCGAACCGTTCCGGGACTTCCCATCGCTGATCATCCGCGTGCGGCCGCTGGCGGTATCCAGCAGGAAGATCTGGTAGAACTCTGCCCCGCCCACATCCTTCGTGAAGGCAAGGAACCCGCCTGTCTTGGGCTGGAATTCCCCGCCGCCAACGGGTTCTGCAAAGAAGGTAATCTGCGTGCGCGCCGCCCCGGGCGCGGCCACCGTATGCAACTGCGGCACATTGCCAAACCGAGTAGAGATGAGCATCTCGCGTTTGGCAGGATGCCAGGCGGCAAAGCTTGCCGTGCGGTACTCGGCATACCGGGTGAGGTCCGTCATCAGTTCCTCGGAAACCTGGGGAACCCCTTCCACTTTCATCGCCGGAGGTGGTGCCGCGGTGACGTCCCAAGTCCAGCACAGCGTCCACAAACAGGCTGCGCAAACAAACCCTATGAGTCGCATCATGCGCTGAGATTAGCACAGGAGTGGAAATCACCCATGCTCGGGAAGCCCTGATCGGAAAGGCGAAGGCGCAGTTACATCTTGGCCGCGATCCATCGCCAAGCGTTCCGGCACCTTTCATCGCCTCCGCCCGACGCCCAACCCCGCCCCCGCGCGCATGGGGCGCGCCTCTGATAAAGCCGCTCCATTCCTGGAGAAATTAGCCAGCATCGGGCTTTATCTGTGAGAACTTCCCGCTGCTTGGGCCACTGATAGGTTGTACATCCGACGCAGCTGGAGTGGTCGCTCTACCGCCAACCCGGGGGAGCGTATGCCCGGCTAGCCGGGCGATATAGGCCAGCGGGGTGCGTGAGCGCCCCGTCTCATCGCATCTAGAAAGGAGCCCCGAGTGGGGTGACACGCCTTATGTCCGTTTCCCATTGCCGGCTCTGGGATCACTTGGTGTTTGCCACCAAAGAACGGAGGGCCTGGCTCGAACCCGATCTTCGGAAAATGGAACCAACCGGAACCTACCGGGACCAGTCCTCTCACCGAAGTTTCGAGGTTGGTGTCCCCGAAATCGAAGCAAAGCGAGGGCGCGTCATAGAGGACAGCCCCGCGGCGTAAGCCCGGGGGTTCATCCCATCCCCACAATTCCAGAGCCCGAAGCAAAGCGAGGGCGGCTCCCGCCGCCCCCACCCAAGCCGCCCTGAACCATCTGCCGTACACCACCCCGCCCTGCTCCAGAAAATCGAGAGACTCCTCCGCAAAGCTCCGCACGCGAGGATGCTCCTCCTGCGATTCCACATACCCAATCGCCCGCTCCACCCGCGACGGACTCCCCGCACAAGCGCACGGCGGCGGGCAAAATCGGGACATTCACCACTTTTTGGCCTGGTTTGGTCTCACCATTGCTTCAATACGATTCCGCTTGTGACCTCGGTTTCGATCGTGCGGTTGGAGCCATCTTGTGTCTGATATTCGATATGGAGCGTTTGATCCCCGATAAGGCTGGCGCCCAGGCGCCCAATCTGGCTTGGCAACCGAGCAATTCGTACAAACGACGAAAGATCTCCAGTGTTTAAAGGGGTTCCGGATTTCAGTCTGTCGGCTGGGAGGCGTGCGGAAGACATGGGCCATGTCTGGAATAGCCACCATTCGTCATCCACTCGAGCCGAGAACACGGCAACCGTCATGGCACCGCCGCCTCCCGGGTCCTGAGCCGCGAGCGAGACGATCTCCACAAAATTCACCGTTGCTGCTTCGCGTACGTCGAAGTAAACGGTATTGGATGGGCCGTATGTGTACCTGACGCGGTACTTTCCCTCGCTACGGGGCATCGATACAGAGAAGAGTTCCATAGTGGATGACGACCAGAGACTGCGGACCATGTTCGTGCCGGCGGGGAGGAAAAACGTGGGAGAGGTGGGATCAATAGGGAACTCTGCGGGTGAAGTCGGCCAATATTCCACGCCATGTTCTTTAGCATGGCGAGAATCCTTTTGCTCGGCCACGATCGTTCCCGTGCCATACCGGAAGAGGATCGGAAGCTCAAGCGAGGAAGAAGTGGGATTTCGGAGGGTAATTGTAATCGGGAATCTTTCGCCGTAAACGAAGACGGCGTGCGGCAACGAGAGTTCCACTTTGATTCTTTCAAGATAAAAAAAACAGCTTATCGCTGCTCGGTCCAGACGGACTCATCGGGGGCACCCTGCGCCGAGCACAAGGATGCAAGCATTAGCGCGAGCGAGATCAACGCACGGTATAGATAAGTGATAGTCATGACGTCTTCCTTTACGGGATCTTTTTCGGAATCAGTTGGAAGCGGGTGATCGATCCGCTGCTTCGAGATTGACGCTACCATTCGCGAATCAACTCGCCCGTATTGACCTTCGTTTCAATGGTTCGGCTGGTACCACCTGTGATTTCGAACTCAATATGCAATGTGGAATCGCCGATGAGTCTCGCTTCGAGGCGGGTGAGGGGACCGGGCAGGCGCGCCACGCGGGTAAAGGTTTCCATCTGGTCGGTCGTGAGTTTGGGCCAAAGATCCAAGTACTTTTTTTCGAGACCACCCCTTATAGTCGGCAGCACTTGAAACAGCCACCGATCTTCTCCCAGTTGAATCGTGAACAATGCAGTTCGTCGCACCGTTTGATCCCTCGGGCCAACATCCGGGAGCTCTACTACCTTGAACATCTCCATAGGTAATGAGCCAAGAACTTTGAAGTAAGCGTAGTTCGAAGGCCCATACTGATATACCAACCGATACTCTCCCGGATGAAGACCGAGATTGAGAGAGAACCGATTCATGCTTGGGATTGACCAGAAAGCTTGCGTAAGTGTTTCACCCGCTTTTAGAAAAAACGTGGGGCATGTCGGATTCACCGCTTGCGGGTCTGGCGCCATTCGAAAATACTCCAGGCCGAACGTCTTTGCTTGCCGCGAATCTTTTTTTTCGATGGAGATAGTTCCACTCCGAACGTCGAAAGCCAGGGGTAGCTCCAAATCTGACAAAGTTGGATTGTGTAAGCGAACTGTAATCGAGAACAGCTCCCCGTAAAGAACTTCCCCATAAGGCACCGTGATGGTAGCCTCGGTTTTCTGCCGGTTCTCGAAGGCGATGAGTCGACTTTCCGTCCACAACTTGTCGTTCAAACCTAGGGATTCCTGTGCGCCAAGGAAGAGCACCGAGAGAAGCAGAAGAGCTGGAATCAATACTGG
>JAHCHD010000244.1 GCA_026129915.1 Bryobacterales bacterium
CAAGGTACACACGGCCGAGCACGTGGCCTCTGCCTTTTTCCACCTGGGTTTGCCGCGCACGGAAATTCCAGCGGCGAGGCTAGTGGCCCCGGTCGCCGTGCGCACCCGCCCCTACTGCGTGCTGCACCCGCAGGCAACCGCGCCGGAGAAGATCTGGCCCGCGGATCGCTTCTGCGCCCTGGCCGAAGAGATTGAGCGCGAGCACCATCTGGAGCCCGTGTTTATCGGTGCGAACGAGCGAGAACTGGCACCTTTTGCGCGCTACGCGGGTGTGGCCGGGGCTCCGCTGAAGGACGTGATGGGCCTGATTGCGGGGGCCTCTCTGTTTGTGGGCAACGATTCCGGACCCGCGCACGTGGCGGCCGCCTTTGGCCGGCCGGGTGTGGTGCTGTTCGGCGGCAGCGACCCGGTAGTGTGGGCGCCGTGGCGCTGCCCGCAACTGCGGCAGATTGTGCATGTGCCCGTGGCGGAGATCGCGGCAGAGACGGTCGCGGATCACCTGGCGAGCGTTGCAGCGAGCACTGCCAGGCCTAGCGGGGAGCCACGGGCATGAGAGACCTGGGCAAGCTCCTGAGCTATTCGCGACCGTACTCGCCGCACCTGGCAGTGTCAGTGGTGCTGATGGCCTACGTGGGGCTGGCGCAGGGCATGCTGGCGCTGCTCATCAAGCCAATTTTCGACCGTGTACTGCAACCGGAAGCGGCGGCGCAGAAGGTGCTTCTGCTGAACCTTCCGGCGCTGGGACGCAGCATCTATCTCGACGACCTGGTGCCTGGTTTCCTCGGGGACTCCTGGCAGATGGTGGCCTTCGCCATCCTGGTGGTGTTCCTGTCGAAAGGGCTCTGCGACTATGCGGGCAACTATCTGGTGAATTACGTGGGCTTTTCCGCCATCACAGACCTGCGCCAGCGCGTGTTCGACAAAGTGCTGAGGCAGAGCGCCCGCTTTTTTGAGCAGAACAATACGAGCGCGATGATGTCGGCGATTATGCTGGATCTCGAAAAGATTCAGGTGGCCACATCGCACATCCTGGCGGACCTGTTGAGGCAGGGCTTCACCGCAATGGCCTTGCTATTCGTGATCCTCCAATACGACTGGCGGCTTTCGCTGGTGAGCCTTACCGTGCTGCCCTTTGTGTTGATTCCGACGGTGCGCATCGGGAAGCGCATCCGGCGCTCGACACGCCGGGCGCAGGACGCGGCCGCGGGCGTCAATCAGATTCTGCAGGAAACTCTCAGCGGTTATCAGGTGGTGAAGAGCTTCACCATGGAAGATACGGAGAGCGACCGCTTTCGCGCCGCCGCGCAGACGCTGAAGAAGAGCAACCTGCGCTATGTGGCGCAACAGGCGCTGGCCTCGCCCATCATCGAAATCTTCGGCGCCATCACCATTGTGGCTCTGCTGGGTTACGCGCGGTTGCGCATTCTCGAGAACACAATGAGCGCGGGTGAGTTCACCAGCTTCGTGATTGCGCTGCTGATGCTGTATGAACCGGTGAAGCGGCTCACGGGAATTCATAACATTTTCCAGCAAGCCCTTGGGGCCTCGCAGAAAGTTTTTGAGTATCTCGCCGCGCCAGAAGAGATTCAGGATGCTCCGGATGCAACAATGCTGCCCGCATTTCAGCAGAGCATCCGCTTTGAGGGGCTTCGCTTCGCCTACGGATCAGCACCCGGCCAGGAAGTGCTTCGCGGCCTTGACTTTGAGGTGAAGGCGGGTGAGGTGGTGGCGCTAGTGGGCCCAAGCGGCGCTGGCAAGACGACGCTGGTGAATCTGGTGCCGCGCTTCCACGACCCCACACAAGGGCGAATCCTGATTGATGGCCACGACATCCGTTCGCTTTCGCTGAAGAGCCTGCGCAGCCAGATTGCGATGGTGGCGCAGGATACCGTGCTGTTTGACGACACCGTGCTTCACAACATTCGCTACGGGCGGCCAGTGGCTACCCGCGAGGAAGTGGAAGAAGCCGCGCGCAACGCCTTCGCCGACGAGTTCATCCGCGGCTTTCCCAATGGCTACGACACCCTGGTGGGCGAGCGCGGGGCAAAGCTCAGCGGCGGACAACGGCAGCGACTTTCGATTGCGCGCGCGCTGCTGAAGGATCCGCCAATTCTGATACTTGACGAGGCCACCAGCCACCTCGACACGCAAAGTGAGATGCTGGTGCAGCAGGCGCTGGGCAACCTGATGCAGAACCGCACGGTGATTGTGATCGCCCACCGCCTGGCCACTGTGCGCCGCGCGGACCGCATTCTCGTATTGGAGGCAGGCCGCATTCTGGAGCAGGGCACGCACGAGGAACTGCTGGCCCGCGGCGGACTTTATCGCAAACTGTATGACATGCAGTTCCAGGACATTGAACCGGTAACCCAGCCATGACCACGACACCGATCCCCACCCGCAGCATGACCGGCTTTGCCCGATTGAACGCCCACATCTTAGGGCGAGATTGCGTGCTGACCGTGAAGAGCGTGAACCACAAAGCGCTCGACCTGCAACTGAATCTGCCGTCAGCGGCGGAGGCGCTGGAGAATGAAGTGCGCAAGCGGCTGCGAACGTGGATCACCCGCGGCTATGTGCAACTGAGCGTACAGATGGGGCGCAACGGAGGCAATGGCAATCTTCAGCTCAATGAACCCCTCTTCCAGGCCTGGCTCGCTGCGTGGCGGCGCGCGACAGACTTGGCGAACACGGGGGCATCGCCGGTGATTGAAGGAGCGCTGCGTGTGCCTGGGATGCTTACTGAAGAGGAGGCATCGGATCCCGCTGAGTTTGCCGCACAGTTACTGGTGGCGCTTGACAGGCTGTTGGCCGAGCACCGCGCGTTCCGGGAGCGCGAAGGCAAGGCGATTCTCGAAGACCTGCTGCAACGCGCGGCAATTGTCGCCGACGCCGCAAGCGTGGCTGGCGAACTGAGGGGGGAGGCCTCACAGTATTTCCACAACCGCCTGCGCCAGCGCCTTAGCGACCTGCTGAACGGCCATGCACTCGATCCGCAGCGTGTGGCGCAGGAAGTAGCCATCCTCACGGATAAGACCGATATTTCCGAGGAGATCACCCGCCTGCAGGTACACATTCACGAATTACGTCAGTTGCTGGACCAGGGCGGCGAGATCGGCAAGAAGCTCGACTTTCTGCTGCAGGAGATGAACCGAGAGGCGAACACGCTGCTGGCAAAGACTGCCAACACCGGTGACTTCGGCCTGCGCATTACCAAGGCTGGTTTGACGATGAAGGCAGAGATCGAGAAGATGCGCGAGCAAGCGCTGAACCTGGAGTAGGTGCGAGGCAAATCGCGATGGTGATTATCATTTCCGCCCCCAGCGGTTCCGGCAAATCCACGCTGGTGAACGAACTCATCAGGCAGTCGCCAAGACTGGCATTCTCAGTGAGCTATACCACGCGCGCCCCGCGCGGCGCGGAGGTGGATGGGCAGCACTACCACTACATCTCGCGAGCGGAATTCGAGCAGCGCATTGCCTTGGGAGAATTTCTGGAATACGCCGAGGTCTTCGGCAATTACTACGGCACGCACCAGCGCTATGCGCAGAAGGCGGAAACAGAAGGGTGCGATCTGCTGCTCGACATTGATGTGCAGGGTGGTATGCAGGTGATGGCCAAGCGGCCAGATGCGGTGAGCATCTTCATTGTGGCGCCGTCGCGCGAGGTGCTGGAGCAGCGGCTGCGGAAGCGATCAGAGGATGCGGAAGAAGTGATCCAGCGGCGCTTGCAGGAGGCTTCCGCAGAGGTACGATACGCCGAACGATACGGCTACACCATCGTCAATGACAACATTGCGGAAAGCGCGCAGAACCTGATTGCGATTGTGCGCGCGGAGCGTGTTCGCTACAGCCGCCAGCAGCAGACCCTCGCTCCGATCCTGGCCACTTATTTGAACCCGTAATCGCGAGCGTGGCGATAGAATGCCTAGCATGATCACCCGCCGCAGTGCGCTTTCCTTCGCCACAACATCCCTGGTGGCTGCCAACGCGCAGGCACGCTTTGCGATTCCCGCTTCCCATCTGGTGGAGGAGGAGAACATTCCTCCGTTCTGGGTGAGTACCGCGGAAGAGGTGCGGCGCTTCCTGGATACGAAGGTGCGCACGGGCCGGGTAGCCGCGATCGGGCAGACAGCGGGAGGGCGGGAGATCCGCGCGGTGTTCTACGGAGACCAGCGGCGGGGCAAGGGAACATCCACTTTCTCTGGCGCACTGGGGTTCCGCGATGTGCGCGCGTACCTGGGGCCGGACTGGAAGCGGACGGTTTACTGGTGTGTGTCCGCGGTGCATGGCGGTGAGTTCGAGGGCATCATGGGTGCGGTGAACCTGCTAGCCGTGCTTGAAACCGGCACCGACCTGCGCGGCAAACGGTGGCCGGCGCTGGTGGAGGCGGCGGGGCGCGTCGGGCGTATCGTGGTGATCCCCATAACCAACGTGGACGGCCGAGTGCGTGTACCCCTGCGGATGCTGAAATTTCAAGGGACTGACCATACGCTGCACGAATACTTCAACACCGGTGCGAAGCCGGACGGTTCGATCATTGGCTGGCCGCAGTGCAAGGAGCATATTCCGCTGGACTTCCGCACCACGCAATTTCCCGGCGGCTATCCAAACGATGCGGGTGTGAACATTCAGCACGACGATTTCATGGAGAATCCGCAACCTGAGACGCGCGCTCTCTACCGGCTGGCCACGGCGGAGCGTCCAGATCTGATCCTGAACATGCACACCGGGGCGAACTTTCTGCATCCGCTGCGCCCAAGCGCGGAGCCGGTGCTGACGCCGGTATTCGATGAGCTCTACCGTCGCATTATGACGCCGCTGACCGAATCGGGTTTGCAGCGTAGCGATAACGTGGCAGAGACGACGGATCCGGCGCGGGAGCGGGCGTTTAACCACAATCTGGATACGGCATTGAATCTGCATTGCGGTGCACTGTCGGTGACTGTGGAATCGCCTGCCTTCGACTTCAACGAAGGAAAGCGCAACGGGCAGCCGTTCTTCCATTCCCCGGAGAACCTGCTCGACGCCCAGATGCTTACGCATCAGGAGGCCCTGCGCTATCTTGCGGATACGGGAGGCCGGGTGGCCTGGACGACGCCGAAAGGGTAGCAGAACGTACAAACTAAGGGTATGAAAGCAGTGGGGCGGGCCGGGTGTCCCGCCCCCCACACGGTGGAAAAACACCACCAGGTAGGGTTGGGGAGAAAAAGGCGGTATAG
>JAHCHD010000245.1 GCA_026129915.1 Bryobacterales bacterium
CGTGAAGGCATCTGCGGTTCCTGCGGATTTGTGGTGAACGGTGTGGCGCACGGCCATCAGCCCCGCGCCACCGTTTGCCAGTTGCACATGCGCCACTTCAAGGATGGGGACGAGATATATATCGAACCCTTCCGGGCACTCGCCTTTCCGATTGTGAAAGATCTGGTGGTGGACCGTTCCGCGTTTGACCGCATTATCCAGGCGGGCGGCTATGTGAGCGTGGCCACGGGAAGTACCGTGGATGCGAACGTCATTCCCGTGCGGAAAGAAAACGCTGATCTGGCAATGGATGCGGCAGCCTGTATTGGCTGCGGCGCCTGCGTGGCAGCCTGCCCGAACGCATCGGCTTCCCTGTTTACGTCTGCAAAGATTTCACACCTGAACCTGCTGCCCCAGGGACGCGTGGAAGCAACCGAGCGCGCACGCGGCATGGTGATGCAGATGAATAGTGAGCTATTCGGTAACTGCACCAATATCGGCGAATGCGAAGCGGTGTGTCCGAAGGGCATCAAGCTGGAGAACATCGGACGCATGAACCGCGAGTACATCGCCGCCCTGTGGAAAGAGCGTCCGGCAGAAAGCGCCACGGCGGCTGCGGGCTAAGCCGCTTCCAGCAATCAATTCCTCGCAGAGCGTTGGGCGGGGCTGGTCTTCGGGCCGGCTCCGCCCGTTGCATTTTTGCACGGCTGGCGGTGGCCGAATTGACGGTGGCCTATTGGTACACCCGAACCCAATCCACCGTGAGATCCTGCGGAAAGTTGGAAGTGGCGTCGGGATAGCCCGGCCAGCGCCCGCCCACCGCCAGGTTTAGCAGCAGAAAGAAGGGCTCGTCAAACACCCACTGCTTGCCCGCGGGAATGTCCTGGCGGCGAACACGCGAAAACTCATTGCCATCTACCAGGAAGCGGATTTCGCCCTCACGCCAGTCGACACCGTAGACGTGGAAGCCGTCTGAGAAGGGCTTGCCGTCCTTTGACGCGTACTTGCCCGGCATGCCCGAGGAACCTGAGTAGCCTGGGCCATGGATGGTGCCATAGATGGTGGAGGGCTCCTTGCCTATGTGCTCCATAATGTCGATTTCGCCACATTGCGGCCAGTCCTGGCTGGGGAACTGGTTGCCCAGCATCCAGAAGGCAGGCCAAATGCCCTGGCCAAAAGGCAACTTCATGCGGGCTTCAATGCGGCCATACCGCACTGCATACTTGCCGCTGGTCTTCAGACGCGCGGAGGTAAATTGCATGTCGCCAGTCTTGATGGCGCGGATGATGAGATGCCCCTTGCCATCAAGGAAGGAGTTCTCACGGGAATCTGTATAGTTCTGCAGTTCGGCGTTGCCCCAACCGGTGGCGCCAAGGTCGTGGACCCACTTCGACGGGTCGGGCGCTGAGCGAGCAGGGCCAGAGAACTCGTCGGACCATACGGGTGTCTGGGCGCATAGCTGCGGAGCCGCCACTGCGCAGCAAAGCAGCCCACAGAGAGCGAACCATAAGTGCTTCATGATACCCGCAGTTTACTCGCTTGGATAGCCGGAATCATGCCTTGATGGCTGACTTCCGGCGGTGAACCGCTTGGCATAGGCGCGGGCTTCGCGAAACAATAGGAGGCGCAGCCCGGAAAGGCTGCCCGCGGGTACTCATCTGGAAAGCCGCGCGTGCATGAAGGAGCACTCACCTGATGCCTCGATTCGTCGCTACCCTTTGGATTCTTGCCGTGGCGCTGCTGCTGAATACCGCAACTGGATGGGCGCAGAAGCAGGCGGTGCGCTATCAGATTTACGAAGAGAGCATGCTCTCGGCCAAGCCGTATGCGAATCCCCTGCAAGACGTTCAGGTAACCGTGGAGATTACGGACCCGCGCGGGCGGACGGTGGAGGTGGAGGCTTTCTGGGACGGGTTCAGTATATGGAAGTTCCGCTATATGCCGCGCATGCTTGGCCCGCACACCTATCGCGTGCGCTGCTCTGATGCAGGCAACGCGGGACTGAATGTGCCTTCCGATGTGTTCACTGCCGTTGAGTACAACGGCCCCAACCGGCTATACAAGCGCGGCCCGATTGTCCTTTCGGAAAGCCGGCGGCAGTTTGCCCATGCCGATGGGACGCCCTTCTTCCTTGTGTCTGATACCGCGTGGAATGGAGCATTGCTTTCCGATGAGGAAGAGTGGGTGCGCTATCTGAAGGAGCGCAAGGAACAGAGTTTCAACACCATCCAGTTCGTCACTACGCAGTGGCGAGCCGCGTACGCTGACCGGGAAGGCCAGAAGGCGTTTGATGGAATTGACTCTATTACTGTGAACCCCTCGTTCTTTCAGCGCATGGACCGGCACTTTCAACTGCTGAACGAGAATGAGTTTGTAGCACTGCCGGTGGCGCTGTGGGCGCTCACAAGTAACCGCCGCGAATCTCCTGGCGAGGTGCTGCAGCAGGAGCAGGCGGCGCTGCTGGCCCGGTACATCGTGGCGCGATACAACGCCTATCATGTGATGTGGTTCCTTGGCGGTGACGGCGACTACCGCGAGGAGAAGGCCGACCGATGGAAGGCCATCGGCCGCGAGGTTTTCCCGGCCAAGCGCAAGACGAACCTGGTCTCGCTTCATCCACGCGGCATGCAGGACCCCTGGCCCGGATTGAAGGACGAGCCCTGGCTCGACTTTCTGAACTACCAAACCGGGCACGGCAGTGATGCCCGCAAGTGGAAGTGGAACGCCACCGAGGGTACGGCCGCAGGATGGAAGATTGAGCCAGCTCGCCCCGTATTTGACTCTGAGCCGAACTATGAAAACCATACGAGCTACCGGGAAGAAAAGGTGATCGACGCCTACGACGTGCGCCGCGCGTCGTGGTACAGCGTGCTGGGGGGGCCTCCAGCAGGCATCACGTACGGAACCCA
The DNA here is from genome assembly GCA_026129915.1 of Bryobacterales bacterium. Taxonomy (GTDB): domain Bacteria; phylum Acidobacteriota; class Terriglobia; order Bryobacterales; family Bryobacteraceae; genus JACTMJ01. The sequence continues at coordinate 2,889 of JAHCHD010000245.1, forward strand.
TGGAGTGTGGCCGTGGATGAAAGAGATCGGCGTCCCGCTGAACCATCCGAATTCCGGATCGGCGATGCCGTGGTTCGCTTCTCTGGATAACCCTGGGGTGGAAGGCATCAAGGTGATGGCGGAGGTGCTGGGTGCGATGGAGTGGTGGAAACTCGAACCGACGCGCGCCATCCTGGGCGGACCTCCGGTGAAGGAAGACTACAGCAACTACATCCAGTGCGGGCGCAGCAACACTCGCGAGTTCGCACTTTGCTATGTGCCGGCGGGCACAACGCCAGAGCTGAATACCTACTCCTTCCAGAATGGCGCTCGGGCGATCTGGGTTGATCCCAGGACGGGTGTGCGGCAGACGCCGCTCGAATTGCTGCGCAAGGACACCATCCCGCTTGCGCCACCTAGCGGCGAGGACTGGCTGTTGCTTGTGCAGCGGAAGTAGGTCAGTGGTCGCCTGGCGGAACATGTTTGAAGCACTCAGGACGTTTGGCGAAACGACCGCAAGGAGTTTGAGTTGGACATGAAGGTTTCAAGGCAGGCAGTTCCTGGCGCGACAGCGGCGGCCTTGGCTACCAGCCCCATACGCGGCGCCACCGCGCGCAGCCTGTTCAACCGCACGGACATTGGTGGCTGGAAACAGGTTGCCGTGGGACTGTGGCCCGTGGAAGACGGAGCCATTGTCTGTTGATCGCATCCCACGCAAGGGGGCCCGGCTATCTGTTCACCAAGGAGGAGTTTACTGACTTCACGCTGGAACTCGAATCTTGGATTTCCAAGGGCGGCAACAGCGGTATCTTCATCCGGCAGCCGTGGCGCGAGTTTGGCCCGCGCGGTGATACCCGGCCGGGGCAGCGAGCCACCGATGGGGTGGAAGTGCAACTGGACTATAACGACCCAAAGAACCTGACAGGGTCCATTTACAACCGGCGGCCCTGCGACAAGGTGGCGGACAGCGAGGAACGCTGGAACCGCTACCGGATTGCGTGTGAGGGGGACCGCGTGCAAGTGTTCGTGGACGATCAGCAAGTGAACGATTTCCGCGGGCTCCCTTCACCGAAAGGCGCCATCGGACTGCAGATGCATGGCGGATGACCCCATCAACACGCGGTGCGCTTCCGCAACATTCGAATTACAGCCGGCCAAGGGTCACGGACAGCGTTTGCGAAGTCCGAAAATGAGGAAGTGCCGCGCCCAATGCGTGCGTGTGATATCAAAGACGAGAGGTGAAACGGATGGCAAGAAGTGCTTGGCTGGCGATGGCGTTGCTGGTGGCGATTCTGCCCCGTACTGGCACATCACAGGACGCCCTGAACACAGGCGCCTGCGCACCGGCCGCCGGGACGCACGAGAACATCAATGCCGTGCTGTGGGTGCGGACTTCGCTGGAATACCGGCATGTCACCACCCAAGCCTTTCGGCTGGCGTCCCTGATGCTCGACCGGGGGCTGGCTGACCGGAACTGGACGGCGGCGCTTGAGCAGACTTCAGGCTACGAAAACCTACCGCCGGCGGTGGTGCTGGACGTGGATGAGACAGTGCTTGACAACAGCCCCGCGCAGGTGGAGGCGATGAAGAGCCCCACGGGCTTGTTCCGCGAGGAAGACTGGGATCGATGGGTGCGCAAGGCGGAGGCAAAGGCCATCCCTGGGGCGGCGGAGTTTCTGAAACTGGCAGCCGCCAAGGGAGTGGAGATCTTCTATGTCACCAATCGCGAACCAAAGCACGAGGCGGATACGGTGCGAAACCTGGCCGCTGAGGGCCTGCCCTTCGCCGATGCCGATCACTTGCTGCTGACGGGAGAAGTTCCAGGCTGGGGTAGCGACAAGGCGAGCCGGCGGCGCTATGTGGCAAGCCGTTATCGCATTGTACTGCTGGTAGGCGACGATGCCAACGACTTCATGAGCGGTGTGCGTGCCGGTGTCGAGGAGCGGATGTATGCCGTGGCTCCGTACGGTGCGTATCTGGGAACGAAGTGGATCATGCTACCCAATCCCACCTACGGCAGTTGGGAGAACGCCATTTGGGGGGGCAGCTATCCGCCGAACCGGGCGGACGCGCTGAAGGCCCGGTGCGAAATGCTTCGCTGAAGGCCAATCAACGTTTCGGGGTTCTGTGTCATCAACCATTCACCGCAACTAAATCGTCCTGAAATGTGGAAACGCTAACCTCCAGGATTGGAGGTTCGTTTCGTGAAATCACTGTCTATCCTTTTCCTCTGCGTGGCGATTTCGCTGGCGTCAGGGGTGATATCAGCGCAATCAGTCTCCGGGTACGGAGCCATTTCCGGCGTA
>JAHCHD010000246.1 GCA_026129915.1 Bryobacterales bacterium
AACCAATCTGGTGGAGCGCATTGCCATCGGGAACCTGATCCTGGGGCTGTTCAATCTGCTGCCGGCGCTGCCGATGGATGGCGGCCGGATTCTGCGTTCGCTGCTGGCGCGGAGGCGGCCGGAAGTGGAAGCCACGCAAATGGCGGCGCGTATCGGAACCGGCATGGCAGTGCTTATGGGTATCTATGCGCTGCTGACCTTCCAGATTTTCCTGCTGTTTATCGCGTTCTTTGTATATCTGGGTGCTTCGCAGGAACGGGCAATGTCCATCGGCAGGAGCGTAACACAGGGGGTGCCTGTACGGGCGGCAATGGTGTCGCAGTTCCAGACTTTGGAGCACGGGCAGACGCTGCGCGATGCGGCAAACCTGTTGCTGGCGACCTCGCAACAAGATTTCCCGGTAATGCTGGGGAGCAGGGTGATGGGGTTACTGGGCCGCTCTGGATTGCTGCGGGCGATGGCGCAGGATGGGCCGGATGCCTACATTTCCGGGCACATGGAGCGGGAATATGTGCGGGTGGAACCGGAGATGGATCTTGCGGAGGCGATGTCCCTCCTGGCCAACGCGGGCAGCGCGGCACTGGTGATGCGTGAGGATGAATTGATTGGAATGCTCACCACTGAGAATCTCACTGAGTACATCCTGTTGCGACAGATGGGCCTCGGCAAGGAAAGTGCCTGAGATCTTCGTAGCTGCTGGTTTGACGCCTTCTGGCTCGTTTCGCATCCAACGAAGGGGGGACAGCGAAGATGGCACAGCAGACACATCGCGTGGTGATTGTGGGCGGCGGGTTTGCGGGGGTGAACGCGGCGAAGGCGCTGGCAAAGCTTCCGGTTTCCATTTCGATGGTCGACCGCCGTAACTATCACCTCTTCCAGCCCTTGCTGTACCAAGTGGCCACTGGCGGACTCTCCCCCAGTGATATTGCCTATCCGCTGCGGGCGATCTTCAAGAAGAACCGAAATGTAGAGGTGCTGCTGGCTGAAGTGCGGGATCTGGATCCGGACAATAAGGTGGTTCACCTTGAAAGCGGCAGCCTTCCCTATGATTCCCTGGTGGTCGCCACCGGGGCGGGAGGGCAGTATTTCGGAAGCGACCACTGGGAGCCCTTCGCCCCCAGCCTGAAGACGATTGACGATGCCACTGAGATTCGCAGGCGTGTGCTGCTGGCATTTGAGGCCGCCGAGCGCGAAACGAACCTCGATAAACAGTTGAGCTGGCTGACCTTCGCCGTCATCGGTGCGGGTCCCACCGGGGTGGAACTGGCTGGGACGCTAGGAGAGATCGCCCGAGACACTCTGAAACGGGATTTCCGGCATATTCAGACCGACCGGGCGCGCATTTTGTTGATTGAGGGGGCTAACCGTGTGCTGCCGACCTACCCGGCTGACCTCTCGTTGCAGGCTGAACGGGCTCTGATCCGGTTGGGCGTGCGGGCACGGACCGGGGTGAAGGTGGTGAACATCAACGTCAATGGCCTGGAAGTGGAAGGGCCTCGCGGCCGGGAGTTACTGCCTTGCCGAACGGTGCTTTGGGCGGCGGGCGTGAAGGCGTCCCGGCTGGGGAGAATCCTCCATGAACGCACCGGAGTGGAACTCGACCGAGCGGGCCGGGTGCTGGTGGACGAGCATTTGAATGTGCCCGGGCATCCGGACATTTACGTGGTGGGAGACTTGGCCCATGTGAAGCAGCCCGATGGCGGAATGGTTCCTGGAGTGGCCCCGGCGGCAATGCAGATGGGGCGGTTTGCGGCCAACGGGATCGGGGCGCGGCTGCGCGGCCAGCGGGTGAAGGCGTTCGTCTATTGGGACAAGGGAAGCTTGGCCACCATCGGCCGGAACAAGGCGGTAGCGGACTTCGGCAAGCTCCGCTTCGGCGGTCCATTGGCGTGGCTCGCCTGGCTTTTCATCCACCTGATGTATCTGGTAGGTTTCCAGAACCGACTGGTGGTATTTGTCCAATGGGCCTTCAGCTACCTAACGTTCAATCGCAAGGCGCGGCTGATTACTGGGGGAGTCGTGCTTCCTGACCTGACGCAACCCCGCCAGGCTGAAGAAGAGCGAGCCGAACAGCAAACGGCATTGTCACGTGAATCGTAAGAATTTGCTTTTGTAAGTAATCACTTACTAATTGATCGAGAGGTGAGAGCGCCTCGATGGGTCTTTTGGAGCCCATCGAGGCGTTTTTTCGTTGCCCGGAATCTACTTGTAAGGCGAAGAAAACACGAAGTTTGGTGATCCATTACGGGATCTGCGGCAAGCAAAGAAAATCTTCCGCAATCGCTACGCAAAGGGCTTGAAACGCCCGATGATGTATGTAAGACTCGGGTGTGGCGTGAAAGTGGCGCGAAAGTGGTAATCGGGTGGAAGACTCGTCTCAGTATAGCCGACGCGAGAGACTCTACGGCCACTGGTCTGCCAAGTTGGACAGCAAGGGGCGCATGCAGTTAGCGGCGGAGGTAGTGGACTTCTTCAAGCGGGAGCCGGATCCTCGGATTTTCGTCACTACGGTTGTGTCCGAACTGGCAAGTATCTATCCGATGCGAGTATGGCAACAAAATCTGGATCGTCTGCTTCAGGAATACGAGAATCCGGAAGAGGCAGAAGACTTCGAATTTTGGGCGAATTCGCACGGAGCGAGCACTTCCATGGACGCGCTAGGACGATTGCTGATTCCAGCGAAGCTGCGGCAGATTTACGGCCTGGATGGCGAGCCGCTGGTGCTGGTTCCCTCACGCGACCGCATCGACATCTACAAGCTGCCTCAGTTTGAGGAACGCGAGCGACAGTTGGCGCCGAAGGTGCCGGATGTGCGCAAACTGCTGCTGCGGCGAGGAGTTTCTTAGAGTGCGATGCATTATCCGGTCATGCGCGAAGAGGTTTTGGAATACCTCGCCGTGCGTCCGGACGGCAGGTACCTGGACTGTACGGCGGGAATGGGGGGCCACACTGGCGCCATTGCCGCCTTGTTGCAGGGGGGCATGGTGATTGCGAACGACCGGGACGAACGGTCACTGGAACTGGCGCGCGCTAATTGCGCGGCGGTTGCCGAGCGGGTTCGTTTTCATCACGGAGATTTTGGTTCTCTCGCCAGTGCGGTGAGGGAGCAGGGTTGGGAGCGGGTAGACGGGGTGCTGGCGGACTTCGGCATTAGCAGGTACCACCTAATGACTGCGGACAGAGGATTCAGCTTCCAAGCGGATGGTCCGCTGGATATGCGCATGAGTGAAACGCAGGAACGCACGGCTTCCGACATTGTGAACTTTCTGGAGGAGCGGGAACTGGCCAACCTGCTCTACCGCGAGGCGGAAGAGTACGATTCGCGGCGCATCGCCAGGGAGATTGTGCGCAACCGGCCGATTCGAAGCACATTGCACCTGGCAGGCGTGGTGGAGAAGGCGGTTCCGCGCAGAGGCCGTCTGAGCCCCAGCACAAAGACGTTCCTCGCACTGAGGAGGGCGGTAAACGACGAAGATGCGCAGTTGCGTACCTTCTTCGATGTAGCGCCAGGTTTGGTGATGCCAGGCGGGCGCCTGGTGGTGATTTCCTTCATGAGTCTGGAGGATCGCGTGGCGAAGCAGCGCATGCGTGACCTCGAGAAGCAGGGCAAGGGCAAGGTGCTTACCAAGCACGTGGTGAAGCCCTCGGCGGATGAAGTTCGGCAAAACCCGCCATCGCGTAGTGCGGTGCTGCGGGCAATGGAAATGCAGTAGACAGAAGGACGTGGGACATGGCGACGGCGGCGAACTGGCAGCAGGAAGAAGCGAGCTTCCAGGAGACAGCACGCACGGGATGGCGCGAGAGCACCGACAAGTATCGGTTGCGCCCGGTTCCCAATGAAGATGTGTACTTTTACTCCAAGCGCGTGGACAACACGCGGTTGGTGCGCCCGGTGAATCATGCCGCCCGACGGCGGGAAGTTCGCGTGATGGCGAGTGGTTTTGCCATGTTGCTGCTGGTGGTGGGCCTGACGCTGCCCCACTTGCTGAACGTCATGGCAGGGGCACAGATTCAGAAGTTGCGCGCGGAGCATGAGCGTTTGCTGGCTGTCCATGCGGAACTCACTTTTCGGGAGTCTGAGCTAATGAACCCGGAACGGCTTAAGGCGATTGCCCGCAGCCGCAACATGGTGGAACTGGCTCCTGACCGCGTACACCAAATGGAGCCCCAGCCGAAGACAGAGACAGTTGAGGCCAAGCTCAAGCCCTAGACTCCGATTCCCCATCCTTCCTGCCGGGCCCGAATGCGCGGTTTTGGATTTTCACGATTTGGATTTTCACAGTTTGGCGCAACGACCACCGTCATTGCGTTACGCCTTTAACCCCAAGAACCACAGAGGGAGACCACGGTGAAGGACGCATCGCAACATCTGGCACGGAAGCGCGTGGCGATTCTGTTTGTGATTGTGGTGGTCTGGGTGGCGGCGATCGTTGCGCGGCTGGTGCAACTGCAGGTGGTTCAATACGAGGAACATGCCGCGTACGCGCGCAGCCAGCAGACGCGACGGGTGAAGCTTGTTGCGCCGCGGGGTGCTGTCTATGACCGGGCGGGCAACCCGCTGGCGGTAAGCTTGGAGCACGAGTCCATTGCAATTAATCCGATGCGGATTCCGAAAGCGGTAGGCGCGGCGGGCGCCGCGGAGATGCTGGCGGGTGCGCTGGGATTGAACCGCAAGACTCTTGAGCAGAAGATTGAGCGCTACCAGGGAAACCGCCGGGGCTTCTTGTGGATCCGCCGCTGGGCGAGTCCGGCAGACTTGAGCGCCGTGCGGAAGCTGAACGCGGACTGGGTGGAGTATTACAAGGAAAGCAAACGCCACTATCCCAAGCGCGAGCTAGCCAGCCACGTGCTGGGAAGCGTGGGCGTGGACGGGGACGGGCTGTTCGGGCTCGAACAGAGCATGCAGTACTTGCTGCAGTCAGAGGACGGCAACGAAACGGTGCTGCAGGACGTGCGCCGCCGTGCGATCCACAGCGAGGTGACTGAGCAGCCGCAGCCGGGGATTTCCCTAAGATTGACGCTGGACCAGAGGATCCAGAGCGCCGCCGAATCCGCCTTGCGCAAAGCGATTCAGCAGCACAGGGTGCCCAGCGGCAGTGTGGTGGTGATGGATCCGACTACGGGCGATCTTCTGGCGCT
>JAHCHD010000247.1 GCA_026129915.1 Bryobacterales bacterium
TTTTTTGCCACCCCCGCCCCCTGTCTAACTGATGGCACGCATTCGGGGCGTGGTAGCCATTTGGTTTCGGGTGACAGCACGGGTTCATGAACCGCGGGTTCACCCCGATCATGAAAAATCCCGAATTCCGTCTTTCAGAATCCATGAATTACGGCTATTTTCAAGAGAGTCACCTCAACCTCGAAACCAACATGCGTGGGGGGGGCTGACCTGCTGTCGGACCACGCTCGCGGTCCGGTTCAGCCCGGGGACGCGTTTCAGCCGGCGAAACCAGCTGGCGATTCCCTCAGCCCGCAGACCCGGCGTCCCAAACCAGCCCGCTCCGGGAATCCATGTTCGAAGCTCCCTTGGAGCGACAAAATCGTTGCCTTGGGCGTGGGCCCGTGGACACCGTTGGCCCAGGCGCGGGAGTCCAAAGGGCCGACAGAATGCCCCCGGTGTTGGCGCGTTCAATCCCAAATGCTCCCGTCCCTCTGGCCGTGCACCACCAATTCCAGTAACTCTTTGTCCAGGGATTCTCCCTCATGGTCGCCGACGACGGACTCGCCAACCATTTCAAGACCAGTCCGTGGGTCGTGTTCGCATCCACCGGCCGCGATCCTTCAGCCCGGAAACTCTAGTCCTCCCTCAGTGCCGACACCGGTTCAATGCGGCCTGCACGTCGCGCTGGCACCCAGCTAGCGAAAAGTCCTACTGCGATGAGCAACACGCAGCCGGCAAGCGCCGGAACCAGCTGTACCTGATCGGCATCCCGGAAGAGGCTCCCCAGGTAGCGCGAAGCCACCACCGCGCCAGCCAGACCCGCAATCAGCCCAAGCCCAATCAGGCGCGAGGCCTGCAACACAACATCTCGGATGACATCCGTTACTGTCGCCCCAAGCGCCATGCGGATCCCGAATTCACGCACCCGCCGCGCCACACCATTGGAAATCACCCCGTAGATCCCAACCGTCACAAGAGCCAGGCCGAGTACTCCGAAAATTCCGAACAACACGACGCCAAATTTCGGACCCGCCACGACATAGCGAGCAATGAAGCGATCAATCGGTTCCGCGTCCATCACAGGCTGGTCCTTGTCGATGGCGCTTACCTCCGCCCGCACAATCGAGGCCAGGGCACTGCCGTCTCCTGTCCTCGCTCTTGCTGCAAGCGCAAAGTTAGCAGGCGCGGCAAGGGTAACGGGAATATAGACCTCGGGACGGGACTCCCGGGTAAACGCTCCCTGAGTGTCAGACACTACCCCCACTATCTCGAAGGAGTCGTTCTCGAGACCGAATGGTTCCGTGGAGAGCCTCGGCACACGGAAATGGGCTCCTAGCGCGTCGCCACGAGGAAAATAGCGCGCCACAAAGCTCTCACTCACCATTGCCACGAAACGCCTTGCCTGCATATCACCTTCGTCGATGGCGCGCCCATGACGAAGAGGAATGCCGAACACTCTTGGATAGTCAGGACTAACGGGGTGAACAAACACCGGTCGCTTGTCCTCGATTCCCGGAATCTCAACGGGAGCGGAGGAATTCCCAAACGGATGCGTCCCGGTATTCACGCCAACCGCTACAACATCGGGATTGCCTCTCAGCCGCTCAATCAACTCTGCGATCATTGCCCGGCGTCTCGCGGGCTCCGCGTATCGATTGGGGTCAAGAGGGATTCGGGCCGTCAGCACTCCAGCGGTATCCACCCCATATTCCTGGCTCGTCGCTTTCATGAGCGAGCCTACAACCAGCGCGGCGGCGAACAGCAATACCAGCGAGAGCCCCACCTCGCTCACCACCAGTCCGCCAGAAATCCATGAGTCACGGCGGCTGATGCCGGTGCGTCCTCCTTCTTTGAGGGGTCCCACCACTTCCCCGCTCGCGGTCCGAATGGCGGGGAGCATCCCAAATAGGATTGCCGTCAACATCGAGACCGCAGCCGCAAATCCTAGGACAGCGAGATTCAGCCGCACATCCGCTTCATCCGGAATCGTGAACGGGGGTACCATCAACAGGATTCCATGCATCCCCACCCATGCAAGCGCCACTCCCAGCAGCCCTCCCGCCATGGCAACCGCAATGCTCTCCGTAAGCAATTGCCTCACCAGTCGCAGCTTCCGCGCGCCAAGCGCCACCCGAATCGCCATCTCCTTGGCGCGCTGTAACGACTGCGCCAGGAACAAGTTCGATACGTTCGCACACGTGATCAACAGCAGCAGTCCAACGGCCGTGAAAAGCGCCCAGAGTTCTTCGGTAATTCCGCTGGGAAACGTCTCCGAAAATGAGAGGAGGCCCACTCGAAACTCTGAAGGAAACGACGCTGGCGCCTGTCGTTGCATCTCCTCCACAATCGGGCGCAGGTCTGCCTCAGCCTGCGCTTCGCTTACATTCGGCTTCAGGCGCCCCAGCACATGGACGAACCTCACGCCTTCTTCGGTCACGCCCCTGCGGAACTCGATCGGAAGGTAGACATCGGCCCCGCGCCACATGAAGCGTGGTGGCATCACGCCCACCACAGTCCGGAACTTCCCGTTCAGAAGCAGCCTCTGTCCCAGCACACCTTGGTCACCGCCGAACTGCCTCTGCCAGAAGCGAAATCCGAGTACACAAACGTCTTGCCCCGTATCGTCCGTCGTGAAGATTCGCCCCTCCATCGCCGGCACGCCCATCAATGAAAGTCCGTCGTAGGTGGTGTGATTGCCTCGAAGTCGCTCTGCCTGCGCCCGCCCGGTCCAAAACACATCGCTGATCGTGGATGCCGTCACTGCGGAGAAAACGCCATTGTGTTCCCGGAGATCCAGGAACTGGTCAACCGTGTAGCCGGTACGCCCCCCGCGCTGCCCGGGCTCGCTCACGCGCACAGACATGAGAGAGTCCACGTCCTTGTAGGGGAAAGGGTCGATCACCACACCGTGGATTACGCTGAACATCGCGGTTGCCGAGCCTATACCGAGTGCCAGCGATAGAATTGCCGTAATCGAAACCATCGGAGACCGGCGAATCTGTCGCCACGCGAAGGTAATGTCCGGGCCGAGCATTGTATCTTGGGTATACGATAGATCCCGCGCAAAGTTTCCTGGATCATGTGGAATTCTCGAAGATCCCAGGAGGGGATTGTTCGATTGCGCGACGCCACTTCACTCCCTGCAAATCTCCCGCCAAGCGTCTTGCGGGCCAAACGTTCAGACACAAGTGCCCTGTTGGACGCCCAAACCCGCAGCCGCGCGGCCTAGCCCCGATACTGCTGCTTCAAGAACCCTTGCCCGGTATTCTGAGGCGGAGTGATCATGCCAATCTTCACCAGGGCGGTATATGTCCATGGGGCGTTGGTCTTCATGTTCTTGAGCTCCTGCTGCAAACGGAATCCGCCGTTCGCCAGAAGGTTTGGATTCGAAATGGCGGCGCCCATCAATGGGAAGGCCTTAGCGAACTGGCTGAGATGGTGGTCATTTATCCAAAAGTGGTGTTGGGCGAAATTGTTGTTCACGGAACGGCCATCTCTCCCCAGCATCCCCATCGTCGTTCCATGCATGGTCCGGAAATCTGTCATGTACATCCGAATACCGGCATAGCATTCGCAGACTTCAACATACGAAAGCTGAATGCCTCCGTTCAGGCGGGTACCGTGTTTGCTGAGAAACTTGTGCGCCAGATACCAGACGAGCTTTCCGAGCGGAGTGCCTCGCATGACACTCGAATTGTGCTCACCGGGAACTGAGATTACTTTCACCCTTTGGTTGCCTATCTCCTCCGATTGCGTCTGGATCACTCCAACCTTCACCGGCTTCATAATCTTGCGATTCTCATCCTCAGCGACGACCGCGAGATAGTTCCGCACGTTCGGCGGAATGGTATTCTTCGATGGGTCCGCTCGGTTGCCCGGACCCGCTACTGGGTCGGCCGCGAAGATGTTGATTTGAATGTTCCGCAGACTCTGGTCGCCTGCGATGGCGTTTGAGAGCATATGGCACGTCACCGCACCCCGGCTCCACCCGGCCATATTGATCACCGATATAGGACTGCCGGCGTGGATGAACCGGATGATTTCCATCGCATCGTGGACATTTTGATTCCAGCCATGCCCGGTGATGTTGCCGCGGAGTTTCTTGAGAATTCCAGTACCCGGCGTCTTGGTGTCTGGATTGGTACCCCTGGGGGAACTTCCAGGTCCATCGCAAATCATCCACGCATCCTGTGGCGTCACACTCCCCGGCTTCGCCTGCATCCCTGCGGTGATGGTGCCAAGATAGCCAATCAGCTCATCGGTGCGATCCCGGTTGAATCCCGTACCGCAGTTATAGACTGTGAATACTTGTGCCAATGTCGCTCCCCTTCGTTTGAAAACCTGTTGCTGCCCCTCTGGGCGTTACGCAAGCACCACGATACCCATCGCAAAGAAGAGCGGTGCTCTTCCTCACAAAACCGGATGGCAGCCCCTCAGGAATACACCATCATGGCAGAAGTAGCCCTGCCCTCCACGATGATGATGAAATGAGGGAGTCCCTCTCGCATCAACCCAGCACTGCGCAAGAGGAACAACCTTCCCAGTGCTTCTCCGATTTATGGAATCTATCAGGTGCCGAAGCGCAGGTACAAGGAACGAGAGGAGCGAAAAGGACTTCGGCTGCGTAATCTTCTTCGCCTCCTGTTTCTCCTCACGCACGCCGCCCCAAAATTAGCTCCGTTGCCGGGGGTGGTCCGCCGCCCATCCTCGACATTCCAGAGCCCGAAGCAAAGCGAGGGCGGCTCCCGCACCCTACCCCAGGAGATCGAGGCACGCGAGGATACTCCTCCTGCGATTCCAGATACCGAATCGCCCGTTCCACCCGCGACGGACTCACCGAACAAGCGCACGGCGGCGGGAATACTGATCATCGCGATTAGCTACTGCGTTGCCCGGCAACATCGCCGGGCAGCGCGAGCAGCACCGCGGACGACGGCGGTGCTTGGCATGGCGGTGTTCGGCAGCACCGCATCGAGCACCGCAACCACGGTGCGCAGCGTGGCTTCGTCGGCACCGGAGCCCATACGCATCCGCCACCCGCGATCCAGCAGCAGTTCCATCTTCGCCGCAGGGTTGGCATCTTCTCCCGCCCCCTCGCTGGAAACAGAACTGGTCTGTGAGGAAAG
>JAHCHD010000248.1 GCA_026129915.1 Bryobacterales bacterium
TCGAAAGCCCTCGGTGTAACCGTGCTTGACTATGACAATGACGGCTGGCCCGACCTTTTTGTGGCTAACGATACCCAGCCCAACAAGCTCTATCGAAACCTGAAGAACGGCAAGTTTGAGGACATTGGCCTGACCGCGGGAGTGGCCTTTGACGAAAGCGGAGTGGCGCGCGGCGCGATGGGCGTGGATGCCGCCGACTACGACCGTAGCGGACGCCAGCATCTGGTGGTGGGCAACTTCAGCAATCAGATGCTGAGCCTCTTCCACAACGAGGGCCAAAGCCTGTTTGTAGACGACGCGGCGCGCGCTGGTGTGGGACGCCCCAGCCTGCTAACGCTCACCTTCGGCGCGTTCTTTCTTGACTACGACAACGACGGCTACCTTGATATTTTTACGGCCAATGGCCACATTGACGAGGAGATTGAGCGCGTGCAGCCGAAGGTAACCTACGCGCAGCGCCCGCAGATGTACCGCAACCTGGCGGGCAAACGCTTTGAGGACATCAGCGCGAAACTTGGCGCGGCCTTCCAGAAACCAATGGTGGCGCGCGGCGCGGCATACGCCGACTTCGATCTCGACGGCGACCTGGACATCCTGATCGTCAACAACAACGGCGCGCCCGTGCTGCTGCGCAATGATGGTGGCAGCCAGAACAACTGGCTGCGGGTGCGCACAGTGGGAAGCAGCGCCAACCGCGATGGCATTGGCGCGGTGATCAAGCTCACCAGCGCATCAGGCACCCAGACACAGACTGTTCGCAGCGGGTCAAGCTACTGTTCGCAGAGTGAACTGGCCGTGACATTTGGGTTGGGCAAGGATGCAACGGTAACGCAACTGGAGATCGTCTGGCCGGGCGGCGAGAAGCAGGTGATCGCCAAGCCGCCAGTGCGGAAGGCCATCACCATCGTACAAGGAAAAGGTATCCAGTAGACTGAGAGTGACGCGCCCTTCACCGTGCGCGCCATCTGAAAGTCTATGCCATTAAGCCGCGACGCCCTGCTGATTCTTGACCGCCTTGCTGAAGGCCGGCCCACTCCTCCGCACCTGCTGCCGGTGGAAGAGGTGCGTCAACTGGCGCGCGCTTTCGCCGAGCTGAATGGGGACCCTGTGCCGGTGGCCAAGGTGCAGGACCGCAAGATTCCGGGTCTCGCGGGTGAGATTCCTATCCGCATCTACTGGCCGCGCGACCTTCATCCGGATGAGCGGATTCCGGTGACCCTCTACTTCCACGGGGGCGGTTGGGTGGTGTGCGGGCTCGACACGCATGACAGCTACTGCCGCCGCTTCGCCAACGCGGCGCAGTGCATTGTGGTGCTGGTGGATTACCGGCTGGCCCCGGAACATCGCTTTCCGGCCGCCGTGGACGATTGCTACGCCGCGCTGAAGTGGTTGAAGGACAATGCCCCTCACCTCGGTGCGGACCGCCGCAAGATCGCGGTAGCTGGCGATAGTGCGGGTGGCAATCTCAGTACTGTGATGTGCCTGAAGTCGCGCGACCTGAATGGTCCACCGGTGTGCGCGCAGGCCCTGATCTATCCGGTGGCTGACCACTGGGACGCGGGATACGCTAGCTACTCAGAGAATGCGGAAGGCTATGGCCTGACGCGCGACTTTATGAAGTGGTTCTGGCAGCACTATCTGGGTGACGATGGGGACAGGAGGCACCCTTACGCCTCGCCGTTGCGCGCCAGTTTCCTGGCCAACCTGCCGCCTGCGCTGGTGATTACTGCCGAGTACGATCCGCTGCGCGACGAAGGGCACGCCTATGCGGACCGCATGGAGGAGGCGGGCAACATCGTGATGCGCAAGCAGTATCCCGGCCAGATCCATGGCTTCTTTGGGTACTCAGCCATGACTGGCGATGCGGATGACGCTATGCAGACGGTGGCGAAGTTCCTCAACCGGGTGTGGGCCGTGCTGTAGCTGGCGGCGAGAGAAACGCGAATTGATCCACTGTAATCCACTCACGGCGCCCAGCTGGAAACCCTTTGGCGTCGGGGCTGGAGGCGCGATATAGTTAGCGCCATGAAACGCAGAGACTTTATTGGGGCGAGCGCTGCGGCACCCGCAATGATTGGCGCGGGATTGGCTGGCGGAGCAGCAAAGGCGCGAGGGCAGGCACGGCGACCGAATCTGCTATTTCTGATGGCGGACGACCATGCGGGCTACGTGATGGGCGCGGACGGAAACGCGCTGGCAGAGACCCCGAACATGGACCAACTGGCGCGCGAGAGCACCCGGTTTGCCATGCACCACTGCAATTCGCCGGTGTGTACACCGTCGCGGCAGAGCCTGCTTACCGGGCAATTGCCGCACATGGCAGGCGTTACTACGTTGCGCACGGCACTTTCGGAAGACAAGCCGACCATTACCGATAGCCTGAAGCGCGCCGGGTACAACACTGCCGTATTCGGGAAGATGCACTTCAACCAGCCGGGCAAGCCGGGGCTGCATGGGTTCGACGTTGCCGTGACCGAGGACGTGCTGAACCAGCGCTGGCGAGCGGAGCATAAGCCAAAACCGATTCCGGCGGGCGTGCCCGGGAGGGGTCCTTGGCAGCCTTTTCGCACCCCCGCACGGGAATGGCTGAACGCGCGGGCCGAACCTTACGCGCGTCTCGATTACGACATGAAGCCCAGCTTCCAGGTGCGCCTGGTACGCGAATATTTGCAGGCCAATCGCGATACCCCCTTCGCCCTGTGGGTGAGCTTTCATGAGCCGCATTCGCCCTTTGATTTCCCTGTGGAAGACTGGAAGCACTTTGACCCGAAGCGCTTCCCCGTGCCGCGCCTCGGCCCCGAAGATGGCTGGCAGATCCCCCTGATCTACCGGGACCTGAGCGACGAAGAAAAGCAGGGAATCATCGCGGCCTATTACGCCTCCACACGCTGCCTGGATCGCAACGTGGGCAGGGTGCTGGACCTGCTACGCGAGTTCAATCTGGAGGACAACACGTTGGTGGTTTCCACCGCGGACCACGGCTACTCGCTGGGCCAGCATGGGCGCTTTGAAAAGCACTGCGGGTACGACCCCGCCCTGCGCGTGCCGCTGCTGATGCGGTGGCCGGGGCGCATACGCGAAGGGGTGGTAACGGACCTTACAGAACATGTGGACCTGGGTCCCACGTTGACGGACATGTTGAGCGTGGACCCGCTGCCCATACGACACGGCCAAAGCCTGCGGCCATATCTTGAGCGCGGTAGCCATGATTCGGCACGCGATTGGGTGTTCAGCGCGCTGCTCGAAAACGAGGAGTGCTACGCGAGATCAAACCGCTGGAAGTACATCTACTGTTCCGGCAAACGCGAGCGAACCGACGGCTACAAGATCGAGAACCCCACTCCCGGGCGATACCACAAGCTTTACGATCTGGTGGAAGACCCCGGCGAGTTCACCGACGTAAGCGAGAAGCATCCGCAAGTGGTGAGTGACTTCCAGCAGAAGCTGCTGCAGCGCTACCGGGATACGCACCCGGAAGCAGAGCAGGAGCCATCGCAGGGCAGCGTTGGTGACAAGCTGGAGTTCTACTTGCGCCCGCGAGACTCGCAGGCCGTCAACGGATAGCGGCGGCTCCGGCTAGCCCGCGTACGAGGCTATGCGGAGGGCGCGGCCTTCCAGCCGTAAGTCTCATAACGCCAGGCAATCTCGTCACCTTTCACGGTGAGTACGGCGAAGCCTTCGTCGAAACCGAAACGTTGGCCCTTCCACCAGTTGCCGGAGACTGCGCCGGACGTGATGAACTGCGTGTCTTTATACTGCACGTTTTCGATGACGTGCGTGTGCCCCTGCAGTACGGCCTTCACCTTGTAGGGCGCCAGCAAAGCCAGCACCTCACGTGTATTGGTGATGATGACACCGGCAGTGGATGTGCCGGGCGGGTTCACCATCATCGGGAATGTGGTGGCCAGGGCGATGTGCGTAATTACGACAATCGGTGTGGTGGTTCCAGTGGTTTCGAGGTCGTTCTTAAGCCATGCGAGTTGCTCGTCGTCAATGTGTCCAATGTACTGGCGCTCCGGCGTCATGCCGATGGAATCGAGCACGATGAAGTGCCAGCCCTTGTGATTGAAGGATTGGTAGCGTTTGCCTATGTGATCTTCAAAGAGGCGCTTGCCGTATTTCTCGTCGCTGGGTTGCACGCCACTCTTGGTGTAGAGGCCGAAGACGTCGTGGTTGCCCATGGCGTTGTAGAGCGGTACTTCAAGGTGCTTCACCGCTTCCTTGTAGAGGCCGAATTGCAGTTCAGCGCGGCGGCGGTCTGTCGCCAGCGCGTCAAAGATGAGGTCGCCGCCGGATACGGCGAAGTCCGGCTGCAAGGCAGTGATTTTGCGGAAGGCGGCGCGGCAGCCTTCGTCAGCCTTCAGTTCCGGCTGGATGTGAGTGTCGGAGAAGTGGACGAAACTCCACCCGTTCGCGGACGATTGAGCAGTTGCGGCCTGCGGGGCGGCCAATGAAAGAGCAGGCGCGGCCACACCAGCGCCGCCCATCACTTGCAGAAACCCTCTTCGATTCATCACTACGCCCCCTTGCAAGTTCATCTCATTTCCAGGATAGCCAAGTGCTGTTACGCGAGGGTTTCAAAGTGATCGGATCAAGTTGGAAAGTCCTACAATACAGCGCCCCGTGCAACGAGGAGTGCCCACACAGCGAGGACGGTGACCATGAGGCCGCTCAACAAGGTGAGCGCGGCAGCCCTGGTAAGGTCATGGGTCTCGCCCGCAGGGGGGTCAGTGGGGTCTCCCAGCCACAGCTCCGTCACTAACGCACCGTTGGCCCACACGGGCCCCACTAAGCGGCGCTGGATGGAGCCCGCCATACCTGCCTCGGGCCAGCCGGAGTTGGGTCCGGGGACTAGTGCATGCTGCCGCCAGCCGATGGAAATGGTCTTGAGGGCTGAGCAGCCGGGTAGCATCAGCGCCACAAGTGCCATCACTAGCCAGGTAAGGCGGGCGGGCAACAGATTCAAAAGGTCGTCGGTGCGTGCGCCGCACCAACCGAATTGTAGATAGCGCGGCGT
>JAHCHD010000249.1 GCA_026129915.1 Bryobacterales bacterium
GCACAGGCACCAGACTCAAGATTATTGAGGCTTGGGCTGCCGGTTGCCCAGTGGTATCCACGCCAATCGGGGCTGAAGGACTGGATTACCAGGACGGAATGAACATCCTGATCGAAGAATCCCCGGGAGGGTTTGCGCAATCGGTTCTTCGGGTAGTTGAGAATCGACCGTTAGCGGAAGACTTAGCAAATGCGGGACGCAGCCGTTTTGAAGAGTCCTATTCGTGGAACAGCGCGTGGGCTGCATTGAGAGATTGTGGACTATGACGCGCGTAGGGATAGCGGGACAGAGATTTGGCATCGCAAGATCCGCCATCGTCTGACACGGGAACAGGCGGAGAATGCGCAACGGATCGTGTAGGTTTGGACGTCGACTAGAGTGTACACGCTGAGCCGATGGCTGGAATGAGAGGGTTGGGTGCGGGTTGCAATTGATGCACACGCCATAGGAAAACGGCAAACGGGTAATGAGGTCTACATTCGGGGGCTTATGGAGCATTATGTCTCGCTGGCCCCCGACGTGGAGTTTCTGGCCTACGTGGCATCGGACGAAGCAGTCCCCCGGATCCCGGCCGATATTGATACCCGTGTAGTCTCTTCAAATCCTTATTTGCGACTCGGTTTTCAGTTCGGTCGAAGACTGAAGGAGGATCGCGCCAGCGTAGTGCATGTGCAGTACACCGCGCCGCTGGGCTGCTCCGTACCGGTGGTGGTGACTGTACACGATGTGAGCTTCGTGGAGCAGCCGGAGTTTTTCTCAAGCTTCAGGCAGAATCAGCTTGCCTTCACAGTTAAGCGGACCATCCGTCAAGCCGCACGGGTGCTGACATGCAGCGAGTTTTCTCGGAAAGCGATTGCCCGCGCCTATGGAATGGATCCCGAGCGCATCGTGGTGGTACCGAATGCGGCGTCCCCCTCGTTCCGCCCGCTGGACCGCCAGAAATCCAGCGACATAGTACGCAGGGCCTTCGGGCTGAACGCACCATATTTGCTATGCGTGGGGAATCTGCAGCGCCGAAAGAATCAAATCGGGCTGATCCGGGCATTTGAAGCGCTGATGCAGGATCAGCCAGATCTGCCGCAGCATCTGGTGTTTGTTGGCAAGGAAACAGCGCAAGCTCCGGAGATTCGGGCTGCGGCGCGACGCTCTCCCCTGCAAGGCCGCATCCACTTTACCGGTTTTGTTGCAGACGACCTGCTGCCATGGCTCTATAACGCCTGCGACCTGTTTGTGTTTCCTAGCTTTTATGAGGGCTTTGGGATTCCTTTGCTGGAGGCTATGGCCTGCGGATGTCCCGTAGCAAGCAGCAACCGAACAGCGCTTCCGGAAGTGGGGGGCAACGCGGCCCTCTACTTCGACCCAGGGTCAATTTCAGGGATGGCGCGCACCATCCACGACATGCTGCGAAACCTGGACTTTGCAGCCACTCTGGGACGCTCCGCTGTGGACCGCGCCCGCGAATTCAGTTGGCGCCGCTCGGCGGAAATCGTACTGGACACTTACCGTGAAGCAGCAGGGCAACCTGCTCCCGCGACGGCGTCCTCCCTGCCGCGCGCAGTTGCTTCGGGATCGTGATGCGTATTGCCCTTGTGAGCCCTCTCCCCCCGTCCAAGAGCGGAATCGCCGACTATTCGGCCGCGCTTGCCAGTGCTCTTTCCCCCCTGTGCAACCTGGGTCTGGTCACCGCACAGGCACAGTGCGCGCGGCTGGACAGCAACGACGTTGCGGTATACCAGATCGGGAATAACGATGCCCATGACTTTGTGTACCGGGCGGCAATGGCACATCCAGGCGTCGTGGTGCTGCATGAAGCGAACCTGCATCATCTGATCGCCGAAATCACCATTAAGCGCGGTGATTGGGACGGCTACATGCAGGCTGTCGAGTTCGACGGGGGATCCAAGGCACTTGCCTTCGCCCAGGCGGTGCGTCGGCTGGAAGTTGGGCCAGACTACGACGGAGTGCCTATGCTCCGCCGTGTTCTGGAACGCACTCGTGGGCTCATCGCGCATAGCGAGTACGTGGCCAATATTTGCAGGGAGTATGGCTTCCAGGGACCGGTTGCGATAATTCCGCATGGGGCCTGGCTGCCGGATACCCCTGGGGATCAGTGGAGAGAGAGGCTTGGCGTACCGGCGGAGGCTCCCCTGGTGGGAGTATTCGGGCACCTGAAGCCGTACAAGCGCATCGCGGAGACGCTGCGCGCTTTTCGGCGGCTGGTGAAGCGGAATCCGTTCGCGAGGCTGATATTGGTTGGCGAGGAGCATCCGGATCTCCCGTTGGCCCCGCTCCTCGGCAGCCTCGATTTGCAGGGGCATGTACGACACATCGGATTTGCGCCCATTGAGGATTTCGTGGGTTACATGGCCGCCTGCGACATCGTCGTGAATATGCGCTACCCCACGGTAGGCGAGAGTTCAGGCTCAATGCTGCGGGCGTTGGGGCTTGGAAAGCCAGTACTGGTTTCCGACGTCGGCTCGTTTTCGGAGTTCCCGGACGAAGTCTGCCTGAAAGTACCCGTGGGCGGACCCACCGAGGAGGACCTGATCTACGAGTATCTGCACTACTTGTGCGAACATCCTGAAGAGGCGCGCGTTCTTGGAACAGCCGCGCGGGAATGGGTGGCTGATACCTGCAACTGGAATCGGGTGGCCGAGCTTTACGTGGATTTTTGCCAACAAGTGATGCAGGGCGAAGGAGCTTCGGCGGATCGCTGGTGTGCCATTCCCTCCAACGA
This sequence comes from Bryobacterales bacterium, assembly GCA_026129915.1. Lineage (GTDB taxonomy): Bacteria > Acidobacteriota > Terriglobia > Bryobacterales > Bryobacteraceae > JACTMJ01. The sequence goes on from JAHCHD010000249.1 coordinate 2,738, forward strand.
GGCATGCGTATTGGAACCAACGGCTGAGCCCTCGCTGGATTCGTTCAGTGGCAGCGAGCATGATGCTCTGCCATCGGAAACGGACATGGTTGGGTCCACGACGGATGTAGCAGCCGCAAACCGAACGCCGATTGGTGATAGCGAAACGGCAGAGGAGCCAATAGCCTGTCCCGAAGGCCTGGATGAGAGCCCCGTGGAGCCATCGGCGTTTGTGTTGCTGCCGGAAGAGCCAGCAGGTGAGAAACAAGAATCGCAAGTGAACGAATCGGTGAACAACGACCTGGCGTCGACGCCGGACAATGAAGGTGGCTTTGATAGCGAGAGTCCCGAGCAAGCCTCCACTGCCCTGCCCCAGTTTGCTGGTGCGCTTCCACAACTGGATAGCGCCACCGCGCAGGCCCTGCTTGCCTGGGCGCCTAACAGCGATGCCCGGGGTTACTTGATCCAGCACTTGAGCCGTCTGGTGGAAACCCTCGAACTGCTGCCGGATGGTGGCCCTGCACAGAGCATCCTGGAAATGGGTTGCTACATGCAGATCACTCCGCTCTTGCAGGAGCGCAAAGGCTATGGGGAAGTCCGCGGCTGTTACTACGGGCCCGCTGGCCACGAGCGCAGGCAGACCGCAAAGGCACCCGACGGCCGCACATTTTCGTGCTTAGTGGATACCTTCGACGCGGAACGCGATCGTTATCCGTATCCCGATGAACGCTTCGACGCCGTCGTCTGCACGGAGCTGTTTGAGCACCTTGGATTTGACCCCATCCATTGTTTGGCGGAGGCGAACCGGATCCTGAAACCAGGGGGCTATCTGCTGCTGTCGACGCCGAATGTGTGCTCGGCCCGCGCCATCGCTGCCATCCTGACGGGTTATCACCCCGGCTTCTTCCCGGCGTTCATGAAGCCCGGGCCCGATGGCGACGTGGACCCGCGACACCACCGCGAATATGCTCCGAGAGAGATTCAGCAGGCTCTTGCCGATTGCGGATTCACAGTGGAAACGATTCGGACCGGCGCATATTGGAATGCACCTACCCCGGAACACGCATGGGTGGAACATCTGCTGGACCGCTATGAGCTTGACCGGAGCTTGCGCGGGGAGTGCATCTTCGCCTTAGGCCGCAAGACGGGACCAGCAGTAGATCGTTACCCAGGATGGCTTTATTACGGATAGTGCATGATTAGCCGCCTCTCCCAACTAGCCGCAGATTCGCAAGATGGCTCGCTGCGCGTACGGTTTCTGGTAACGCTGCGTCACGTCCCTGGCGCACAGTCCGAGGATGTGGCTCTTGGCTATCAGGTGCTCGACCCGGACACCGGAAACTACCTGCAGGAGGGCGAACACCGTCCGCTGCCCGCGCTACCCAGCGTGGAGAACCGGGTGGTGGAATCTCAACAGGAACTTCTCCTGACCCCCGCTCTGCTCCCGCGAGGACGGCTACGCGTCGTAGTGTCATTGCTAGGCAGCGACGGCTGGCGCTACCAGGCCGGGGACTCCTATTTGCAGCTGGATCTCGTGAACCAGGGGGGGACGCTAGAACTGCATCGAGCCGACGTCACCTCCGCGGCCCGGGAATTACTGCCCCGCCTGGCTCGCGGAATTCGCCGCGCCATCACATTGCCCATTGCCAGCATCGGCATCCACCAGAGGCTGGTTCGCACCATGGTTCGCCGGGATTTGATGGGTCGCTATCGAGGCTCGTTTGGGGGCGCCCTGTGGAGCGTATTGAACCCGCTGATGCTGCTGGCGACCTACTACTTTGTGTTCGGCGTCGTCCTGCAGGCGCGTTTCGGCGGCGACCCAAGTCGGGAGGGCTTCGTTCTGTATTTTCTGGCAGGCATGCTGCCATGGATTCCCTTTTCAGAAGCTTTGGGGCGGTCACCAGGGGTGCTCCTGGAGCACGCCAACTTTATCAAGAAGCTGGTCTTCCCCGTGGAGACCCTGCCCGTGAATCTGGTAGTCGCCGGGCTGGTGCTGCAGGTATTCGCGATCGCTATTTTCCTGGGTGGACTTCTGCTCTTCCGCGGCTCCATTCCGGCCAGCGCGCTTTGGCTACCAGTTCTGATAGTGCCGCAGGTGCTGCTGACCACCGGTCTGGCCTGGCTATTTGCCGCCCTGGGCCTGCTGTTCCGCGATCTCTCGCAGATCATCGGCTACTTCCTTACATTGTGGTTCTTCCTCACCCCCATCTGCTACCCGGAGGAGAGCCTGCCCGCGGCCGCCCTGCCGTACATTTCCTTGAACCCGTTCTTTTGGCTGGTTCGCGGCT
>JAHCHD010000025.1 GCA_026129915.1 Bryobacterales bacterium
GCTGTCACCGGAATGATGTCACCGGAATGTGTCCAAAGCCCAAATCCCGACCCAGCACCGCCTTGGAAAGCGGTTGCGCGATGGAGATCGGGAGTTGACGTCCCCGGAACTCCGGAATTCGGTTCTCCTCTAGTGAAGGTTGTTTCAACTCGATCGACACTATCGCATCTGAACCAGCCGCTCATCTCATCGCCGGAACTCCTTTGAGCGTCCGAAGAGAACCCTCGAAATATAGCACGGAGTGCCATAGAATAAAAAAAATGCTGAACCCTCCATGGGAAGCCCGCGAGTCTTCAATTCGAAGTGATTTCAACGGTTTGCCAGAAAGGAGGAGATTGAGGACGAGGCTTTGATGGACGCGGTTGACCGTGCAGAAAAAGGGCAGATCGACGCCAACCTCGGCGGCGGCGCGCTCAAGCAGCGGATCGCGAGGCCGGGGGAGGAGAAGTCCGGCGGCTACCGGAGCATTGTCTTCTTTAGGCAAGGAGAGCGGGCGGTTTTCGTGTACGGCTTTCCGAAGAGTGAGCGCGACAGCATCAAGGCCGATGAGGAGGAGGCTTTCAAGGAAGCCGCGAAGCACGTGCTGGCCCTGACGGACCGAGAGATGGCTGCACTGGTCAAGAAGGGCGATTTTGTAGAGGTGAAACGGACATGAGCAAGAAGTATCGAAGCGACGCTATGGCTTCTATTCACGAGACGATGGAAGCCCTGCACACCATAGGCGCGATCGACAAGCGGACGATGCGCCGCTTCGACGAAGCGTGCCTGACGCCGGTGAGTCCGTTGACGGCACGAGAGATAAAGGCGCTCCGTGAGCGTGAGCACGTGAGCCAGGCTATCTTTGCCCACTACCTGAACGTCACCACGAGCCTCGTGAGCAAGTGGGAGCGCGGTGAGAAGAAGCCCTCCGGACCCGCGCTCAAGTTGCTGTCTCTCGTTGAGAAGCACGGTCTGACGGCCGTAGCGTAGTTCTTTCTGGTGGCGATGGTGACCGGAGGAATTCGGTTTCAGGTTGTCCTTTTTCAAAGAAGGCGTGAGACCTTTTGGCCCTTCGCTCCACGATATGGGCGATGGCGCGAATTTGACGCGTGGTGGCTGTGGGCTGCCCGCACCCCATCACCCAGCACGGTAACTTCCGCCGCAATATCTTCAATGACGACGATGACCGTCGAACCTACCTCGCCCTGTTAGCCGGGCACGCCGCCGACCGTCACCGGGGCATCTTGGGCCGTTGCTTATCAACCGCACAAACGGATGCCGCTCATCCTTCTGCTGATACTTCTCGTTGCCGTTCGTGAAGCCGGGGAGGGTGGATTCGTCCTTGGGGAGTACCTTTCCGTGGTTGAGCCAGGCCTGGAGGTTGCCGGGGGAGGTTTCGACGACGACGCAGGGTTCGAAGCCTTGCTGCTTCATTTGCTGGATGGCTTCGGCGGTGCGGTCGTCCACCATGCTGAGGGGGTGCTCTCGTTTGCGCCGCGTTCCCAGCGTTCAGGGAAAAACCCGGAAACACGGAGGCTGTCACCGTCGGGTCGGAACCAGGTCTGGTCGGCCCGGCACTCGGCGAATCGAGTATCCGCCGAGCACGTTTGGAGGGTACGGCGACATGCATCGTAACTTCGATCGCTACCTTGACATGATAGCTAGAAAGAGTATCATACTAGATAGGCTCTCTAGGTATGACGCAAAAACGATCGGAACTGGTCCAAGGCACGCTTGATCTCCTGATTCTCAAGGTGGTGGCGCTAGAGCCGCTGCACGGCTACGGCATTGCGCAGCGGATTCAGGCGGTTTCCAAGGATGTGCTGCTTGTGCAGCAGGGTTCGCTCTACCCGGCTCTGCACAGACTGGAGCGCAAAGGCTTTCTGAAGCCGGAATGGCGCGAGTCCGGCAATGGCCCAATGGCGAAGGTCTATTCGGTGACTCCAGAGGGCCGGAAGCAGCTAAAGGAAGAAGTGGAGCATTGGCAGCGCTATGCCGGCGCGGTTGCGCTAGTGCTGGAAGCGTAGCGGAGGAGCAGGAATGAAGTTTCCATGGAAACGTTCCGAGGATGAACTGGAGCGCGAGATCGCGCATCATCTGTATCAGCTTGCGGCGGAATATGAGCGGCAGGGCCACTCGCGCGAGGAAGCTCTTCGGCTTGCGAGGAGAGAGTTCGGGTATAGCGGACAGGTGAAAGAACAATGCCGGGACGAGCGGAGGTGGGCGTGGATGAGCGGCCTGCGGCAGGATATCGTTTTCGGAATACGGATGATGCGGAGGTCGCCGGTGGTGACCGTGGCGGCCGTGCTTTCACTGGCGCTCGGCATTGGTGCGAATACAGCCATTTTTTCCCTGACAGATCTGGTGTTGTGGCGACGGTTGCCGTTGCCGCAGCCGGAGCAGTTGAGCCTGGTGAACTGGCAGGCAGCAGCGTGGGAGGGCGGTGAACTGGCCGACAGTACGACCGGGAGCATGATGGATGGGGTGGATGGCGGCGTGGTGGCCGATTTCTTCTCCTATCCCGCGTTTGAAGCGATGCAGGAGCGGGTTGCGGGGCTGGCGTCAGTGGCGGCCTACACCTATCCGAGGGACGTGAGTGTCGGCTTCGCGGGACACCCAGCCGTTGCGAGGCGGCGCACCGTGAGTGGCAATTTCCTCTCCACGCTGGGCGTGAAGACAGTGGCTGGCCGGCTGATTTCGATCAACGACGATCGGGCCGCGGCACCGATGGTGGCTGTGGTTTCTCATCGCTTCTGGAAGGGAACGTTGAACGCGGAGACAAGCGCGCTTGGGCAAACGATCACGATCGACAATCGCCCGTATGAGCTGGTGGGGGTGCTGGAGCCGGGCTATTACGGATTGATGCCCGGCGATGTCACTGATATTTACACCCCGATGGCCCACGCCGCGACCGGCGACGCCGGCATGCAGGACAACCGCCACTGGGGTATCTCGCTACTTGCCCGACGGGCTCCCGGTGTTAGCGAGGCGCAGTTACAGCCGGCGATGCAGACAGCGTTCTCCGCGAGCTGGTCGAAGGAACGGACGCACCCTGACCTGACTCCGCAGATCCGATTGGACGAGGGCGCACGTGGACTGGGATCGCTTCGCCGCGAGTTTCGCAACCCCCTTTATGTCTTGGGCGGGCTGGTAGGGCTGCTACTTGTGATCGCGTGCGTGAATATCGCCAATCTCTTGCTGGCACGCGCCACCGCGCGGCAAAAGGAAGTGGCATTGCGCGTGTCCATGGGCTGTAGCAGGTCCCGCTTGATGCGCCAGTTTCTCACCGAGAGCGCGCTGCTTGCTGCGCTCGGCGGCATTGCGAGTATCGTGGTGGCGGTTCTGACGGTGAGCGTATTGAGCCGTTTCCTGGGAGGCCGCGACGAGGTTCCCGTGGAGGTGGCATTGGACTTTCGGATATTTGCCACTGTGAGCGTGCTTACCGGGGTGGCACTGCTGTTGTTTGGATTGTTTCCAGCGTGGCGAGGGTCCCGGAAGCAAAGCGCGGATTGGCTGAAAGAGGGCTCGGGTAGCCTGGGCAGCGCGTCGCGCCACAGATGGGGCTCTGGCCGGGTTCTTGTTCTGGCACAGATGGCGATGGCGATCGTGCTGGTGATGTCCGCGGTGCTGTTTACGCGCAACTTGTTGGCTATCCAATCGGCCGACCCGGGTTTTGACCGCCAGAACTTGATCCTGTTCGGGGTGCGGCCCGGAACGTCGGGCTATCACGATTCGCAATTGCCTGGATTCTATGCCGAGCTGGAGCGCAGGTTGAGTGAAGTACCCGGTGTGAAAGAAGCGGGGTTGGCGGCAATGCGCCCCATGAATATTGGCGGCTGGTGGCAGCGGGTCCGCCTGGAAGGGGAAACCGAGCTACAACAGGCTTCCATCAATGGGATTACGCCGAACTACCTGCCACTGTATACCCCAGGCGTGATCGCGGGGCGCAATCTCACCTGGGCCGATGTTCAGAGTGACGCCAAAGTGGTTGTGATCAGCGAGGACCTCGCCCTGAAGTGGGGAGGGTTGGGCGTGTTGGGGCGCAAGCTGGTGTTTGACCGCCGACGTGATGTGACACCCGTGGGGTTTGAGATTGTCGGGATCGCGCCGACGATTGCCGCTACGTCGATGAAGCAGAGGCCGTATGCGGTGTGGCGACCCCTGGACAAGGGAAATCCCTTGGTGACCGCGGTTCTGCGGACGACGCAGCCGCCGATTGCCGTGCTTCCACTGGTCCGCGAGACGATGGCCGGGATCGACTCGCGCTTGCCCATGATTGAGACCGTCACGATGGAGGACCAGATCGCAAGGGGACTCCACCGAGAGCGCATGTTCGCAACCTTGTGTATGGGCTTTGGCATCCTGGCGCTGGTGTTGACCGCGGTTGGGCTCTACGGTGTAATCGCGTACAGCACGACACGCAGGCGCCGCGAGATTGGTGTTCGTCTTGCACTTGGCGCGGTGCCGGCCGATGTGCTGCTGATGGTGCTAAGAGAAGGGTTGGTGCTTGCCGTTCTGGGAATTCTCGCCGGCATCCCCATTGTGTGGACCGGCGCGAAGTACGTCGAGAAGGAGCTATACCAGATGAAGCCACTAGAACCGGCCTCCTTCGCCATCGCTCTTGGGGCTCTGCTGAGCGCGGCGGTGTTGGCTGTGGGTATCCCAGCGCTGCGAGCATCCTCACTTCAGCCGACGGACGCTCTACGCGAGGAATAGTCTCGATACTCGGGCGGGGTGCGACAGCCTCCGCCACAGAAATTCCAAGATGCACCCAATGGCCAAGTCACCCTGCTATGGTTGGGGCGCAAGGCGTGAGCCCTGAGGAGCTCTGGCCCGTGCTGACACCGTTGAGAACAGTGTCCAAGCCCGTATTGTCTGTAGCCCATCGACGATGGATTGCGGCGATGGACAGATCAAAGCCAGCAGCAATTGGGGGAGTCTTGCGATCAGCCAGCCAACAGCGCCCTCATTGGGTTGCGAACGCGGCAGACTGAGACGATACTCGGCCCGGGCCAGCCGTTCGCTCCGCCATCCTACTCCATCACAGCCGGTGCCGGACACCATGTGGGGGAAAGCGATGGCTGCTATTCGCTCGCGGGCCAGGGGGCGCCCAGGTTGGCACTCTTCACCGGTCCCACGCCCTTGAAGACGAACTTCTGCAGGCGCTGGCCGCGATAGGTCTCCGTGGTGTAGAGGTTGCCCTTGGAATCCGAGGCAATGCTATGCACGGCGTAGAACTGACCGGGCTGCCTGCCACCGCCGCCAAACGCGGTAAGGATCTTCAGGGACTTCCGTTCCAGGACGTGAATCTTCATGTTGGATCCGTCGGCCACATAGAGGTACTTCTGCTCGGGGTCGCGCGAGAGGGTGGCGTCGAAGGTAGCGCCATCGCCCAGGGTGTTGCGCTCGATGAACACTTCATCGACGTAAGTGCCATCGGTCTGGAAGACTTGGATGCGGTTGTTGGTGCGGTCACAGACGTAGAGCAATCCATCGTCGGCGAGCGTCACCGCGTGGACCGGAGTTCGGAACTGTTTGGCTGGCGGATCCTTGGGATTGTAAGCCGGAAGCTGGGTGTCGTCTGGCTTGTTGCCATAGGCTCCCCAAAGGCGCTTGAACGCGCCTGTGTCTGCGTCAAAGACGATCACGCGCCGGTTGGCGTATCCGTCAGCCACGTAGACTTCGTTGGTTTTCGCGTCCACCAGAGACTTTGCCGGCAGTCGCAGATTGTTGATGTCGTTACTGCCGCCGCTCATGTTGTGCTTGCCGATCTGCATCAGGAAGCGTCCATCCCGGGTGAACTTCAGCAGCATGCTGTCGTGGACGCGTCCGGCGTCGGCCATGCGGCTTTCGTCGTGGGGCAGGGCAGCGGGCTGCGCGCCACGGCCATTGCCGCCGATCCACACATTGCCTTTGTAGTCGACGTCGATACCGTGGTTCGATGCCGGCCACTCATAGCCGTCACCATTTTCGCCACCCCAGTGGCCCACCAAGTCCCCCGCGGCGTTGAACTCCAGCACGGGAGGCGCGGGGCGGCAGCATTCGGCGGCGGGAGGGTTCCAAGTCGCATAGCGCTCTTTCTCTTCGAGCGACCCGCCGCGATGGATGATCCACACGTGGTCATTCGCATCCACTGCCACGCCGATGGCCGCACCTAGGACCCAATGGTTGGGTAGGGGCTTGGGCCAGAATGGGTCCACCTCAAAACGCGGGGCGACAATTTCAGAGGCTCCGGCGTTACAGCCAACCATTGCGATGGAAGCCCCAATCACCAGGGCGGCCAGCAGCAGAATTGCCGCGAAGCGCCACAGCGGTGGGACGCTGGAAGGAGTCGGGTTAACCGCACTATGCATCATCTGTGTTCATCCCCAATGGGGGGTACGTTATCATAAGCGCTTCGGGAAAGGGAACCTCTGGCGCTCGATTTCTAGTTCTGCCGCTGTGCTGGGGATTCTATTGCTGCCGTGCCAACTGAAAACCATCGCGCTTTTGTGTTGCTATTCCTGCTGGTGGCGGGGCTCTGGGTGGGGCCTCGTTGCCGGGCCCATGAGATTCCTGCCGATATCTACACCACCGTATTCGTGAAGCAGGAAGCGCAGCGATTGCGCATTCTGGTGAGGGTGCCGCTGGCAGCAGTGCGAGACTTCGTGTACCCGGAGCAGCCCGACGGCTATCTGGACTTCGACAAGCTGGCTGAGCAACTGCCGTCCCTGGCCCAGCAGTGGATTGCGCAGGGTATGGAAGTGCATGCGGAAGGCGTGACTCTTCCCGCCCCGGCGGTTACCGCCACCCAACTTTCAGTTGCATCTGACCGTGCTTTCATGGATTACGAAAGCGCCCTGGATCGAGTGAGCGCGCCCCTTCCGGGGAACGACATAAAGGTGGTCTGGAACCAGCTTTGGTTTGATGTTCTGCTGGATTACGCGGTGGAGGATTCTCCATCGCGATACACCATTCGCACCGGGTTTGAACGGCTGGCAATGCGGGTTTCCGTGGCGCTGCGCTTTCTGCCGCAGGAAGGTGGAGAACGGGTGTACTCGTTGCACATGGACGGCGGAAGCGGTGATACCGATGCGCTGCCGCTGGACCCCCGCTGGCACCAGGCGGCAGGACGGTTTATCGGGATGGGTTTTGAGCACATCCTGGAGGGAATCGACCATCTGCTGTTTCTGTGCTGCCTGGTGATTCCGCTGCGGCGGCTGAAGCCCCTGGTGCTGGTGGTGACGGCGTTCACGGTGGCACACTCCATTACGTTGCTGGCAGCGGCAGCGGGCTATGTGCCGGACGGGCTCTGGTTTCCGCCGCTGGTGGAGACACTGATTGCGCTCACGATTGTGTGGATGGCGGTGGGCAACGTGGTGGGCGCCGTTGCGGGTACGCCCCTCAATCCCAAGGGCAAGCCGCTGGCCGAGAGCTGGCATAGCCGCTGGAAGCTCGCCTTCGGCTTCGGGCTGATTCATGGGCTGGGCTTCTCGTTCGCGCTAAGAGAATCACTGCAATTTGCAGGCTCGCACCTTGCCACGTCGCTGGTGGCCTTCAATGTGGGTGTAGAACTAGGGCAAGTGGCCGTGCTGCTGGTGCTTGCGCCGCTGCTCACACTGCTGTTTCGCACGTTGGTTTCGGAAGGCATCGGCGTAATTGTACTTTCCGCACTGATTGCCCACACGGGCTGGCACTGGATGCTGGAGCGTGGCGACGCCCTGCTGGCCTTCGTTCCGGCAATCCAAATGGGCACTGTTCCCGATGCGGCCACGTTGATGGGGGCTGCGGGCAGCGCGTTTGCCCTGTTGACGGTGATCCAGTGGGCACGCAACTACCTGGGCCGAACTCCGCGATAAGCTGCTGGCACAAGCGCGCGCTGGCCATGCCACGCTGGTATTGTCGGAGGTAAGACCCAACCAGAGCGTGGAGTGCCCTTATGCAGCGTCACCCTCACCTTGTCCCCTTATCGCACCAGCACCACGATGCCCTTGCGCTGTGTGTACTGGTGGAACGATCGTTGCTCGCCGACAGCAGCGCGGAGAACCTTGCACGGCAGGCGGCCAAGGCCGTTCACTTCTCCCTAACGGAAGGAGAGAACCACTTCGCATTGGAGGAAGAAATTCTATTCCCTCTGGTGGAGCAAACTCTGGGCGGGCATCCCCTGCTGACTGAACTGTGCGCAGAGCATGCGGAATTGCGGACGCTGGCGGGAAGGCTTGCGGCGCAACCGGTGCTCGAAGACCTTGAGGCGTTTGTTGTGTTGCTGCGCCAGCACGTACGCAAGGAGGAGCGTGATTTCTTTGCGGACGTACAGGAGCGGCTTCCTGAAGACTCCTTCGCCATTGCGGGGCAGCTGATGAAGGAACGCATGATTCAGGTCTGCGTGACGGGCTAGGACTCCAGTACACTCAACACAGGAAGGAGTTTGTTCCTCATGGCGAGCGCAGGTCCGGTGATGACGGAGGGGGAGTGGCACGCAAACGGAGCCCTGATTCGCAGCCACCTGGGCGACGTGCCTCTCGTGGGGCGGGGAAAGGTGCGCGACATTTACGATTTGGGCCAGCAACTGCTGCTGGTGACCTCAGATCGTCTCTCCGCTTTTGATTGCATTTTGCCTACACCCATCCCAGGCAAAGGCAATGTGCTGAACTCGATTTCGGTGTTCTGGTTTGACCGCTTTTCCGCCACGATGCCGCACCACCTGATTAGCGCCAATGTGAACGACTATCCTCCCGAGTTGCAGGTATATCGCAGGCAACTCGAAGGACGCAGCATGCTGGTGAAAAAGGCAGCGATGTTTTCCGTTGAGTGTGTCGCGCGAGGGTATCTCTCAGGGTCCGGCTGGAAGGAGTATCAACAAACCAAGGCGATTTGCGCAATCCCTCTTCCGGAAGGGTTGAGGCAGTCAGACCGGCTACCCGAACCGATATTTACTCCCGCCACTAAGGCGCAAAGCGGGCACGACATCAACATCAGCTTTGAGGAGGCCACGCGCTACGTGCCTGCGGGCTACCTGGTGGAACTACGCAACACCACGCTACGCCTTTACAAGGATGCCGCGGCCTACGCGTTGGAGCGTGGCATCATTATCGCCGATACCAAGTTTGAATTTGGCCTCCTGAACGGGCGCATCGTACTGGCGGACGAAGTGCTGACGCCCGATTCCTCGCGCTTTTGGCCGAAAGAGGAGTACGCGCCGGGCGGTGTGCAGCCATCCTTCGACAAGCAATATGTCCGCGATTACCTGGAGACACTCGACTGGGATAAGACCGACCCTGCGCCCGACCTGCCCGACGAAGTGGTGCGCAAGACGAGTGAGAAGTACACGGAGGCCTACCGGCTGTTGACGGGGCGAAGCCTATGAACGAGATTGCCAGCCGCCTGAACTGGCTTGACTTCCTGCTGCTGTTCATTCTCGCAACCAGCCTGATCGCAAGCTTGGCCCGCGGATTCACGCGCGAGATTGCCGGGCTGGTGGCGCTATTGCTGGGCATCCTGCTGGGAATGTGGTTTCATGGCGCGGTGGGCTCGGTTTTCCTCCCCTACGTGAGTGCGCCGCAGATTGCGGATTTCCTTGGTTTTGGTGTGATCTTTTTCGCCATCACCGCGGTGGGGGCCGTTGCAGGCTTCCTGATCGCGAAGGTGCTGCGCGTTGCTGGTTTGAGCCTGTTTGACCGGCTTCTGGGCGGTGCATTTGGTTTGCTGAAGGGCGCGCTATTCGGCGCAATCATCATCTTCGCGATGTTGGCGTTTGCGCCAAAGGGTCCGCCGGAATCGGTGAGCAGGTCAGTGGTGGCGCCTTACATCACCTGGACCACCGATTTGCTGGCGGCGATCGCACCCCGCGAACTGCGAGATGCCGTGGAGCGCAACATGACTGCGATGCGAGGCATGTGGGAAAAGGCGCCGGCGGTCATCCGTCAGTTGCCTGGCACGGAGACTCCCGCTGCACCACCGCCAACAGCCAGCCCCAAACCGGCGCCGGCGCAGAGTCCGGCAGGCAAGCCTTCCCCAAACAAGGCACGGCTTCACTCCCGTGGCATCCGACAGATAGAGGGATCGTGCTGACGATGCAGTGGAAGCTGGTTGTGTTTGACCTGGACGGAACGCTGATTGATTCTGCGCTTGACCTGGTGCTGGCGGTAAACGCGACACGCGCGCACTACGGGCTGGCGGAATTGCCGCCAGAAACTATCGCCTCCTACGTGGGTAACGGAGCACCTACCCTCATCAGGCGGTCGATGGGCGAAGGGTACAGCGACGAAGAACTCGCCGCGGCGCTGGAAGTGTTTGTCCATTGCTACCGCGCCCACGCGCTGGACAACACCGTGCTTTATCCTGGAGTACGCGGCACCCTGCGGGTGCTTCGCGAGGCCGGCGTGCTCTGCGCGGTGCTTACGAATAAACCTGTGCGCATCAGCAAGGAAATCCTTGATGGTCTCGGGCTTCGGGAACAGTTCTTTGAGGTCTACGGCGGCAATTCCTTTGCCTACAAGAAGCCCGACCCGGATGGACTGTTGCGCCTGATGGAGCAGGCCGGATGTACGCCAAGCCAAACCTTGATGGTGGGCGATTCGCGGGTCGACATTGAAACTGCGCGCAATGCCGGGTGCGCCTCCTGTGGGGTGACCTTCGGCTTGCAACCAGAGACGCTTAGCGCCCCTGACCCGGACTTCGTGATTGACGCAATGGCCGAGTTAGCACCGATTGTGCTCCGGCGGGAAGTGACCGGGGACGCCGGTGAACTGTCAGATGGAGCGAGTCCACTTTTCTGCGAGGATCCTGAGGAATCGGCTACCCTAAGGTAGTGGCTCGTGCGTTGTCTGCAGGGCCTTTTTCCGGCTATGCATTCATCTCCTGGTAAGAAAGTCACTCTGCTGCCACTGGCATTCGCCTTGGTGCTGGTGCTTCTGCCAATGGAACTGCCTGGGCAGAGCCGGGCAAAGCCCCGCGTGCAGGCACGGTCGATACCGCTTGCGAAGGCCGCTCCGTTTGCACTGGTTGAACCTGCCGTCGTTTCCGGGGAGTCGGCGCAGTGCCGCTATCCGGCCGCCGCGGAGTATGCGGTTCCTGCCCTCGTGCTTCATGGGGGTCTTCCAGGTCCAGTAATCGCTTACGTATTCCATGGGTTTGCGAGCGAAGATGCGTTCTATGCCGAGATGCAGTCCACCTTCGGCGCCCTAAAGCCGGCACAGATGCAGGGCACCGTGCTGGCGCTGTCGCTGCCTTCGCGTGCAGCTTGCCATCCGAAGTGCCCACCCGCCGAGGATCGGTTGTTTGGGAAACTCGCCCCCGCCATTCTTGACGATGCGCGGTTTGTGGTGCAGATCCATCAGCATCGCGGCGACGATTCCACACTGCCGCATGCGTTCGTGTACAAGGCGCCTGAGAATGCCCGCCTGGCGAACTACGTAGAGTCAATGGCGCGTGCGGCGCTGATTCCGCAGGTGGTGGAACTGGCGGCCCTTGATGCGCCGGTGGAAGCGATGGAGCACCTGGCTCCGCGGTCTATCGAACTTGAGCATCCCGCCATCAATATCGAGACTGTCAGCCTGGAAGACAACAATTCTGCTGCCGCGGCACAGTTGCGGAAAGGCTTGGTGAATCTGCTGCACCACTTGAAGATGGCGCCTGGCGCGGTGAGCTGGCAGAACTCGGTAAAGCGCGTCGAATTCTCCTCCGTACAGGATCTTATCCTGCCGCAATAGCCCTTGCGCGTCGGAACGGCAAGCCCAACAGGCCGAATAGCGCCATGGCCACAAACTCACTGGTAACGATGTACCAGGGCCACGGCCCAAAGTAGTCGAGCGGTGAAGGCTGCGAAGCTTTCTCCATCAGGTACATATAGTTCGTCCCCAGCAGCAGATTCACCGCAAGCACCAGTAGCATGAACGCGTTCAGCGCCAGGAAGGAACGCATCGCTGCGCTGGGCCTCGGACGCATCTGGCCGCTCCAAACCAAGTAGAGCAGAATCACCACCACTAGCCCATGGAGAACGAAGAACGAGATGGTGAACGGGTCAGGAAAGGGCTCCAGTATGTCGGGCATCAGCATTGCCAACGGTACGGCGGTGAGTCCCCAATAGAAGACCACATCGAATAGCCACTGGTTCAGTGTCAAAGTCACCAGAACGGTGAGCACGATGGAAGCGTCAGAAAGCTGTAATGGCAGAATCCACTTCCAACCCACGTTGTAGTGCCACACCAGCGCCAGCACCCAACTGACGGTTGCAATGGTGAGCATAGCGGCCAGCGTGAACTGGATGGGCCGTTCCAATCTCGGATTCTGCCGCGCCGTCCTGGCCAGCAAGTATCCGGCCATGGGAATGATGGCCAGAGCTGTGAGGTGAGCCGCGCCGAAGCGGGGGAATGTGCCATCCATGGGGATACTGTATCGCGGCGCCAGCGAGGGAACTCCGTCCCAAGAAGCATCCGCCTCTCACCGGCTGGATGATGCGGCTGTACTAACCCGGCGTCACCAGGAAGTGCAGATCAGCGGCGGTAACGGAGTGGGTAAGGGCTCCGGAGCTAACGAAGTCAGCCCCGGTTTTGGCGTACTCGGCAACCGATTCCAGCGTGATGTTCCCAGAAAGTTCGGTGGAGGCTCGCCCGTTGATGTGGCGAACCCAGTCACGCGCCTCTTCGGGAGTCAGGTTATCAAGCAGCAGTTTGGTTGCGCCTGCCGCCAGTGCCTCATCCAGCTCCGTCAGCGTACGGACCTCGATCTCAAAATCGAGCCCCGTCGCCTGGGCCGCACGAATCGCCGCGGTTATGCCGCCCGCAGCCGTGATGTGGTTGTTCTTGATGAGGATGGCATCAAAGAGGCCCTGGCGATGGTTGACGCCGCCTCCGGCGCGCACAGCCATCTTTTCGAGCTTCCGCCAGCCGGGTGTGGTCTTTCGGGTATCGAGGATTCTGCAGTGTGTGCCCGACGTCTTCGCGACATAGGCGCTCGTCAGCGTGGCAATGCCGCTGAGGCGCTGCAGAAAGTTCAGCGAAACCCGTTCACATTCGAGCAAAGTTCGAGCGTCGCCCTCCACGCGGGCAACCACAACACCTGCATCCAACTGCGCGCCAGAAGCGTGCTGCAAGTTGAGAGCGCTCACAGCGCCACCGTGCAGACGGAAGATCAGCGGCAGCATTTCGATGCCCGCCAGGGTAAGGGGCTGCTTAGTGCGAAATGCGCCCTTCGCCTGACGCCCTGGCTCAACGGTCGCTTGCGTTGTAACATCACCGCTGCCGATGTCTTCGGTCAAGGCCATGCGGACGAGTTGTTCGATCTCTGGCGCGGAGGTGTCAAATACGGGTTCGCGCGTGATGCTGGCGTTTGTCATTTACTGGTCCTGACGGCGAAACTGCTAGACGGAAAGCGCGGCAAGCGCCTCCTGGTTCTTCTGATACTTCTCCTGATACTCAGTGAGTTTGCCGCGAAGGTTGTCCACTACGTGCGGGGGCATTTTGGCAATCACTTCCTCGTTGGAAAGCTGCCGTTCACTGTTGGCGATCACTTTTTCAAGCTGCGCCTGGTCTTTGAGGACGCGTGCGCGCTGCGCTTCCAGTTCCGCCGCGGGCACCACCAATAGCAAATCGAAATCCGGAGTGGATTTCACCGCACCCTTCATTTCCGGTGCGCTGCCCTGAAGGACGGTGGCTTCAATGTTAGCCAGCCGGTTGAGCGCTTCCAATTGGCCAGCGGCGACGCGGGCAGTGATGCTGCGGGCGTAGATGGTGGCTTCGATCCTCCTCTTGGGGTCTTGCCCTAGATCGGCGCGCAGATTGCGCACTCCGCCAATCAAGTTCTGCAGGGCTTCAATCTCGGCCTCCGCTTCGGGATCCGCCACGCTCGCGTCACTCTCAGGATATTGGGCCAGGCAGATGGATTCCGTGCGTCCGTCGCCCTCGCGGCGCAGCCGCTGCCAAAGCTCCTCAGTGATAAACGGCATTACGGGGTGCAGCAGCCGCAGAGCGCATTCAAAAACAGTAAGGATGTTCTTCCAGTGGTGGTTCAGCCCGCTGCCTTCTTCAAACCGCAGCTTCTTCAGCTCCACATACCAGTCGCAGAAATCACCCCAGAAGAAGGCCCACAATTGCTGGGCCACTTCGTGATAGCGATAGCTGTCGATTGCTTTGTTCAGCACGCCCGCATAGTGGTTGAGGCGTGAGAAAATCCAGCGGTCTTCGGTGGCACTTGGAGCAAGAGTGTGAAGGCCCGCTCCTCGGGCATCCACGAAGATCCACGCCCGCGCGCTCCATGTTCAGGAACAGGAAGCGGGCAGCGTTCCAGATCTTGTTGGCAAAGGCCCGCGATGCGTTGAGGCGCTCATCAGTGAGCACGATGTCGGTGCCAGGAGCAGCACCTAGCAGAAGCGTGATGCGGCAGGCGTCGGTGCCATACTTGTCGATGATCTCGAGAGGATCCACAGTATTGCCCTTGGTCTTCGACATCTTCTGGCGGTCGGCGTCGCGCACCAGGCCATGCAGGTAAACCGTCCGGAAGGGCACGTCTCCCATGCACTCGATGCCGAACATCATCATCCGCGCCACCCAGAAGAAGAGGATGTCGAAGCCGGTGATCAACAGCGTGTTGGGGTAGAATTTCTGCAGGTCAGCGGTTTCGTCGGGCCAGCCCAGCGTGGAGAAAGGCCAAAGCGCAGAGCTGAACCAGGTGTCGAGAACATCGGTATCCTGGGCGATATTTGCGCTGCCACAGTGGGCACAACGTTCGGGATCATCCATTTCCACCGTGACGCCGCGGCATTCATGGCAGTGCCACGCCGGAATGCGGTGGCCCCACCAGAGTTGGCGCGAGATACACCAGTCGCGCATGTTGCGCATCCAGTCGAAGTAGATCTTGGTCCAGTTTTCGGGAACGAAGACGGTGCGACCCTGCTCAACGGCTTCAATGGACTTGTCGGCAAGAGTGCGCGTCCGCACGAACCACTGCGTGGAAACCATCGGCTCCACCACAACTCCGGTGCGCTGGCTCTTGCCCACGCTCAATTCATAGGGTTCCGTGCGATCGAGGAGGCCTTGGGCCAGCAGATCGGCCAGCACGCGTTCGCGAGCTTCGTAGCGGTCGAGTCCGGCGTAGGCGCCACCCTCGTTGGTGATCTTCGCATGTTCATCGATCACGCGGATCAGCGGCAGGTTGTGCCGCATGGAAGCCTCAAAGTCGTTGGGATCGTGCGCGGGAGTGATCTTCACGCAGCCCGTGCCAAACTCCGGGTCGGCCATTTCATCCAGGATGATGGGAATCTCGCGCTGCATCAGGGGCAGGAGCACCGTCTTTCCGTGGAGGTGCTTATAGCGCGGATCCATGGGGTTGATGGCCACCGCCGTGTCGCCCAGCATGGTTTCCGGGCGGGTAGTGGCCACCACCACATATTCGTCAGAATCCTTCACCGGATAGCGGAAGTGCCAGAGCTTGCCCTCCACCTTTTCGTGCACCACCTCGAGATCACTGAGGGCGGTCTGGAGCTTCGGATCCCAGTTCACCATGTAGGGCCCACGGTAGATGAGCCCCTTGCGGTAGAGGTTTACAAACACGGTGCGGACGGCGCGCGAGAGCCCCTCGTCGAGGGTGAAGCGGGTGCGCGTCCAATCGACGCTTTCGCCGATACGGGCCATTTGGCGGAGGATGGTGCCGCCGTGCAGTTCCTTGTACTCCCAGACCTTGGCCTCGAAGGCTTCGCGACCGAGGCTCTTTCGGGTGATGCCGTCCTTGGCAAGTTCCCGCTCCACCACCATTTGGGTGGCGATTCCCGCGTGGTCGGTGCCGGGCAGCCAGAGGGTATTGTGACCCTTCATGCGGTGCCAACGGGTGGTGACGTCGATCTCAGAGTGCTCCAGCATGTGCCCCATGTGGAGGCTGCCGGTGACGTTGGGCGGCGGGATTACCAGTGAGAAGACAGGGCGAGTGTCAGCGGGGTCGTTCGACGCCTGGAAGAAGGTGGATGTGCGCCACCACTCCGCCCAGCGAGGCTCAAATTGTTGAGGCTCATAGACTTTTTCGAGTTGCATGAGGATTAATGCGAGACTTTCAGGATACCATGCGGGCTGGCCCGGACCGCCGTTTGAGACGATGAAACGACTAGGATTCGGGCACTTCAAGCAGCGAGGCGGAATCTCCGGCCCCGGGCAGTCCCACGACTGCGCGCACCGCGGGAAGTTCCCCCAAAGGAGTAAGCACAAGCAGGCTATCGCCCTGCTCCACCACGGTGGCGCCACGGGGAGCAAGGAAGTCCTCGCCCCGGCTGATGAGCACCACCAGCGCGCTAGGGGGCCAGGGAAGATCCATGATGCGCTTGCCGACGACCGGCGAGTTGGCCGGGATGTCCAGTTCCACCATGTCACTGGCGGATTTCATGACGGGCACGTACTCCAGCGGGTAACGCCTTCGAGGGGGAAGAGGGGTATCGAGTCGCAACAGACGGGCGACCGGCGCAATCGTGGTGCCCTGCAGCAGGACCGACAGAATCACCGCAAAGAAGACCACGTTGAAGACCGCATCGGCAATGGGTAATCCTGCGCCGTAGGGAAACGTGGCCAGCACGATAGGTACGGCTCCGCGCAGTCCCACCCAGGAAACTAACAGTTTCTGTTTCAGCCGGAGCCGGGCGAACAGAAGGCTGGCGAAAACGGCAATCGGGCGTCCCACCAGCATCAGAAACAGCGCCACCAGAATGGCGCCGCCGGCCACGGGCAACAGGCGGGAGGGGAAAACCAGCAAGCCGAGAGTAAGGAACATTGCCATCTGCATCAGCCAGGCAATCGCGTCATGAAAACGGATGAGGCTGCGTTTGTGGATGAAGTCCTCCCCATTCATCACAATGCCTGCCAGATATACGGCCAGGAATCCATTGCCACCCACGGCCGACGTCAGGCCATAAACCAGCAACACGGAAGACACGGTGATGATGGGATACAAGCCGTCGCTTTCCAGGTGAGCACGGTTCAAGATCCACACCACTGCCTTCCCCAGCAGCACGCCGGCCACGGCTCCCACGATCATTTGCAGGACGAACATCCATAGCAAACTCACCACGGGCAGTTCAGGATTGGTGATCAAGCCCAGGGCGCCTAGCGTAAGAAAAACCGCCATGGGATCGTTGCTGCCCGATTCCAGTTCCAGCAGGGGACGGGTGTGCCCCTTCAAGCCAATACTCTGCGAGCGGAGCACCGAGAAAACCGCAGCTGCGTCAGTGGACGACACAATGGCCCCAAGCAGAAAACCCTCGAGTGGGGAGAATCCGAGGACGAAGTGCGAGAATAGCCCCACCAGCATCGCCGTGAGCAGCACTCCCAGCGTGGATAGGCTGATGCCTTGCCAGATGACGCCGCCGAGAGTGGTCCGGCTGGTCTCAAGGCCCCCGGAAAAGAGAATATAGGCAAGAGCGAGCACGCCGATGAACTGTGCCCGCAACGGATCGTCGAAAGGAATGCCTCCAGGACCTTCTGACCCCGCGAGCATTCCCAGCACCAAGAACAGCAACAACGCGGGAACGCCGAGACGCGAGGAAATCTTGCTCGCCAGAATGCCCAGCAAAAGCAGGGCACCGACAATGATCAGGACACTATCTGTGGAAGGAAGTTGCACCATTCCTTTTCAGGGTATCTACACCTGATAGGCTGTTGGGAATACACAGCGGGAGAAAATCCGGATAACGCTGAGCCGTGACTGATTCGGGAAACGAAACGTCTTCGCAGCAAGTCTTCCGGGATAGCTGAGTAGTGCAAACTCATACGGTGCGCAACGGCTGAAGAAAGACTGGAATTGAGGTTCCAATAACCATGGTGAAACGCATACTGGCGGGGGTGGGCGGTGACGTGAAGTCGGGTGGTCCGCTCGCTTGGAGTGCTTCGATTGCGAAGGAGCGTGAGGCATCAGTAACTACCGTTCCCGTCGTGGACATGTCCGCGTGGAAGCAGTCCCTTCCTACGCTAATTTCCGCCGGGCGTGCAGCGAAGTTGCTCGATACCGAACCCTGGACGCAGCCAGACGATGCACAAGAAGCGCTACGGAAGTATTGCTGCCAGGCGCTATCCGCCCAAGGGATTCGTTGCAACATTCTGCCATTGAGCGAAGACCCACTAGGGTCTCTCGCCTCTGTGTCGCGCTACCACGACCTGCTCTTGTTTGGACTGGGCCAGTGCTACCACCAGCGGATGGTGCCAGACTTCATGAAAGCGGTTTCGCGCCTGATCACTTATGGCGCCTGCCCGTTGTTGCTGGTTCCGCTTGAGGTGCGCGAGGTGAAGAAGGTGTTCCTGGCCTACAGCGGCACAGTGGCGTCGGCCCGCTCCTTCCGGCGATTCATTCAATCCAAGCTGTTCACCGATGCGGAGATTGATCTGGTCTGCCTGGGCGAATCGCTGGACGAGGCGGGTGCGATACTGAATGCCGCCAAGGAATACCTGGAAGAACACGGACGGAGCGTCCGTCTAACTGCACTGAGAGGGAAGGAATCCGTTCTCGTGGAGCATGCGTTCAAGAGCAATGCGGACCTGATCATCGCGGGCAGCAACCACCGCAACATGCTGGGGATCGAAGTCAGCAGCAGCACGTTGCGGGCCTTCCTCGCCCAGGACAAGATCCCGGTGTTTATCTCGCACTGAGGGCAGGGCGTCACCGCTGAACCAGAGTCGCCTCCGCTTCGAGCAGTTCGGCGGGAGACGCAACCGATTCGGGAGCGCCGCGTGACAGCAGATTGAATAGCGGGACTGTCATAAATGTGGTGACGAGGGCCATCAGGACCATCATCGAAAAGACCGCCGGTGACAGCACGCCCAAATCGAGGCCGATGTTGAGAACGACGAGTTCCATTAGACCGCGGGTGTTCATGAAAACACCCAAGCCCAGGGCATCCCGCCATGAGAGACCCGCCGCCTTGGCAGCGAGTGCCGAACCCCCTAACTTCCCGGCAACGGCTACCAGGATGATTAGTCCGCAGAAGAGCCACATTTCGGGGCCACGAACAAGCCCGATGCTTGTACGCAAGCCGGTATAGGCGAAGAACACGGGCAAGAGCAGTACGAGAGTAAGGGACTGCACCCGCTCACTAACGGCATGGACAAAATGCGGGTGTTTCGGTAGCACAGCCCCAAACAGGAATGCACCGAAGAGCAGGTGCACACCGAGGGACTCCGTGAGAGTGGCGCAGCCCGGCAAAAGCCAGAGCTACAAACATTGCACTCCGCATGGGCACTCTGGGCTGTTTGCGCTGACCGGAAAGGTCGCCTGCGGTCACGACGGCGGGCTTGTCCACTGTTCAGCCTCCTCTCCGGAATCTGCGCGCTGGGTTTGTCACCGATGCCCGAGCGAGCGCTGGCTTCACATCAGCTCACGGAATGAATCCAAACGGCAGTGCATTCCTACAAGGCAGGATAACGAAGGGTCCAGTCAGGAGCCATCCCGAAAAGTAGGGATTTTTCCCGGTCTAAGTGCGGAGAAGATCACCAGTTCGACGAAGGCCGTGAGTGCTTGGAAGCCGCTCGTCATCTTGGATCTTGCCCTCAGTCTGCACTCTTGGGCCGCAGTGTCGGTGCGGCGTGACTGGTCGCGAACGTGCTGCGCACTGATTCCTCAACATTTTCATGAAGATACCGATATGGGCGGTAGTAGCAATCGTGGCTACGCGGGTATTGGAGAACCAATGGCACTAGTATTCATCGCTGGAGGATCCAGGAGTGGCAAGAGCAGGACCGCCTGGAAAATGGCCATCTCGCGGGGTCAGCGTCCCGTGTTGATAGCGACGTCGGAACCGTCCATAGACGACTACAGCGACTTAGCGGCCTGTGCCAATGATGCAAGTGAGCATTCACCACACGTTATTGTCGAGCCGTTATGCCTTTCGGATGTGTTGCGAAGGGAGTCTGCGCACCATGATCTGCTGATGATTGATAGCGTTACGGTCTGGCTTAGTAATATCATGCAACGGGAGGCCCCACCGCTTGCTGCTCAGGTGGAAGAACTAACTCAGATGCTGTCCGAGCTACCAGTTACTGTGATTGCCGTCGCCACCGAGGTGGGCTGCGGCATTGAGCCCGAAACTGAACTCGCAAGGCGATTCCGGGATGAAGCAGGGCGGTTGAACCAGCGGTGCGCAGCCCTTGCGGACGAAACCTACTGGATGGTGTTTGGATGTCCGCTGCGCGTGAAATAGGGCAGCGCTTTGAAGGCGCCTGGCAATTTCTTACCCTCCTGCCGGTGCGTCGCTACCGAGCGCCGTTTGAGGAAGCTGCTGTCTTTTTTCCGTTGGTAGGCGGCATGCTGGGCTTGCTGCTGGGCTTCACCTACTGGCTATTGCTGCAACTCTCCGTTCCTGGCGGGCTGGCTGCCGCCCTCGCGCTCAGCATCCAACTGGCGATCACCGGTCTTTACCGCGAGGCGGGACTGGCGAGTATCACCGACGCCGCCTATTCCGGAAGCCCGCCTGAGCTGATGCTGGAAGCGATGCGCGAAGCCAGGCTAGGCGCTTTCGGTGCCGCTGCGCTAGTTCTGGTGCTGTTGATCCGCTGGCAGGCGCTTGCGGTGCTATCCGAGGCGCCCATGGCTTTCCTGTTGGCCGCCGGTTGTGCGGCGGGAATGCTTTCCCGGGGCGCGGTGATCTTCCTTGCCGCCGCGTCGCAGCCGCTGGGTTCAGGCATCTCTTCAGGATTGGTGGGCAATGCACCGGGCTGGCTGTTGCTAACGACCGGCTTGCAATTGAGCGTCGCTGCTTCGCTAACTGGCTGGAAGGGAACAGCTCCGCTACTGCTGGGGGGAACTGCGCTGGTGGCAGTGCTGCGCTACTGGTTTGCCTCTCGCATGGGTGGGGTACACGGTCACAGTCTCAGCACTTGTTCGGTGCTAATGGAGTGCCTGGTGCTCAGCGTAGCAGCCTGGCGCGGTTCGTTCTAAGCCGCGATCAGGCCCGCGATCCGCTGCATGGCCATCGCCGCGGGGTTCGCTGCTTCCAGGATGTCGGCTGCCGGAATGGGTGCGCCGAATCGAATCAGGAAACGGCCAGCTTCTGAGATTCCGCACGGAACCGCGGGCATGCCCTGTTTCGCCAGTTGCCGCATGAATCGGTCAATGCCCGGAAGTGCGTCTGTGAGTTTACCCGCGAAACCCGCCACGCCCTCGGGGAATAATCCGATGGGGCGGTCTAGCTGTTTCGCATCCTGCAGAATTCTGCGCAGCGCCTTTGCCGTGCGCTTGGGATCCTTGCCCGCAAAGGGAATGGCGTAGCAGTGCAGCGCATGCGCCACGCGTGGCAGCAGAATGTCGCCGGGCGAGCGGAACTGGATGGGGCCGAACTTCCAGCGGGGCCAGTTAGCGGTAACCACCCATCGCACAGGTGGGTCGCCCGCCCCGTAATGCTGCCGGATTGCCTGCGTTACCACCCCTGCCGAATGCAGAATCCATAGGCCTTCGCGCTGGTAGTGGTTGGCCACCAGCAGAAAACGCGGACTCGCCGGCAGATGCTCGAAACCCTCGAAAACCGGAGGCGGCTGAATGTAACCAAGAATGGCCCGGGTAAATGCGTCCACGTCCGTGCGCGTACCCCGCCAGATATGCTCCGTGAGGCCGGCAACCAGCTTCCAGGGCACGGGGTAGCTGAGCTGTTCGCTGGGCGGCGATGCGCTGCAGACCGGGATGCTGGATCCCGTACTGTCTTCCCCCTTGTCCAGGGTCCTTCCGCTTCCAGAAGACGCCTCGGCGCTCATCCCACCATCCTCCCTTTCCAATCTGTCTTGCCGCGCGTAAGGGCCTTCAGCATGCCACTGAGAGCGATTAGCTGGAACAGGTAGATGGCGATGGGCGCTCGCCACAGTGCGGCAAGCGTACGGTACCAGGGAAGGAGCGTAACCCCGGGAACAAGAGTGAACAATCCCGCGGCAAGCCACTCCTGGGCCAGAATCAGCACAACCAGCAGAGGAAGGTAGGTGGTGAAAATAATGCTGGCCACCACCACCAGTAGTCCACTCAAGGGGTTCACCAGCAGGAACCGAAAGGAGTTCTTCTCAAACCCCCGCCAGATGGCGCCCAGGTTCTCGTACATGCGCACATTACCGAGGCCTTCGGCCCGGATCACGCGGGTGATGAGTTCCTTTTCCTTGGCTAGCCGCGCCATTGCAACGTCTTCGATCACACTATTGATCACCGCCTGATGGCCGCCGAGCTTCTCGTAGGCGTCACGCCGCACCAGCAAGCACTGCCCGTTGGCCAGCGCCTCCCGGGAAATCACGGAGTTTACATTCGCCGGGTTCACTCCAGTGAAGTAGAGAGCAAAGGCATAAGGCAGCAGGATCTGTTCCGGGGCGGAGACGGTATGCTGCAGCAGGAACGCGCTCACCATGTCGAGCTTCTCCGCTTCCGCATAGCCAGCAAAGGTAGCCGCAAAACGCGGATCGTACCAGGTGTCGGCATCCACAAACAAAAGCCAGCGACTGTCGGCGGCTGAGGCGCCTCGCTGACATGCGTTGGGCTTGCCAAGTGCCCCAGGGGGCAGCGGAGGTGCGTCCATCACCAGAGCGCCTGCTCTTCGGGCAATCTCGGCTGTGGTGTCAGTGGATCCGTCGTCCACTACAATCACGGGCAGTCCCGGAAAGCTCGACAAAACCCGTCCGATATTCGCCGCTTCGTTGCGGGCGGGAATGATGACGGTGAGGTCCGGCTGCGACGTCGTAAGCTGCAACTGCAGATTCGGAAGTCGCACGTAGCTCAAGTGCGCCTTCCATCCCACCACCAGAATGGCAATAGAAAAAACAATCGCTGCAGTGAGAGCAGTCATGGCTAGAGTTTACGAATTGTAGGTCCGGCGACGCCCGCCGGGAACATAGGCACAATTCTATCCGCCTGCCAATTGCCTTGGCCATCCATCGCGCGAGCTTCGAGGGTGGCGGCGGCGGAATCGTCTGGCAATTCCGCACGGTAGCGCACCCAACTCAGCGGAGACAGCCCAGTTTCGAGCTCCGCGTCCCTCCACTCGCCTTGCCCTAGCCGCACCTGCACCCGCTGGATGCCGCGGCTTCCAGCAAACGCGATTCCTCCGCAAACCAGGCGGCCGCCCTCACGCGTGAAGTTATCAATGGAACACATCGTGTGTACCGGCGCCTCGCGCTCATATCCCATCTTCTGATAGGTGCCCACGTAAGGCTCAGTGACAAACCGAATCTCCTTCAGCCACTTGATGTGTTTGAAGCCAAAGTATCGCGGACACAGCACGCGAATGGGGAACCCGTGCCTGCGGTCAAGTGTATCGCCATTCATGCCGAGTGCTAGCAAGGTTTCGTCGCTGAAGGCGTAGTCCACTGAGAGGCTATCGCCATGCCCATCCACCCCTTCAAAGGCAACCGCGATGGTGCCGGGAGGCACGCGGTCGCGTGCGATCAACTGGCTAAGGCGGATGCCGCTCCACGCGGCGTTCCCCATGAGGTCAGAGCTAAGGGTGTTGCTGATGCAGCGCAGCGTGACAAAGCGCTCCTGACGCGGCAACGCTAACAGTTCACTGTAGCTGTAGGAGGCAAGACGACGATCTCCGGCGTTGATCGCCAGCCGCCAGCCTCGGGGATCAATCGTGGGGTCCACCGCATTTTTGCTCATCCGGTAAAACTCGCTTACCTTCGTAAGCCAGGGGCGCACAAGGCTACGCGCAAAGCGCGGATTCTCCGCCGGGGTCTCGAATGAAAAAAGGCGAACTGGTTCCACGGCTCGATTTGCGGAGAGCATCTCGCGAAGGTAACTTTCCACCGCCACCAGCACCACGCCGCCTCCCATCACGATGGGTAGCGCCGTGACGCCAATGCTGGTAAGAAAGTCGCGCCGCGGCTTACCCTTGCCCACGAACTGCATGGCATACTCCGACGCTTCGCCCCAATCCTCGTCCAGGAGTTCCAGGTGCGGTTTGCCGACGATCAACAAGGCAAGCAGCGCGGGTACCCAGAACGCGAGCGAACCGCCCAGCGACCGGTATTCAAAGAAGCGCTGAATCACCACCACGGCAGGCACAGCCAGCACCACCAGCACGAAGAAGCGCTCATACTTCCGGTTTCGCCAGTACGAGAGCATCGCCGGAACCCACAAGCAGAGCCCCAGCATGAACAAGCCACCCGTCATCGCGAAAGGCTTTGCCAAGGGGCCGAAGGTTTCCAGAATCCAAAGTGCCGCCGCGGAAGGCGTGTTCTTCATGATCCATTCGGCAATGGACTCTGTGAGCAGCGACGTGCCAAACAGGTAGAACGCCAGGTAGTGCGGCACCAGTCCAAGCAGCGTGGCAATGGAGGAGTCCCGAATCGTCTTCTTAAGCATTCATCGACTTCCAGAAGGCGAAGCGGTTCAAGGTATGCCTTGCCATGGGCAGGGCCATGGAGCGCGCGGTGATCCAATACTTTCGGGAGGCGGGAACCACAGCCCGCCGGTGAAACACATCAAAGTCGTTATCCACAATCTCTTTCAGGATGCCACGATAGACGTCCGCCGCGACGATTACTGCAAACCGGCCGTCGGCGCTCAGCAGTGGAATGCCTGGTCTTGCTTGTTGGTAGAAGCCTTCCGCACGCGCAATTTGGAACTTCATCAGGCTGCGGAAACGCTCGTCGCGAATGCCCGCGCGAAGGTCATTGGCGGTATAGCCGAACTGGGCCATTTCTTCATGCGGCAGATAGATGCGGCCACGGCCGAGGTCCTCCCCCACATCGCGCAGGATATTGGTGAGTTGCAGGGCGATGCCCAGGTCGATGGCATGGGCGGGCGCGGGTTCACGGAAGCCAATCACGTGGCACATCATCAGCCCCACCACTGATGCCACGCGGTAGCAGAAGACGCGCAACTCCTCGAAGTTCTGGTATTGCGTGCCCCGCAAGTCCATGCGCATCCCCTCAATCAGCTCCATCGGATACTCGAGCGGGATTGCGTAGCGGCGGGCCGTCTCCACAAAAACGCGCAAGATGGGATCGTCGGCGGTGCCATTGTCCCAGGCACGCAGAAGCATCGCCTCCCAGGCGTCTAGCTGTCCTTCGCCAATCGCGGCGGAGGGCGCTTCGTCCACCAGGTCGTCTGTATGCCGGCAAAACCAGTACACCGCGTGCGCGGCCTTCGCCAGATGCGCTGGAAAGAAACGTGTGGCGAAGTAGAAGCTCTTCGAGCCCTCCGCCGTGGCGTTTGCTGCTTGTGCGTAGCAGGCGTCGAGGGCCGCAATGGAACTGCTGGATTCTGCGCCTAGAGCGGTAGTCGATCGCAAACGAGGTTCTCCGCAATTTTAGATGAACACAGAACCCCAGGGATTCCTGCGCCGGGGTGCGTGCCGGCACCCACGAAAAAGAGGTTCCCGATATCCTCGCTCTCATTGTGCGGGCGGAACCACGCAGATTGGGTGAACACTGGTTCGAACGAGAACGCCGCTCCCAGATAGCTGTTCAGCTTGGTTTCGAAATCAAGCGGCGTGATAAACATCTCCGTGGCGAGGTTCTCAAGCAGGCCGGGCATGTACTTTTCGTCCAGAAAGCTGAGGATCTTGCGCATGTAGCGCTGGCCTTCCGTATGCCAATCCGTGCCGCTCGCCAGGTGTGGTACCGGCGACAGGACATAGAAGCAATCGCATCCGTCAGGCGCCATGCGCGGGTCCGTGGCGGAGGGACGGTGCAGGTACAGCGAGAAGTCGTCAGAAAGTATCTTCTTATTGAAGATGTCGTCCAGCAATTCCCGGTAGCGGTCACCCAGGATGATGGTGTGGTGGGCAATATCGGAGTACGGCTTCTTCGTGCCGAAATAGCCCACAAACAGCGACATACTGTAGCTCAGCTTCTCGAAGCGCCGGTCGGTGTTCTTCTTGCGGGCAGCCGACGGGATCATCTTCCGATAGGTGTTGGCGATGTCGGCATTGCTCACCACGGCATCCGCTTCAAATTTCTCTCCGTCCATGGTCTCCACGCCGGTCACGGCGTTTTTGCCATTCAAGAGGATCCGTCTTACGGGCTTGGAGGTGTGGATCTTTCCTCCGCAGTCCTCAAATAACTGCACAAGTCCGCCCACCAGCGCCCCGGTGCCGCCCATTGCATAGTGCACCCCCCACTCCTTTTCCAGGTGATGGATCAGCGCATAGATGGAAGTGGTCTGAAAGGGATTCCCGCCCACCAGCAAAGGGTGAAAGCTAAACACGCGGCGGAGCATGGGGTCCTTCACGTACTGGGAAACAAACTGAAACACAGTCTTGTGCGAGTCCAGCCGGATGAGGTCCGGCGCGATCTTCATCATGTCCATGAAGCGCAGAAAAGGCTTGTCGGAGAGTTCCAGAAAGCCCTTCTTGAAAATCGCCTCCGCCTTCTGGATCATGGTCCGATAGCCGTCGACATCCCCGGGCGCGAAGTCACGAATCCGCTGTTCGGTTTGCTGCTGATTGTTGTTGTACTCGAAACTGCGACCGTCGGGGAACTCAATCCGGTAGAAGGGGTCAATGGGCACGATCTTCACGTAGTCCGCGGTCTTGCGGCCCGCAGCTGCAAAGATCTCATCAATCAGGAAAGGTGCGGTGATTACCGTTGGGCCGGCGTCGAAAGTAAAGCCGTCCTGTTGGTAAACGTAGGCGCGCCCGCCCGGTTTGTCGCGGGCTTCCAGTATGGTTACGTCGTAACCGCGGGCTTGCAAACGGCAAGCGGCGCCGAGGCCGCCGAAACCGCTACCGATGACAATGATTTTTCTGGTTTGCGTAGGCATTCAGGTAGTCGAGAAGAACCAGGAGGCGCTCTTTGCCTTCGCCGAAGGGAGCGAGCAGCTCTCGCGAGGCATTCAGGTGTTGCAGAAAAGGCTGATGGTGGTCAGCGTCTCCATCCAGCAGGTCATCCACCATCTGGAAGGCACGGCCAAACTCACGGCCAAAGAGCCGAAGGCGCGATCGGTCTTCATGGTCCAAATCCACGCCCACCATTCCTGCCTCCACGGCAAGCTCGAACAGTGGCACGGTCTTCATTTCGTTCACTTCCGCGCGATGAGAAACGGCGGACGCCTCGCAAAGCGTCAGATCACGCGCCTGTCCTGCAATCAGGCCCGCGCAGTCGAGCGTCCGCAGCAGACGCTTCTGAAAGTCCACCAACTGCGGTAGCTGGGACCTGGATACCGTCACCTCCAGCACACAACGGCTGCCAAGCGCCACCAGGCCAAATGCGGCAAGCACGGCGGTCGACTCGTCGAAGGCCACATGCACCGTGGGTCGTCCGCGACGTTCCGACTCATTATCCATGCACGGAAGGTCGTCGATAATCAGGGATGCACAGTGGAACAGTTCCACCGCCGCAGCCGCGCGCAAGGCGAGGGGACTTGCTCCATGGCCCAACATTTGAGCCACCCTTAGTGAAAGAGTGGGCCGAATCCGCTTGCCACCGCCTAGGGTCGCGTAGGCCATCGCGTCATGAACGCTGCCACAGTCGCCTTCGGTGCTTGGCGCCAGCAACACGGCAAGTTCCCGCTCGACACACTCACGCTCATTACCCAGATTGAGACTGGCTCCGGATGTGACGCTAACAGCCAAGGCGAACGACCTCCGTTAGGTTAGGGTATACGGTGATGCCTGTTTTCATTGGTCCGTGATTCTTGCCGTCAACGGCCGTTCTTGCCACCAAGAATGCCACATGCCCCGAAGTGAGGAGCTTGAAAATCAAAATGGGGGGCTTACACCACAACAACCGCCTCAAGTTGCGTGGCGCACACCGCTTCATCTTATGGCTTCTGGCTAGTTCGTAGATGCACAGTGTAACAAGATCGGTGCTTCATTTGAAGCTGTTGCGGGCTAAAGAAAGAGGAAGGTTTTCAGCTTCGAATGGCTGCGCGCACGGCATGCGACGGAATGTCTGCTGGAGAGCACCAATTCAGACAGGAACGAAGGCGGAAAGACACCAAAGTGGCGGACGGAAGCAAGATTCGCTCCCGTCCCCGCACTTCCAACTTACTTCTTCTGAGGGTCGGCCAGCAGTTCCGGATAAGCCTTCTTCAGCTTCTCCACCTTCGGCAATGCATTCCCTACCACGTAACCCTGGCTGGGGTTGTTGCGCACGTAGTCCTGATGGTATGACTCAGCCGGATAGAACTTTTCCAGCTTCTCCAGAGTCGTGACGATCTTCTTGCTGAAAATGCCCGCAGCGTTCAGTTGCGCGATATAGGCCTCCGCCACTTTTTTCTGCTCGTCATTCGCGTAAAAAATCGCGGAGCGATATTGCTTGCCGTAGTCCGGACCCTGCCGGTTCAACTGCGTGGGGTCGTGGGCCACCGCGAAGAAAATCTGCAGCAGTTTTCCATAGCTGATCACATTCGGGTCGTAGGTTACTTCGATCACTTCCGCGTGATCTGTCATTCCCGCCGACACCTTGCGATAGTCAGCCGTATCCGCGCTACCGCCGGCATAGCCGGAGACCACGTTCTTCACGCCACGAACCCGTTCGCATACCGCCTCTGTACACCAGAAGCAACCCCCGGCGAATACCGCCTTCGCCGTCTTCTGCTGCTTTTCCGCCGTGGCATCCAGCAGCGGGGCGGGGAAGGGAGCCTTAGTTTCGGCAGCCTGTGCGTCGGTCTGTAAGGCAGTCGTGAGCCAGGAGAACATCAGCACACCTCCAAGCGCGATAAACAAAATCTGAATGCGTTTCATGAGTTTCCTCTCTCCTTCAGATGCCTGGAGGCGCCGAAAAAATTCCGAAAGCGTAGACTCCGTTTGTGCCTGCGCATCTGGAATTCCCGCAGCGGCTGGCTGGATAGCTTCCAAGGCCCGCCTAGGCCGAGGGTTCCAACGGTTCATCGCTCAGCACGGCATAGCGCTTCAGGTCGTCAAGGGCAACAACCTGCAGCGCGTTCTGATGGGTGGCTTCAAGCAGCACGTTGGGTGCTACCCCAGCCTCATGCGCTTCCTGCCATCGCGCGGCGCACAGGCACCATCTGTCACCCGCCTTCAACCCGGGAAATCCCCAGTCCGGGCGTGGTGTGCTGAGGTCATTGCCACTCGCTTTTGAAAACTCCAGAAATTCTTGAGTAAGCACCGCGCAGACCACATGGAGACCGGTGTCCTGCTCGTTGGTGTCGCACTTTCCATTGCGGAAGAATCCTGTCATCGGCGACGTGCAGCAGGTAAGCAGAGTGCCGCCCAGCACGTTCCGGGCGCGTGAGTGTCCGTTACTGGGCTGGATCTTAATGTCTGACGTCATGGGAACCCTCCGCGGAAACAATGAAATTAATCGGATGGGCGGTGGCATGCAAACGAGTCAACACTGCGTTGCCACCAGCCCCGTTCGGCTGCTTAAGCCCCAGTCATTACGCGCCAGTCGCGAACGGAAATCGGCCTTCGCGAATGCTCACGCCACGCACATCGATTTCTTCCGCGTTCGCACTGCCCAGGCCCAGTTGTTCGGCCAAGAGAAAGTAGTTTTCACACTTCTTGAAAGCTCCCGCTCCCTTTGGTGCGCGCGGGTCGTGGCCCATCAGAGCCGCACCCACGGCATCGGTGTTGATGGCGTTGGTACCCAGAATCAGCAGGCCCGGTTTCACAATCTCGATGCCACCAATCCAAGGACCCTCTCCGCCGCGGATGGTCTCGATGCCATCAATGAACGAGAGGCCGATCGGAAGCGCGCCATTAAGCTCCGCCACAATGCGTGGCATGCGGTAGTAGGGCACGCGCGGGCTTGCCGGGTCAATTTCACCTGGCGCGCTCTTCGCCGGTTGGCGCTGCCCCGCATGGCAAACCGCTCCACGCCCGCTGGTGGGGGCCTCGTTCGGTTCGTCGATGCCCGCGTCGTCCCCATAAATACTTGCGGGCGTGCAGCCGAAGATGTTCTTCATGGCCAGGGTGATGCCTGTTGTCTCGTGCTCCTTCAGCTTGGCCATCGACACCAGTACGTCAGTTTCCTCATAGGCAGGGTGCAGGTCGTAGGCGGGATACATCAGCGGCTGTCCGGGCACCTTGAAGCGTGCATATCGCTTCGCGCCGGCCAGCGAATTCGTATTTACAAACTCCACCTTCGGCGCCACGCGCTGCAATTGGCGCACATTCCAGCCGGATTCCAGCATGTACTCTTCCATTGGACCGCCGGTGCCCCAGCAGCTTTCCACAAACCGGATGCGCGTCGCACCCGCCTCGGCAAGAACGGTTGCCAACACCGCCGCCGTCTTTGGGTGCGTGTAGTGAGTTACACCAAGCGGCTTGCCCAGAAATCGCAGCCCTGGGCTGCCCGTAAGGTTCAGTTTGATGGTGACGGTCTTGTTGCGGACGATTGGCGCTAGTCCGCCAATTTGATCGCCCATCCGCCGCAGAATGGCGGTCAGGTCCTCGTCAAATGAGTTGCAGCGTGCAACGGCTACTGGCGTGTTGGGAAGGCGCGCGGGCGACGCGGTCTGTGCTCGCATCACAGAGGGTACTGCAGCCCCAGCCACTCCAAGACCCCCCATCTGCATTAGCAGCTGACGACGGGAACACAGCTTAGGAATCATGGTATCCGCCCCTCTCCGTTAATTTCAGTTTAGCCGATCCGCCGAGGCCCAAAGCTGAGCCATCCCTGGTGCCTTCGTTTCTGATTTCAAGGGATGATGCGCAGGAATCAGTGGGCTTATTGATACAATTGTGATAAGTTCTGTAGCGACGCGCCGCTCTGATGCCGCGCGGGTTACTTGAATCAGTGAAGGAATTTGCCATGCCAGCCGCTGTTCGCAACACCCGCCAACGTCGCGCCATCCGCGAGGTATTCGAGGAAGCCAAGCGTCCGCTCTCCCCTGAGGAAGTCTGCCGGATGGCGCAAGGGAAAGTGGAGGGGCTGGGCATTGCCACCGTCTACCGCACCATCCGAACATTAATGGATGAAGAGTGGCTGGTGCCGGTGGAACTGCCCGGTGAAGCCGCGCGCTATGAGGTTTCCGGCAAGGAACACCATCACCACTTCCACTGCCGGGTTTGTGGCAAGGTATACGAAATCTATGGCTGCCTGGGTGGATACACGAACCTTGTTCCCGAGGGTTTCCAGTTGGAGAGCCACGAGGTGATCCTATACGGAACCTGTAACGATTGCCGGAAAGCGCAGTTGAATTAGGCTGGTTCAACACTGCTTGGTGGGCAGAGCCTCGTTATCTGGCAGATAGCCCTGCGCGAGCGCATCCGCGAACGCAACACTTGCGCCGAGAAATATCCTTCCGATCGGGTGTTGATAAACTGAAGCTAGAAGGTCAGCCGCATGGCTGATGCTGTCCGCGGACCTCCTCTGGTGACGCACTCCATGTCTTACCCGCGCGCCTA
Organism: Bryobacterales bacterium; assembly: GCA_026129915.1. Classification (GTDB taxonomy): domain Bacteria; phylum Acidobacteriota; class Terriglobia; order Bryobacterales; family Bryobacteraceae; genus JACTMJ01. Next base: position 31,208 of record JAHCHD010000025.1, read on the forward strand.
TTTTGACCACAACGCCACCACGCCCATTGCCGAAACGGTGATTGCCGGCATGATGGATGTATTGCGCGACGGCTTCGGAAACGCCTCCAGCATTCATCAGGAAGGGCAGCGGGCACGCCATCTGGTGGAGCATGCCCGGCGAGAGGTCGCCCGCTTGCTGCACGCCGATCCCAAGGAAATCGTGTTTACAAGCGGGGGCACTGAGGCAGACAACACCGCCATTTTTGGAGCGATGGAAGCCTCTGCGTCGCCTCGCCGGCACTTTGTCACCACCACCATCGAGCATCCGGCGGTGTTGCATGCAGCGGACCGCCTAGAACAATTGGGAGTGGAAGTAACGCGAGTAGGGGTAGATGCAAGCGGTGTTGTGGATCCCCAGTCGATCCGGGCTGCCCTGCGTCCGGAGACCGTTCTCGTGAGTGTCATGCACGCAAATAACGAGACCGGCGTCATCCAGCCGGTTGCGGAGATCTCCTCGCTCTGCCACGAGAATCGGGTCCTCTTCCATACGGATGCAGTGCAAAGTGTGGGCAAGATGAAGGTGGACGTTCGCGCGCTGGATGTGGATTTTCTGTCGCTCAGCGGGCACAAGTTCTTTGGACCTAAGGGTGTTGGGGTGCTCTTCATGCGCAAGGGGGTGGCGTGCAACCCCTTGCTCCATGGGGGGAAACACGAGCGAGGACGGCGCCCTGGCACGGAAAACGTTCCGGGGATCCATGGCTTAGGAATTGCTGCCTCTTTTGCTCACACTGCATTGCAAACGGAACCTGAACGTATAGGAAAGCTTCGTAACGAACTGGAAGCGGCACTTATGGATTCGATTCCGAATGTCTTCATAAATTGCGGGGGCAGCCCGCGCTTGGCGAACACTTCCAGCGTGTGCTTTCCGGGTATCGAGGGTGAGCCGCTGGTGATTGCCCTGGATCTTCGCGGCTTTGCGGTGTCCAGCGGGGCGGCTTGCTCCAGTGGATCTGTGGAACCGTCGCATGTGCTAACGGCGATCGGTCTCTCGCGCCAGGACGCGAGAAGTTGCTTGCGGATCTCGCTGGGCCCAAGTAACACGGTGGAACAGGTTAAGGAATTGGTGGGGGCGTTGCGCGACGCAACAAGCCACCTGCGCCGGCTGGCGCCGACGGCGTCCAGCCCAGTTCCGGTATAGTTGCCGGGGGCAGCGTAAGTTCAAGGAAAGATTGGAGACAATGGTCCAAAGTAGCCGTATCGCGGTGGCAATGAGCGGAGGGGTGGATAGCTCCGTGGTTGCGGCATGGCTGCATCAGCGCGGTGAGAATATCGTCGGGATGACAATGCAGCTTTGGAACCAGCGCCGGCTTCCCGAGGTTGCTTCCGAGAACGCCACCGGGCGTTGCTGTTCCCTTGACGACGTCTACGACGCCCGCTATGTGGCAAACCAGATTGGGATTCCCTACTATGTAGTGAACTTTGAGGACCGCTTTGAGGAACATGTCGTCAAGCCGTTTGTTCAGGACTACTTGGAAGGGAAAACCCCCATCCCCTGTACACTTTGTAACAATTTCATCAAGTTCGACCAGTTTCTGGATATGGCCGCCAGCGTAGGTGCGTCGTACGTCGCCACCGGGCACTACGCACGAATCCGCCAGGATGCCGCAAGCGGCCGTTGGCAACTGCTGCGCGCCGTGGACGAAAGCAAAGATCAGACCTACTTTCTGTTTGGGCTGACGCAGGAACAGCTTTCCCGCACGCTTTTCCCCTTGGGTGAGATGCGCAAAGACGAAGTGCGCGGCCTTGGACGGAGCCTCGAGGTACCCATCGCCGACAAGCCGGATAGCCAGGAAATCTGTTTCGTGCCCAACGGGGACTACGCAGCCTTTATCGACGCCTACCTGAAGGAACAAGGCCGCGAGGCCCCACTTACTGACGGCGAGATCCACGATGAGGAAGGGAAGCCATTGGGCCGGCATCGCGGGGTGCATCACTTCACCGTGGGGCAGAGGAAGGGAATTGGTATTGCCCGACCGGAGCCTCTCTATGTGATTGCTACTGAGCCAGGGTCCCAGACCGTCGTGGTTGGCGATGGCGATTCGCTCCTGCGCCGCCGTATGCTTGTGCGGGAGGTCAACTGGATTTCAATCGGGGAACCTGTGGGGAAAATTCGCGCCGAAGTGCGGATCCGCAATCGGCATACTCCTGCAAATGCAACGGTTTGGGTTGATAAATACAATCAATTAGTCGAAGTTCACTTCGACGAGCCACAGCGGGCAATTACTCCAGGACAAGGAGCGGTCTTCTATCAGGGCGACCTCGTTTTGGGTGGTGGTTGGATCCAGCGATCTGAATTGGGATGAGGACTCCATTGACGTAAGTGTATTTGTGGCTATCGCTTACCGTCATTAGTGCATAATGCACTTGCAGTTCCATCTTTATCTCATTGCATTGAAAACACGATCTTCAGCTCGAAATGTTGCCGAATACCTCGTGGCGCGAAGTATTATCTTCGTGCTGGCGAGGCTGCCCAGCGCGATCAGCTATCGCCTCGCGCGTTGGATTGCGCACTTGCTTCGACTCTTTGTGCCCCGTCTCTCCCAGGTGGCGCTCCGGAACCTGAAACTCACAAAGCCAGAGCTGGGTGAGTTGGACCGATCCCGGATAGTGCGTGGGGTTTTCGATTCCGTTGCGCGTTTACTATGGGTTATGGCCAATACCGTAAGTAGCACACAAGATAATGAGGCTAAACGTAAGCATAAGCTGGACAAAGTCTTCACCATGGAAGGGTTGGAGATTGTCGATGAGGCGTTCTCGAAGGGCCACGGGATTCTATTTGCCACGGGACATCTTGGCGCCTGGGAATTAAGTGCACTCGGCTTTGGCGCAAAGGTGCGGCCAATGGATATCATCGCCAGGCCGCTCGATAACCCCTTGCTAGACCGATGGATTACGGCGTTGCGCGAGTCATCGGGCAACCGTGTTTTGGCGAAGTCAGGCACTGTTCGGGAGGTGCTGCGTGCTCTCGGTGAGAATCGCGCAGTTGGCTTTCTGGTAGATCACAACGTGATTTCGAGCGACCTCTGCTTCATCCGCTTTCTTGGAGTGGAAGCTGCTGCAAGCACCGTGTTTGCAAAGCTGGCCGCGCGAACCGGGGCAGTGGTCATCCCCGGATTTTGCCTTTGGGAAGAGACGCGCAAGCAGTTTGTGCTTCGCTTCTATCCGCCGGTGCCCATAAGCGGCAATACCATTGAGGATACGCAACGTATACACAGTTGCCTCGAAGAGGTACTGCTGGCGTACCCGGAGCAATGGCTGTGGGTCCATCGACGTTTCAAAACGAGGCCTGGCGGGGAAGCCGACTTGTATTCGAATCTGCAAGGCGCTTGACGGAAGGGATATGAAAGTTTTTGATGAAGAATCACATTGAAGCCGTATTGTTTGACTTCGACGGGGTGTTGGTGGATAGTGAGCCCATTCATTTTGCCGCCTGGCAGGAAGCGCTGGCGCCGTTTGGGGTCGCATTGCCAGTGGATCCGTATTACACGCGATTCATCGGGCTCGAGGACCGGGCCGCCATTCGGATGCTGGCCGCGGAACAGGTGCCGCCTCGGGAGTTCGACGAACTTTGGCCAGCGTTTCAGGTGAAGAAGCACATCTTCAACGAACGGTTTGAGAAAGCACCACAGGTAGTGGATAAGACGCGGGATGTGATTGCGGAGCTGAGTGCGGCTGGCTATCGATTGGGAGTGGTGACATCTAGTTCTGTGCAGGAAGTGGACCCCATCCTCGTCCGGAATGGAATTCGCCAATACATGCAGACCTGCGTGTTCGCCGAGGACGTTGCACGGAAGAAGCCGCACCCGGAACCCTACCTGACGGCCAAGCATAGGCTTGGTGTGGAGCGCGCTTTGGTGCTGGAGGACTCCCATGCGGGTATGGAGAGCGCCCAGGCCTCGGGATGCGAGGTGATTCGAGTGACTGAAGTGGGGGAGGTGGCTGGATTACTGCGCGCTCGATTGGGGCTCGGCGTGTGAGCCTCCGTCGTGAGGCATGTATGTGAGTTGACATAATATGTATTATCGGCGCTTTTCCTGCCAGAACGCCAAACCCGAGGAGTTCGTTCCGTAAGGCCCGTCCGATCAGCTAGGAGTCCTTTGCTCCCACCGCGTTCCACCCAGGGTCAACCGTCTTCCGTCACTACTCCCAATCCGTAGACGCAGTTCGGAATCTCCATCCGCTCGCACCGCCGGATAAAGCACGTCGCCCGGGCGCGCTTCATCCTGGAAGTCCACAGCCAGGCGGGTCAGCCTCTGCTGTCGCCACTGCGCATCGGGGATGGCGGCGAGCATCCAGTCGAGGTAACGCACGTTGTTCACGTGGCCGTTCAAGTCGACATCCAGCCAGTGCACCCGGATCTCGTCCTGAGATCGCTCCGCGGCGAAGTCCTCGCCAATCTCCATGGGTTCCAGGGCGGGTTCCGGTTCGGGGTTCACCATTGCAAACACCTCTGCCGGCAGCCGGATGAGCTTCCAGCGGGCAACATCCAACATCAGCCACAGGCTGGTGGCCACCACAAGACGCTCGCCGGTTGCAGACTCCATCAGGAAATCGCGCCAGGCCCGGATGCCAGCCGAGCGTGACGACGCCCAGGTGGTTACCCGGCAGGGCTCCAGGAACCGTGGTGCGCGAGCACTGCCAGATAAACTCCGCAGAACCCAGGTGCGACCGGTCGTAAGTAGTTGATCTACAGTGAGTTCATGCTGGCGGGCGTGACCGTCGGCAGCCACTTGCAGGCGGCGAACCAGCGCCGAGGTACGCATTTCTCCTAAGGCATCGGAGTCAAACGAACTCACCGTGAAAGGGTAGACGAATTGCCGGGACATCGACTGTCAGGATAGCGAAGATCCGGGCAGGGAGGTCACTTCCCTGCCCTATGTTGGACTGTCGCTTCCCCTTACAGTCCTGCCTTCTTCAGAGGGCGTCCACCCGCTGCTTCACCGCTGGATCCATGTGAAGCACGTCAGCCAGCGACGGGTGAAGCCTCTTCGGGCCACTTTCTGGTGGCGTCGACCCCCATTTTGGAGCCGAAGTGGGCAGACGGCTGGCGTGGTCGAGCGAATCCACGGGCCCAAGCACCATTTCGATGTCGCTGAGGTCGATGTTATTGAGGGGCCTTCCATGCTACTTCGCTCACGTCCTGCACGTTCACATCCTCGTCCACCACGACGATGCACTTTGAACATCGCCTGGCCGGTGCCCCAGATGGAGTGCATTACCTTGCGGGCGTGCCCAGGATAGGCTTTCCGAATCGAGACCAGAATGAGATTGTGGAAGACCCCTTCCGGGCGGCACATCACAGATATCCACCACTTCGGGCAATTGCAGCTTCATCAATGTGGAAGATGCGCTCAACCGCCTTGCCCATCCAGAAATCCTCCATAGGTGGCGGACCCACAATGGTGGCGGCATACACCGGCTTCTTGCGGTGGGTAACGCAGGTAATGTGGAAGACGGGGTAGTCGTCGTCGAGGGAATAGAAGCCGGTGTGGTCGCCGAAAGGTCCTTCGCGGCGAAGTTCACCCAACTCCACGTAGCCCTCCAGCACGATCTCCGCGTCGGCTGGCACCAGCAGATCGTTCGTCTCGCTCTTCACCATGCGTACGGGTTCGTTTCGCAGGAAGCCAGCGAACATCATCTCGTCGATGTCGGGGGGCAGCGGAGCAATGGCGGAAAAGGTCACCGCTGGGTCAGCGCCAATTGCCACCGAGATCGGCATCCGCATGTCCTTGCCTTCAGCATTCAACTGCCGGTAGTGGTCAGCGCCTTGCTTGTGGGTTTGCCAGTGCATGCCGCAGGTCTTGTCGTCGAACACCTGCATCCGGTACATGCCGCAGTTGGGCTTGCCTGTCCTGCGACTGCGCGAAAACACCAAGGGCAAGGTGATGTAGCGGCCGCCATCATCGGGCCAGCAATGCAGGATCGGGAAGGAGTCAAGCGAAAACTGCCCTTCCCGCAGGATGACTTCCTTGCAAGCCCCATCGGATACCGTCTTAGGGAAGATGTTCGAGAGCTCGCCCAGTTTGGGCAGCATCTTCATCGCGCCCATGATGCCCTCTGGCTTCTTGAGTTCCTTTAGCTCAGTGATGCGGACCGCGATGTCGTCCATGCGCTCCACCCCAAGGGCAATGGCCATGCGCCGGTCGCTCGCAAAGGCGTTGATCAGCAGTGGGATCTGTGATCCCTTGGGGTTCTCAAACAGCAGTGCGGGACCGCCCTGTTTGGCTCCGCGGTCAGCAAACTCAGTGATTTCCAGATAGGGGTCTACCTCGAAAGGGATGCGTTTGAGTTCCTTCTTCTTCTCAAGGGTGCGAATGAAATCCTGTAGATCGTCGTGGGGCATCGGGTTCGGCTTTCAGCGCGGAATGCTCGTGTGAGCAATGTGCGGGTGGGTTCCCGGCCGCGCATCTACTATGATGATTCATTTGGGCTTGATTGCGCCGAAAGTAGAGGCATTTGCACCGCAGCGGATGCCCGGCGCGGAAAGTGAGAACAGGCAGTGAGCAAGAGAATTGCATTGGTTACAGGCGCCAGCCAGCATCGGGCGCACATGTGCGCAGCAGTTGGCGGCAGCAGGACATCACGTGGTGCTGGCAGCACGCCAGGCGGAGAAGTTGGAAGAGGTGGCGGCTGAGCTCCGCGCGGCCGGCGGCGAAGCCAGCGTGTGTGCCTTGGATCTGGCCAACACCGCTGGCATCGAACCCGCACTGAAGGAGTTGCTCGCACAAGTGGGCCAGGTAGACGTGCTGGTAAACAATGCCGGCATCACCAAAGACATGCTGGCGATGCGGATGAAGCTGGAGGACTGGGACGAGGTGCTTCGTGTGAATCTGACGAGCGCATTCCAGGTGAGCCAGGTGCTGATGCAGTCGATGATCAAGAAGCGCTGGGGCCGGATCATCAACATCAGTTCCGTGGTGGCGCAGACGGGCAATGCAGGCCAGGCGAATTACGTGGCTTCGAAGGCGGGGCTGATTGGCCTCACCAAGACTCTGGCGTTGGAACTGGCCTCCCGCAACATCACGGTGAACGCGGTAGCGCCCGGCTTCATTGAAACCGACATGACCGCGGTGCTGAATGAGCAGATCCGGGAGCGATTGCTGGGGCTGATCCCGGCGAAGCGCTTTGGCACAGCCGAGGACATCGCAGGGGTGGTAACCTTCCTCGCCAGCGACGCAGCCAGCTACATCACCGGGCAGACAATTGGGGTAAATGGCGGCATGGCAATGCCTTAGCTTCGGGCTGCCGGGCGTACTGCTACTTCGCGACCGGCTTCGCGCTGGCCAGATAGATGGCGTTTAGCAGCAGCTTGAAGGTAGCGAAGGTCTGGCCGCGATGCTGGGGGCGAATACCGAAGAGGATCACCCGGCCCTTGCCCATACGGACCTCTGTGACCGCGTCCCTTCCCTTAATCGCGTTCTCGCCGGTGATCCAGCCACTGGCCAGCAGGTCAGTGATGGAATAGCGGGCCAGTGTTCGTACTTCCGCCTCCGTGGTACGGCGGTCGCGCCCGGCGGTGGATTCAAACGCATAGCCGCCATTCACGAACGCCGTGGTACGCGCTGGCATGCCCGCTGTCAGCGTGTCACCCTGCAGCACGTCCAGGCGCACAATAGCTCCAGGAGCTTTAAAGGTTCCCGTTCGAACCACATTGGCTACGGGCAACGGAAACATGCTGATGGGGAGTTCCGTGGCAGCGCCCATGGTAATGAGTGTGCCGCCCTGTTCCACGAATTCACGCAGGGCAACCACGCCCTCCATGCCGACGCCTCCCGTGAACTCGGGCCGCATCAAGCTCTTCGCGGCGCTTTCGGCATTGTCGATGTAGCTGCTGGTGACGGTGGGCACACCGGGCTGATAGCCATGCAGGATCACCGCCGTGGTTTGCGATGCAATTAGGATGGTGTCGAAGCGTTCCCTCAGGTTGCCGGCGCGCACGCCGTCGTTGCGAAGTTGTTCAAAGGGCACACGGTAATAGTCAAGCATCCATTGGGTCCAGCCACCATCCATGTCTCCGCGATGGGGGACGTACATGCCCACGCGAGGAGATCGCAGCTCCACCGCCGCCGAGTCTGGTGAGTTCGCTGGGAGGAAGTTCCCGCTGCTGGCCAGACGCACGGGCTGGCTCGACTTCAGGGCGTCGGCCACGGCCCAGAACGACGCATTCTGCCTTCGATCCCAGACAGGCTGGGGAGTTGAGAGTTCAGGCAAGTTGGCTAGACTCGCCTGGAACTGGTCGTTGATGCGAACGACGTCAACTCCCATCTGTAAGGAAAGCGTATAGCCCGAGGAATCATAAGGGGAAAGCACGGGGCCGCCATTTGGGCGGATTTCCGGATACTTGTGCGGCTCCAGCAGATCCATCAGGTAGCCACGGAAGGGCTGGGCGGCAGGGATAACGTAACTGCCCGCCGGATACTCTCGCCCGTCCGCGGTGAATCCGGCGATGGCTCGCTCCACGCGAACGCCGTTGGCTTGCAGGCGACGGGTCATCTCCTGCGCGCTAGAGGGGTCCCATTGCTCTGCGGAAACGACATAGGCGTAGGGCGAACCGCGCTTGCCGGCCTCAATTTGATCCTGTGCCAGTCGCCAGGCATTGAAGCTCCAGTGCTGCGGCATACTGGCAGCGAGGTTCAGCACAGCCATGCTGGCGGTGAGGTTGTAACCCACCGCGTCGCCGAGGCTCCATCGGCCACCCTTCCAAGGGTTGGGATAAAAGATGCTGGGCTTATCGGTGGGCATGCCGTTTGCGAAATTGCGGGGGAAGCGCGCGGAGTCGTAAACGTAAGGCGTGGCGTAATAATACCCTGCCGTTTCGGTGAGGATGCCGTGCATGTTGTGGAATGGCGGCGTGGTGCGCATGCCGCCATTCCACCAGCCATCAAAGCTGATATAGGAGATCGCACCAGGCTTGCCTTCCAACGCCAGACGTTCCTTGATGGTTTGCCCAATCAGACCAATGCCTTCCACCACCGCGGACGGTATTGCCGGATTTAGCGGCTCGGAGTAAGGCGGCACGAACATGCGCGCGGGAAACGGCGCGGTCTGGTGCTGGTTGTAGACGATGTGCGGAAACCAATCCTGGTACAGAACCTTCGAGACGTGGCGTGTTTCAGCAAGGTTCAGCATGTACCAATCGCGGTTGTTATCGTGGCCGGAGTACTTCTGATAGAGGCCCGGGTAGGCAGCAATCTCGTATTCCGTGCCTACATTGCGGCGATACCACTCGGTGATCATCTGCAGCCCGTCCGGGTTGGTTACGGGCACAAGCAGCAGGATGACGTTGTCGAGGATCTGGCGAATCTCAGTACTATCTTCGCTAAGCAGCCTGTGCGCCAGAAGTGGGGCGTGCTGCGACGGGGTTACCTCCGTGGAGTGCATGCTGCAGTCGATCCACACAATTGCCTTGGCCTGCGCCGCCATCTGCCGGGCTTCCTCTTCCCCCACCTCAGCGAGCGCCAGTTTCCGCTGCATCTGTTGGTACTCAGCAAGGCGGGCCAAATTGGCCGGGGAGGAAATATATGCCATCAGCATGGAACGGCCTTCGGAACTCTGGCCGATCTCCACAACCTGCATACGGTCACTTTCCCTGGCTAAGGTTTCAAAGTAGCTACGGATCTGGTCGTAGTCAGCCAGCTTGTAGTCATCGCCCGGAAGGAAGCCGAAATGCGCCTGAGGAGGCGTGACCTGGCCTACGGCCGACGCAATAAAAATCAGGCATAGTACGAGCGGGCGCAGCAGGGTTCGGGAAAGCATATAGCACAATAGTAATATGCCTTTCTCTGCTGGCACGGCCTTCCAAATTGGCCTGGTGCAAATGACCTGTTCGGAAGATCCGAGCGAGAACCTTCAGAAAGCCGTAGCGAGGATTCGCGACGCCGCCGCGCAAGGCGCACAAGTGGTGTGCCTGCAGGAACTCTTCCGCTCACAGTATTTCTGCCGCAAGGAAGATGCGGCCCTGTTTGACCTCGCGGAGCCTATCCCCGGCGATAGCACGGACGTGATCGGAAGGGTCGCCAGGGAATGTGGTGTGGTGGTGGTGGCGTCGCTGTTTGAGCGCCGGGCCGCGGGGCTTTACCACAACACTGCCGCAGTCCTGGATGCCGATGGCAGTCTGCTGGGCATCTACCGCAAGATGCACATCCCCGATGATCCTCTCTACTACGAGAAGTTCTACTTCACTCCGGGCGACCTGGGTTTTCGGCACTTCGATACCAAGTTTGGCCGCATTGCGGTGCTGGTCTGCTGGGATCAGTGGTATCCGGAGGCGGCGCGGCTGGCTTCGCTGAGCGGGGCAAGTGTACTGTTTTACCCCACCGCGATTGGCTGGCACCCGCATGAGAAAGCCGAGTTTGGCGAGGCGCAGCGCGACGCCTGGATCACCATCCAGCGCAGCCATGCCATCGCCAACGGCATCTACGTGGCCGCGGTGAATCGCACCGGGTTTGAGGGCACACCGGACGATGGCCTGGAGTTCTGGGGCAGCAGTTTTGTGAGCGACCCGTTTGGGCGGGTGCTGGCGGAGGCTTCCGTGGAAAAGGAGGAGATCCTGGTAACCACAATTGAACCCCGCCATCAGGAGGATGTGCGCCGAAACTGGCCCTTCTTCCGGGACCGCCGCATTGACGCCTACGCGCCTATCCTGAACCGGTGGAACCAGTAGATGGTTCTCGCGAACTCGAACAACACCTTGCCCCGGCTACGCATGCCGGCGGAATGGGAACCGCACGAAGCCACCTGGCTTGCGTGGCCGCACGAGCGCAGCGACTGGCCAGGCAAGTTCGCCCCAGTTCCATGGATTTATGGCGACATCGTGCGGCACCTTTCGGAAGTGGAGAAGGTGCGCATCCTGGTGCGTGACCAGAAAGTGCGGCGCGAGGCGGAACGCTGCTGCGTGAAGAGCCACGCGCGGATGGAGAACGTCGAGTTCTACGAGGTGCCCACCGACCGAAGTTGGACGCGCGACTTCTGCCCTATCTTCGTGAAGACCTCGACGGGCGTAACCGCAATTACAGACTGGCAGTTTAACGGGTGGGCGAAGTACCCGAACTCGCTGCTGGATGACGGGGTACCGTCGTTTGTCGCCGCGGCGTTGCGAATGAAGCGCTGGCAGCCGAAGCACCGGCGGCGGCGCATCGTGCTGGAGGGCGGCAGCATCGATGTGAATGGCGCCGGGATGATGTTGACCACCGAGGAGTGCCTGCTGAGTGAGGTGCAGGAACGCAACCCGGGCATGCTGCGCGAGGATTACGAAGCGGTGTTCCATGAGTGGCTGGGTGTGGAAAAGGTAATCTGGCTCCGCAACGGCATTGCGGGCGACGATACCCACGGGCATGTGGACGACCTGGCGCGCTTCGTTAGCGAAGACACCGTGGTGATTGCCAGTGAGACTAACCGGGGCGATACGAACTTTGCGCCACTTGCGGAAAACCTGAAGATTCTGCGCGCGGCCAACAATCAGCGGGGCGACAAGCTTAAGGTGGCCACGCTGCCGATGCCGGCCCCGGTGTACTTCGATGGACAGCGTTTGCCTGCGAGCTACGCGAACTTCTACATCGCCAATGGCATCGTGCTTGTACCGGTGTTCAACGATCCAAACGACCGAGTGGCGCTGAACACCATCGCACGGGTGATGCCCGGCCATCGCGTGCTTCCCATCTATTGCCGGGATCTGGTGCTGGGATTGGGTACGCTGCATTGCATGACTCAGCAACAGCCTTTGGCGGGATGAGGAGATGCCCGCGTTAGCTCCCAAGAAAAAAACCGCCGATGCCCTGGCAGGACACCGGCGGCCACAATTGAGTTGATGATCCGTTGAGGATCTGCTTAGAACGTCATACGCAGACCCAACTGGATGCTGCGCGGCGGTGCGGCACTGCTGACCACGCCGAAGCCAGGAGCGCCAAACACGCGACCGGGAATCCCGAAGTTCGCGTGATTCGGCAGGTTCAGGAACTCAGCGCGGAACTGGATGATGCGGCCTTCACCCGGTAGTGGGAAATTCCGCAGGACGCTCATGTCGAGCTTAAGGAACGAGTCGCCACGCAGCAGATTCACACCCTGATTACCGAAGGTCGCCGCAGCGGGTTGGCTGAAGGCGTCCGTATCGAACCAGCGACCAAGCGTTCGATCGCCCGAATCGAGATTCGGGTTGCGCGACACATCCGCGCGCAATGCACCAATCGCAGAGAACACGGTGTTGGCCTGGGTCGTCACCGTGAATGCCGGAGCCGACTGCCAGTTCATAATGCCCCCCAGGCTCCAGTTGCCCAGCACATGGCGCACTGGATTATCCGTCAGCCACTTCTTGCCGCGGCCAAACGGAAGTTCGTACACCGAACTCAGCGTTACCCGGTGGGGGATGTCGTTTTCGCTGTAGCCGTAGTCGGCGCGGCGGTTGTAGTAGTTGGAATAAGTCCCGCCAGTTGCTCCCAGCGAGGACCCACCCTCGTTCGTGTTGTTCAGGAATTTCGACCACGTGTAAGTGCTGAGGAAATTCCAACCCGACGCGAAGCGCTTTTCCGCCCGCAACAGCATTGCGTGGTAGTTGGAGACGCCCAATGTGGGTAGCAGCAACGTCACGTTGGAGAACTGCGGATAGGGCCGATTGCGGAAGTTCGATGTAGGCGTTAGCAATTCAGGCAATACCTGATTGATCGACAGGTTGGAGCTGGGCAGCTTTCGCGAAGCATTTGCAAGATACCCAGCCTCCACCATGACGTTCTTGGGCAATTGCCGTTGCAGTGTGAGGTTCCATTGCATGGAGTAGCCGGTGCGGCGGTCTTCCTCGAAAGCGGTGATCGCCTGCGTGGGGTTCACGCCGAAGCGCACGGCGCCGAAAGTGTCATCCAACACGGGTGCTGTCAACTGATAGCTGGGGACGCCACCGCGCAGGAAGAACGGGGTGGTGATTCCGTTGTCGGGGGAGTTAATCGCCGCGCTCTGCTCAAAGCCAAGCGTTGCGGCTGCTGGCGCACCAGCATCAAACGGGTGGGCAAAGAAAACGCCCATACC
>JAHCHD010000250.1 GCA_026129915.1 Bryobacterales bacterium
TGACGACACCCTCCTCGCCGCTGATATCCACCGCGGCTTCTCGCACGATATAGCCGATCTTCGCGTTGTTTGTGACGGTGAACTCCACCATCAGCACGTTGCGCGATCCCCCGGTCTCCACCACCCGCACGCGGGTGATGTTTCCGTCCAGCTTCATATAAGCGCCACATCCGCTGAGCAACAGGCCCAGGAGGAACACCACCACGAAGTGAAGCACCGGCGCATGTTTCCGCATGAGGACTCCTGCGAAGAGTGTATCCCAGGCGAACATGGGGTGAATCAGGAAGGCGATTGCTTAATGGCTTCCAGTTCCCAGCGGATCACCTTGCCCCGCACTACGTAACAGAGATAGTACTCCCAGAAGCGGCGGAAACGCGGGAACTGGTTCACCAGGAACTCGAAGCCAAGGTAGCGCCAGAATGCGAGCAAGCGCACGTGGACCTTTCGTTCGCGAAACCGGGCCGCGGAGTAGTAGCCATAGCCGGCGTTATCGTCGCCAAAGTAGCGCAGCGAGTAGCTGTTCAGATGCCAGCGGTGGGTAGGGTCGCAGAAGGAACTGAAGTCAGTATAGTGAGGTGTTTCGATCACCACTGTCCCGCCATGCTGGAGGATGCGGTAGAACTCCTCCATCGTGCGGATGACGTCCGCCACGTGCTCAATCACGTGGATGGCGCGCACTTGTTCAAACGTGGAATCACGGACAGGGAAGGGGAACTGGTCGAGGTCCGCGACGATGTCGGCGCGGGTATTGGTGAGGCGATCGATGCCGATGGAGCCCGGATACTTGTTGATGCCGCAGCCGACATCCAGAGTTCGCATGAGGGTATGGTAGCGCGGCCGCGCTCCAGCGCTCACTATGGGCCACTCCAGTGCGAACAACGACGGGGCAGCCGGGACGCGCCGCGACCGGATAGCGACGGCGTGTCCCGGCGCTTGACGTTAGCCAGCGTGCGCGACGGCCAAGCAATCCTCCAGCACATCCAACGCGAAGTCAGCCTGTTCGCGCTGAATCACCAGCGGCGGGCTAAGGCGGATTCCGCTCTCACCACAACCCAGCAGCAGCACGCCGCGTTCGAAGGCCAGCATTTCGATGCGGTCACGCAGGTTCTTGGCCGGCTCGCGAGTCTTCTGGCTGCGGACGATATCGAAGCCAATCATCAGACCAATGCCTCGCACGTCACCCACGATGGGGAAACGCCGGGGCCAGTGCTGCATGCGGGAACGGATGTGCTCGCCCATCAAGCGCGCGTTCTCCATCAGAGATTCCTCGAGGAGTTCCAGTGTGGCCAGTGATGCCTCGACACAGACGGGGTTGCCGCCAAATGTGCTGGCATGTGCACCAGGGGTCCAATTCATGATGCTGGCGCGGGCAATCATCGCGCCCAGAGGCATACCGCTGGCGATGCCCTTGGCGATCGTGATGATGTCGGGATCGAGTCCGAAATGGGTGGACGCAAACATGGCGCCGGTGCGGCCCATGCCGCACTGCACTTCGTCGGCGATGATGAGGATACCGTGGCGTTGCGCTACCGCCTGCAGTTCATCAAAGAACTTGCGGGGGGGCACCACGTAGCCGCCTTCGCCCTGGATAGGTTCCACGACGATGGCGGCGATTTCCTCCGGGGGAATCACTGACTTGAAGAGGCTATCTTCCAGCACCTTTACGCACTCCACGTGGCAGGTATCGGGCTGTTTGCCATAGGCGCAGCGATAGCAGTTGGCGTATGGGATGTGGTCTACGCCGGCAAGCAGGGGGCCGAAGCGGCGCTGTTGGGCCACCTTGCTGGCCGTAATGGAAAGGCTGCCGGCAGTGCGTCCATGGAAGCCGCCCAGGAAACCCAGGAAACGGCGCCTTCCGGTGTGATAACGGGCCAATTTGAGGGCGGCCTCCACGGCCTCTGTACCGGAGTTGCCAAAGTAGACGCGGCGTGGCGAATCGCCTGGGGCAAGGGTAGCAAGCTTCTCGGCAAGGGCCACCATGTTCTCGTAGTAGAAGTCCGTTCCGGACATGTGGATGAGCTTGTCTGCCTGACGCTGGATGGCGTCCACCACCCGCGGATGGCAGTGGCCGGTAGCCACCACGGCGATGCCCGCGTTCATATCAAGGAACCGGTTGCCGTCGACGTCTACCACAATGGCGCCGTTTCCGCGTTCCACCACCAGGGGGTAGCCGCGCGTATAAGACGGGGACAACACCTGCTGGTCGCGATGAATGATGGCCCGTGCTTTCGGGCCGGGAAGTGGCCCGTGAATGGCTGGCAACAGGGAGGAGGAGGGCCAATGCTTGACCGTCATGGAAGCGCTCCTTTCGTCCCCGGACAGCCTTCAGACACCAATGGCCTGGCTATCCCTGGGGTTTGGAGGTTGCTGAAGGGCGCGGAGAGCGCTTTCTGCGAGTGGATGGGGAAATGCGCGCAAACGCGCGGGGCAGCTAATCGCTGCCGAACAGGCTGGGACGCGAACTGGAGGGGATTCGCAGCATTACCAGTATTGTATCAGCGGCCTGATTGCGGTTCCACAAGAATCGCCAAAGCAACCGTTGGGCCAATCCTTGATGATTTCCTGCAATTTGCATGAAACCACTCAGCAGACAGACAGTTCACTATGCTGGAAGTAGTGAAGCGGTTGACTAGACGAGATTGGATGAAGGGTTCTGCTGCCGGGGCGGCAGTGGCGATGGCGGGCATTGGGTATGGACTTTTTGTTGAGCCGCGATGGCCAGAGACTGTGCGCCTGCAGATTCCTACCCGCTGGCTGAAGGGCAACGCGCGGCTGCGCATCCTGCAGCTTTCTGACCTCCATGCATCGCCCAGCGTACCGCTCGACTGGCTGGACGAGGTGTTCCGGATGGCGATGGACGAGCAGCCGGACGTGATTTGCCTTACGGGAGACTATGTGACCTCCGGTAGCCCGGTAGATCTCGAGAGCTATCAGAAGGTGCTGGAAAAGCTTTCCGAGGCAGCGCCCACGTTTGCTTCGATGGGCAACCACGATGGCGGAAAATGGGGAAGGGATACCGGCCGCCGCGAAAGCTCAGCCGCAATCCGCTTGATGCTGGGGAAAGCGGGGATTCAGGTTTGCCACAACGCGAATGTTGAGATGGAGGTAGCTGGCGCCCGATTGCAGGTGGTAGGACTGGGAGACCGATGGGCCAAGGAGTTCTTCATCCAGGATGCATTCCAGGGCTTGACGCGGAACGCGGATCGCCTCCGCGTTGTGATGTCCCATAACCCCGATACCAAGGACGTTCTGCACTATCACTCTTGGGAACTGCTGCTCTGCGGACATACGCATGGAGGGCAGGTAGCGATTCCCGGATTCGGCCCGCCCATCGTTCCGGTGTTGGACCACGAGTACGTGAAGGGCCTCCACGAGTATCAGGGTCGCAGGCTGTATGTGACGCGCGGCGTGGGTGGTGTATTTGGTGGACTGCGGATCAACTGCCGACCAGAGATTACCGTGCTCGACATGGTTGCCGGAGAAAGCCCCGTGGAACTAACGGATTCAAAGCCACGAAGGGCCTAGAGCCCCGTCACCATCCGGTCTGCTTAACTGGTGACGCCCGTTCGCACCAGGAACCCGGTATCGAGATTGCCTGCCTGAAACTCCGGGTGGCTGATGATGCGCTTGTGGAGCGGAATTGAGGTCTGGATGCCCTCCACGACGAACATGTCCAAGGCGCGGAGGGTGCGAGCAATCGCCTCCTGGCGGGTGTTGCCATGGACGATGAGCTTGGCTACCAGCGAGTCATAATGGGGTGGGATTACGCCTTCGACATAAGCGTGGGTATCCACGCGCACCCCAATTCCAGAGGGCAGGTGGAAGGCCGTGATTCGCCCAGGCGAGGGCTTGAAATTGATGGGGTCTTCGGCGTTGATGCGGCACTCGATGGCGTGGCCGCGGATCTCGATCTTGTCAGGAAGAAGATCCGTGAGTTTGGCCCCGCAGGCGATCAGGAGCTGGGTAGTGACCAGATCAATGCCCGTGATCATTTCCGTTACGGGATGCTCCACCTGGATTCGAGCGTTCACTTCGATGAAGTGGAGCTTGCCCTCGGCATCCATCAGGAACTCCACCGTGCCGGCGTTCACGTAGCCGAGGTTGCGCATGGCCGTTTCGAGTCGCGAGGCGATATCGGCACGCAGCTCCGGATCTACCGCGGGGGATGGTGCTTCTTCCACCAGTTTCTGGTGCCGGCGCTGAATGGAGCATTCGCGTTCGCCCAGCACGCGGGCGTCACCGTGTGAGTCGCAGATCACCTGAAACTCAATGTGGCGGGGGTTCTCGATGTACTTCTCAAGGTAGACATCCGGGCAACTAAAGGCCTGGTCGGCCTCGTGGCGGGCCTGGGCGTAGAGGCCTGGCAGATCCGCCGCGCTGCGCACAATCCGCATGCCTCGTCCGCCGCCGCCAGCACTGGCCTTGATGATGACGGGATAGCCGATGGCGTCAGCCGTTTCGAGGGCTTCTTCCACGGTCTTGAGGAGGCCGTCAGAACCCGGCAACACAGGGACTCCGGCAGCCTTCATCGCAGAGCGAGCACGGTCTTTGTTCCCCATCAGGCGGATCACTTCCGGGGGCGGGCCGATGAATTTCAGCTGCGACATTTCGCACACTTCCGCGAAGTCGGCGTTCTCGCTGAGGAAGCCGTACCCAGGATGGATCGCATCCACGTTGGCAATCTCGGCGGCACTGATGATGCGTGGGAAATCGAGGTAGCTCTGCGAACTCTTGGCGGGCCCAATGCAAACGGCCTCATCGGCGAAGCTCACATGCAGGCTGTCGCGGTCGGCTTCGGAGTAGACTGCCACCGTCCGAATGCCGAGATCTTTGCAGGCGCAGATGACGCGCACGGCGATCTCGCCCCGGTTGGCGATTAATACCTTACGAAAGAGAGGAACGCCGGACGCTTCGTGGCGATGGACAACCGCGGGTTCGGCTGCCAGGGTGGCGGGGGGGTAGTTACTGCTCATGGTGGACCTCTCGGTTTCGTTGATT
>JAHCHD010000251.1 GCA_026129915.1 Bryobacterales bacterium
CACCCCTGATAGACCTCGTTGCAGATAGCGTGTCGAAATTTGTAACTCATAGCGATATCCACATCCACATTCCGGCGTGTCAGGCGCTTGCGCGCGAACCGCGCAGTGCGTGTTCAACCGTGTTGTCGTCTTCAGCGATCGACGTATTCCCCGCGTCATGGAACTGCGCCACCACAATCAACGATAACCCCTTCCAAGGGAAAATCCAGTCGAGGCGTTTCCAGAGCCACACCGTCTTGTCGAATAGCTTCAGCGTAATCTTGGGGATGAATCGGCGGCGCATCACTTTGCCGTAGAGGAACCAAGACACGGCCCCCACCCGGTTGAAGTGATGATGCCCCACGACGTCAAGGCCGCCTTCCCGCAAACTTCCAAAAAGCTCGTCCCGGTTGAAACGCCGGAGGTGACCCAGCGGCTTATCGATGCTGCCAAACAATCGTGGCTGGAAGGGGACCAACAGCAGCAGCTTGCCACCGGGACGCAGCGCCTGGCGCGCCGCCCGAATGGTCTGCGCCGGGTCAGCTTCAAATTCCAGAACATTGACGCAGACAACGGAATCGAACTGGCCGCGGAATTCCTCGTAGTCTCCGGCATTCGAGGGGTCCACGCCGGCAACCTGCACACTGGGGGTTCGCAAGAAGCGATTCGCAAGCGCGTGCAGCATTAGCGGGTCCTTATCGGTAACCACGTAGCGCAGCCGCTTTGACATCAGCTTGGAACTCAGTGATCCGGTGCCAGCACGCAGTTCCAGAACCGCGTCGCCGAGATGGGGCCGCAATTGGGAAGCAATCCAATCCAAATACTGGGGCGTGCCCGACATATTGTTGAGCAGCAGGCGACCGTAAGGAACGGTGTAGAGATCGTCAATCAGCCAGAAATGGAGAATCGTGGTGAGCGCCTGGACCCCGTCCTTCCAATTGATCTTCTTCCCTTCCTCGTAGCTGCGGCCATGGTAGCTGATGGGCACTTCGTAGATGCGCAGCTTCCGCTTTGCCGCCTTCATCGTGATTTCAGGCTCGAAACCGAAGCGGTCGCTGCGGATGGGGATGCTCTTGAGCAGATCGGTACGAAACACCTTGTAGCAGGTCTCCATGTCGGTGAGCGACAGGTTGGAGAACATATTCGAGATCAGCGTGAGAGTGCTGTTCATCAGCGAATGCCAGAAGGGCAAAATGCGTGCCTGTTCGCTGCCGCGATAGCGCGAGCCAAATACCGCATCGGCGCGACCGTCGAGCAGCGGCTTCAGTAGCACCGGGTACTCGCTGGGGTCGTACTCAAGGTCTGCGTCCTGGACGAGGCAAAAATCGCCAGTAGCGTAGCCCAAGGCGGTGCGAATGGCCGCCCCTTTCCCCTGGTTGCGCTCATGGCGATAGAGCTGCATCTCGGGGTGGCCGTCGCAGAGCCGCTGCAAAATATCCCAAGTGCCGTCGGTGGAACAGTCGTCCACGAGGATCAGTTCGCGATCCATGTTCTCGGGAAGCGGCGCAGCCATCACCCGGGCGAGGCTGGCTTCGAGTACGGTTCGCTCGTTGTAGACCGGAACCAGGATGGATAGCTTGAAAGACACAGGAAGCCTTCATTGTAGGACATCCAGCGCCGGTGTATGGGTTCGGCGAAGCCCTTTTGCACCTGGGACACCGTGGCCCGGCCTCGCGCTAAACTGGAAAGCGTAGTGAGACGGCCCCAACGTGGCCGGCGCTTGTCATGAACCCTAAATTATTCTCTCGCCTGTTCTTGAGCATTCTTCTGATCGCAGCATCTGCCTGGGCGGAGGAAGGGATGTGGCTGTTCAACCGCGTTCCCGATTCGCTCCGGACCGAGATGAAGCAGAAGTACAAGTTCGACTTAAGCCAACAGTTTCTGGATCACCTGCGTACGGGCAGCGTGCATTTTGGGGGCGGATCGGGATCGTTTGTGTCTCCGGACGGATTGCTGTTCACGAATCATCACGTGGCCTCGGGTTGCATCCAGAACCTAAGCACCAAGGAGAACGACTACATGAAGAATGGCTTCCACGCGCGAACTCGCGAGGAAGAAAAGCGATGCCCTGGAACTCGCGTGCGTGTCCTGGCGGAGATCACCGACGTAACTGCGCGGGTACAAGGCGCGGCTGGCGAGAACGTTGACACAGCGGAGGCGAATCGCTTGCGCAAGGCCGAGATGTCGAAGATTGAGAACGACTGTTCGACAAAGGGTGCCGATTGCCAAGTGGTGACGCTCTACGCCGGCGGGCGCTACAACCTGTATCGCTACAAGGAATATGACGACGTCCGGCTTGTGTTTGCGCCCGAATTCCTGATTGCCTTCTTTGGGGGTGACCCTGACAATTTCAGCTACCCGCGCTTCTGCCTGGACATCACCTTCCTGCGCGCCTACGAGGACGGCAAGCCCGCCACGCCTGAGAATTATTTGCGCTGGAGCAAGCAGGGCACCAAGGCCGGGGAGTTGCAGTTTGTCTCAGGGCACCCCGGCACCACCGGACGCCTGAACACGATGGCGCAGCTGGAGTTTTACCGGGATCTTTCCTATCCGCTGTTGCTGGAGCGCATTGCATCGCTGATTGCGGATGCACAGCGCTTCGCGGAACGGGGCGAGGAACAGAAGCGTGTGGCGCTCGAAGACATCTTCGGGCTGCAGAACAGCCAGAAGGCCTACACCGGATTCCTGAGCGGTTTGCGGGACGACGATCTGATGGCCGAAAAGCGCAAGCAGGAAGCGAAGCTGCGCGGCGCCCTTTCCGCAAGCAAGGAGTTGGAGGAAAAGTACGGCGCGGTTTGGGGTGAGCTAGCAGACGCGATGGAACGTTACGCGAAGATTTATAAGCGCTCACTGCTGTTTGAGACGTTTGCGGGCCGGGGTTCCGTCCTGTTTGGCCTTGCCCGTTCGCTCAGCCGTTATGCGGAGGAGATCGGCAAGCCAAATGACGATCGGCTGCGCGGGTATAACGATGCAGGTATCCCAAATTTGAAGCGTCGCCTGGTGCGCGACGTGCCGGTGTACCCGGAGTTCGACGCCCTAAT
Organism: Bryobacterales bacterium; assembly: GCA_026129915.1. GTDB lineage: Bacteria > Acidobacteriota > Terriglobia > Bryobacterales > Bryobacteraceae > JACTMJ01. The sequence goes on from JAHCHD010000251.1 coordinate 3,021, forward strand.
GCTGGCCAACAGCTTGCGCGCCCTGGCCGAAGCCTATCCGGACGATGACGTGGTGAAAAAGATTCTGGGCGGCAGGACACCAGAGGAAGTGGCTACTGCCGCGGTGAATGGAAGCAAGCTCGCCGACAAGACGTTGCGCGAGGAACTGGCGGAGTCTCCAGAGAAGATCAAGGGGTCGGACGATTCGATGCTGGCTTTGGTGAGGCTGCTGGAACCTGAGTCCCGACGCCTGATTAAGCTATACCAGGACGAGATTGAGGGCACTGTGACGGAAGCGGAAACGAAGATCGCCCAAGCCCGCTTTGGGGTCTATGGTGAGAACGACTATCCCGATGCCACACTCACTCTGCGGCTGAGCTACGGGCCGGTGCGCGGTTTTACCGAGAAGAATGGCATGAAGATTCCGCCCTTCACCACGCTTGGCCAGAGCTTCCAGAAAGCTACTGGAAAGGATCCCTACATCCTGCCGGATTCGTGGCTGCGCAATCGTGCGAAGCTGAAGGCCGGCACGCCGTTCAACTACATCACCAGCGCTGATATTCACGGCGGCAATTCCGGCAGCCCCGCCGTAAATACAAAGGGCGAGGTGGTGGGAATTGTATTTGACGGCAACATTCCCAGCCTGCCCAATCGCTTTATCTACCAGGACCGCACGGCGCGCGCGGTATTCGTCGCGTCGCAGGCGATTGTCGAAACCCTCGACAAGGTATACGGAGCCAATGAACTGCTAAAGGAACTGGGAGTTCGCTAGGCCCGTCACCGAGGTGCTGGAAGACGAATCCACGGAATATATGAACTTTGAGATTCATCCCCAAGAAGTGAAGCGTCTGCTAGACGCAGGTGAAAAGATCAAGTTGGTTGATGTGCGGGAGCCGCAGGAGCACCAGATCTGCCGTATTGACGGGGCGGAACTGATTCCGATGGGAACTGTGCCTCAGCACCTCACTCGCTTGGAAGACGAAGCCGAGGAGGCGAAACTGGTGGTGCTCTGCCACCATGGTATGCGCAGCCTGAATGTGGTGGCCTGGTTACGCGATAAGGGTGTGGCCAACTGCGTGAGCATGTCCGGCGGCATTGATGCCTGGAGCCTGCTGGTTGATCCTCAAGTGCCCCGCTACTGAGTGGATATGACTCGATTCGCCGAACAGTGCCATTGCCGTCTCAAGCACGTGCTTCTTTCGTTGTGGATGCTATTTGTGCTGGCGGTGTGTCTGCCCGGCGCGGACGCGGGCGCGATTCGCAATGTGCGAGATTTCGGCGTACTTGGCGACGGAGCGGCTGTTGAAACCGCGAAGATTCAGGGCGCGATTGATGCGTGTGCCGTGGAGGGTGGATGCACGCTGCTGTTTCCCGCCGGGCGCTACGTGTCCGGCACTTTGTTCCTACGGGATTCCGTGACGCTGCACCTGACCCCGGGCGCCATCCTGGTGGCAAGCGGAAACGCGAATGACTATCCCGCCCCCGCGCTGATCTACGGCAAGGGTGTGGATACGATTGCGATTACAGGCCCTGGCGAAGTGCAGGCTGGACCAGTGCCGGCGCCCGATGAAACAAGCATTCGTAACCCAGGGTCGCGGCTCGTTTCGCTGGTTCTGTTGGAGAACTGCACGAACGTGCGCATCCGCGATGTGCGGTTCCGGCGTTCCCCTGTCTACACGATTTCCCTTCGCGTGGTGGAAAGTGCGTGGGTGGAGAATGTCTCCATCGAGAACGCGATGATGGCACCGGGCACCAGCGGGCTGGTGATTGATTCATCGTCCAGGGTGACTGTACGCGGCTTGCAGTTCCGCGGCGGCGGGGAAGGCATCATCCTGCAAAGCAACCGGGTAGAAGGGGTTTCCCCTGCCACTGAGCACATCGCGATCAGCGATTCCACCATTGAGAGCGGCGCGATGGCGCTGCGAGTGGGCACCCGCACGCACGGCGACATCCGCAACGTGGTGGTGAACAATTTGGTGGTGACCCG
>JAHCHD010000252.1 GCA_026129915.1 Bryobacterales bacterium
CATGCCGAACCAAACCACGGTCTGGCGCCGCCACCAGATAACCCTGGGCGAAGACATAGTGCGAAGTGGTCAACCGGCCCGCGCCGGTCCAGGTGAGTGTGTGGAATACAACTCCGTCCACGATCTCCTGGGTAAGGTCCACCCCAGGTTTGCCTGCAAGTGTCACCTCGCGATTCACTGCTTCCACTAGCCGTTCAATGGCGGTCTGCAGCCGGACGGGGTCGTTCACCTGAACCACCACCTTCCAGCCCGGAACTGGCACGATGGGTCCATCCAGAGCGATGGCCACTTCATTGCCCAGAGGCGCTGCCAAGTCGTCGCGGACGCGCAGATTCAGTTTGCCTTCCAGCTCAGTCAATCTCGCGGAAGCATTGGCATCGTTCGCCATAGCACCAAGAGCATCTTCAAGCATGGCAACGGGATCCTTCACCATCGCCGCCATCACTGCGCTGGCGCCAGGGGTGACAAACTCCAGGGCGCGCAGCGGTCCCGGTGCCGCAAGCCAGCTCGCCACGCCGTGCCGGTCCTCACCAAAGGTGAAGGTGGAGCGGAGATCGGTGTGGCCGTCCACCTGTTGCTGTTCTATTTCCAGGAAGCGCAGCCCGTCGATGCCGGCGAACTCCGCGCCCTTGCCAGCCTCGCTGGTGATGCCAGTCAGGTCAGCCGCAAAGAAAAAGCCCGCACCGTCGCGATAGGTGGTGGCGACGCGCGCCCCAAAATCGCTCTGGTAGAAGCCTTCCTGCTGGCTGAGCAGCCCTGCGGCAATCTGCCGCACAACGCTAAGTTCGGGGGAAAGCACCAGTTTGCCTCCGGCCACTGCCACGTGGACGCCCTGGCTGTTGCCCGCCTGCGCCAGCGCAGCAAGGTCGTGGTAAACATTCAGCGGCGGAACAGGCTCGCCACCTGCGAGGGTGGTCAAGCGCTGCAGCAGATACTCAGCGAAACCTTCCTTGCGCAGTTCCGCTATCAGCGAGGGTGCACCAGGCTTTCCATCGGCGCCTCGCAACGAAACCAGCAGCATTTCTTCGCCTGCAAAGGCGCTGATGCCCTGCAGTTCGCCAAGCAGCGTATCCACGCTTAATTTTCCGCCATGCGATTCCATCCACTCCCTCAGAACGGCGTCCTGCTGCAACCTCCCGCTCAGAATCTCGCGGGCCTGCCGGATGGGGTCCTCCAGATTCGGCACGCTGGCGTAGATCATCGTATTGGCGGGAAGCTGGGGCGCCAGGCTGCTGCTATAGCGCAGCGAGGGCAGGCGCATCCCGGCCAGTTCCGTTTCAAGCGCGGTGAGGCTACGCATCAGCGCCAGATGCTTCTGGAAATTCTGGCTCCAGGCGATCTGCTGTTCCACCGAAACAGGCGTGAGTTCGGCGGCGCTGGCATATTGCTGGCCAGGCTTCAGGGCCAGCTTTCGGCCATCTTGCGCTACTTGCACGCTGCCTTCCACGACACCCACACGCGAGCCCTTAATGCCCGCACCCACCGCAAACACGGTCCCCGTCACCGCCACGTTCACATCGCGGCTCTGCACATAGAGGTGCCCTTTACGCCGCTTGGCGGCTTCCACGATCACGTCGCCGCCATAAAGATGAACAGTGAGATTATCCCCGAAGGAACTCAGCCTGAAGCTGCTGCTCTCGCGCAATTCCACAAGGGAACCATCACGCAGGGCAATGGTGGCGAGCCCTCCCTCGGGGACGCGCACTTCTTCATTGGGGGCAATGGCGCCACCGACCTCCAGCGCCTCAACGGCTGCACCGCGCACCACATACAACGGGTGGTTGGCTGTTTGCACCGTAGCCTGCGGACCCATCTGGGCTGGGCCCCATGCGTTCCATCCATACCAGCTCAGTCCCGCGGCAATCGCAAGCATTGCCGCCGTCGCCACCCATCGCGGCAAGGCCGTAAATCGTGCCTTCGTCTGCTGACCTGCTCTTGGCGCCGGGCGGCCAAAACTCACTACCCGCCCTTCCTGGACGGCCTTGTATTCCTGCCATGCCTGGCGCATGGCAACGTCTTCGTGGAGACGCGCCTCCAGCAGTTCCCGTTGGGCCTCCGGAAGCTCCTGCCGGTAGTAGCCGGCAAACAGCGCTTCGTAGTCGGCCTGTGTCCGCAGCACGCCTGGTTGCGTGGCGGGCTTTGCTAGTGCAGCGGCACTAGTCGCGGAGGCAGTGGTCGCATTGGCAATCACCGTGCCGAGGCGAGCCCACACGCGGTCTGCCGCGGCAGCCATTTCCGCTTCGGTCGGTTCCGTCCGCATGACTTCCTCCACTACCTTTTCAAAAAGCAAATCCTGATTGCGTTCGTGACTAGACATGTTGTCCTCCAATGAGTTGCTGGAACTCTTCACGAAGCCGCTCCCGGCTACGGTGCAGAGTAACTGCCACCGAATTCGCCGAGGAGCCCACCATTTCGGCGATCTCCGCGTTGCCGCGTTCTTCAAAGAACCGCAGCACAAAGATCTCCGCCGCCTGCTCACTCAAGCCCGATACCGCCCCGCGTAGCCAATCCGCCGCCTGCCGGACCCACATCTGATGTTCCGGCTGTTCGCTGGCGGGCGCTGCCTGCAAGCTGATCCACTTTTCCCCGTCATCCGCGCTGTGTTTGCGTTGACGAATGAGGTCCAGTGCGGCGTTCACAGCCGCCCTTCGCAGGTAGGCTTCCGCCTGCCCAAGGGGAGCCGCTGTCAGGTCTCTGCTTGCAAGCCGCAAGAAGACCGTCTGCAGCACATCTTCCGCGTCGCTGGAGTTTCGCGTCAGGCGAAACGCCGTCCGGTACACCATCCGGTTGTGCTCCCGAAAGAGCGTTTCCAGATCCACCGGCGGCGGTAAAGGGCTTTCCATTGCCATGGTTGTGCTTAGCATGAATCCTTTCCGTCCCTTGCTCAAGAGACGAGTACGAACCGCATCTCTTACATCCTCCACGATGATTGTGCCGAGTGCCTCCCCTGAGCGGCGAAGCGCTCGTATATCGGCGGGACTCTTTAGTAGCCCCCGCAACCAATATGCGACGACGGGAACTTCCTGCAGACTGACGGGGTCTGTTTGTGGTACATACAACTTGCCTCCAATCGCCAGCATTCTGAGAGGATAAGGCCCTTCTGGTAGGGGTATGAAATGTGGGATGGGAATGGTCCAAATTATCCTGGACCGATTTGGTCTTCTTGTGTTATCGTTGTCTTTCGGAAGCCGATTGCAAATCATTTGCGATCTTCATGCGGTCTTGAAATCTGGCCCCAAGCCGGTCACAAGACCCGCGGGGTGGCGATCTGAAGCACATTCATATTTAGTACTCCTGTGACTTTCTACCGGAGTTTCGGGCGCGTTTAGGGGAATCAAACATGTTTCTTCGATGTATACTTATCTGTCTACTTGCCTGTCTGGCGGGGATCTCCCCCCTAGCGGTCAGTGCCCAGACGGGCGGTTTTTCGCTCGCTGGTTCCGTAACTGACCCAGACGGCGCCGCCATAGCAGGAGCCACGGTGCTGGTACTGGAGACTTCACTCGTCGCCACCACCGATGCAAAGGGGGAGTTTGCCTTTAGTGCCTTAGCAGCCGGGCGCTATACCCTTCGGGTGACCTCCCGTGATTTTGACAATGAGCAGATTCCCGTGGAAGTGGGAGCTTCCGGCACTTCCCGGTCGGAGATCCGGCTGCGGCAGATTCGCGCCGCGGTTGCCTCAGTGGAAGTGGTAGGCGAGGCTGTGGAGGCTGTTCTGGAAACGCCCGGGTCGTTGTTTGTCGTGAGCCGGTCGGAACTGCGGAACTCACACCCGATGGATGCCAACGAAGTGTTGCGTCGCGTGCCCGGCGTAGTGATCAATGACAACTCCGGCCCTGTGGCCACGCGACTGAACATCGGAATCCGCGGCCTGAACCCTGACCGCAGCCGCTCCGTACTGGTGTTGGAAGATGGCTTGCCGGTGACGCTTGCCCCATACGGCGAACCCGAGACGTACTATTCGCCGTCGATCGATCGAATGGACCGTGTGGAAGTGGTGAAGGGCAGCGGGCAGGTACTGTACGGGCCGCAGACCGTAGGCGGGGTCGTCAACTTCATCACGCCAGATCCGCCATCGTCGACGCGGGCTGAACTCAACCTGCAGGGTGGGCAGCGCGGCTACTTCGCAGGCAACGGCCTGATTGGTGGCAGTTCCGAGGACCAGCGAATGGGCTGGCTGGTGAACTTCCTGCATAAGCGCGGCGACGGCTTCCGCGACTTTTTCTTCAACATCGATGACCTGCAAACCAAATTCGTCCTCAAGCCCACTGACCGGCAAACCTTTTCTGTGCGGGGCGGCTACTACGACGAGAACTCCAACTCCACCTACCTCGGCCTCACCACACCCATGTTTCTTGCTGACCCGAACCAGAACCCGGTCCCTTCAGACTTCCTGAAGGTGAAGCGCGTCAGTGGGTCCGTCGGTCATACGATAGCAGTTAGCCCCACCACCGTAATCAGTTCTAGCCTCTTTGGCTACTCCACCGTCCGCGATTGGGCACGAGCGGATTTCGATCGCAGTCCGGCGGTGGGACGCAACTATTGGGCAGTGTTTGGCGACACCAGCGTCCCAGACGGCGCGCTTTACATACGCAATTCGACGCTCAACCGCGACCGCAGCTTCGATGTTTTTGGCGCCCAGACGGGCGTCTCCACAATCAAACAGACCGGCGCCGTCAGCCACGCCATAGACGCGGGCATCCGTTACATTGGTGAGCGGATGAACGACAAGAACGTCGTCGGCGGCACCTTCGACGCGCGCACTGGCGTCATTCGCGAGGATGAGAATCGCTACGGAAGTGCCTTCTCCGCCTTCATCCAGGACCGCATCCGACTCACGCCCCGCCTCACCATCAGCCCCGGCATCCGCCTGGAACACTACAACTACGATCGCCACATCCTGGTGGCACGAGTCGGTGGGGTGCCTTCCAACGTCGACATCCGCGGCGGCGATGG
>JAHCHD010000253.1 GCA_026129915.1 Bryobacterales bacterium
CCGCCGGATGAGCGAATCTTCGCGATTGAGAACCGCCTGAGTGTGGCCGCTCCACGGCGGATTGGCTTCTTCACTCTCTGGGGCGGGCTGGGATTGTGGCTCGTCTACATGGCGGTGCAGTTTTTTAGGCATTTGCGCGTCCCCACCATTGGGGAGGCGCTCGTCGGTATGATCGTCTTTGGCTTTGTGGCTTTGTTCTTTTCCGTTGCGGTGCAGAGGTACCAGGAATTGCCGCACGACCGCTACCGGAGGATTCGCAAATGATCGTCATTACTGCGTCCTACATTGCGGGTAAGCGCGTGAAGCGCACGCTGGGATTGGTGCGCGGTAACACGGTTCGCGCCAAGCACCTGGGCCGCGACATTCTGGCAGCATTCCGGAACATTGTGGGAGGCGAGGTGCATGAGTACACACGCTTGTTGGCGCAGGCGCGCGAACAGGCGCTCGACCGTATGGTGGAGGAGGCGCATAGCCTAGGAGCGGATGCGGTGATTGAACTGCGCTTCACCACCGCCGAAATCGGCAAGAACCTTGCGGAGATCATGGCCTACGGAACGGCAGTAGTCACCGAAGACGAATAGCAGGGGTTGAGGCGCCGAAACGCTGGCCCCTCACCCCTGCGTGTCTATTGGCCGGTGCCCAACGCGCGTGACGTCTTCACTGGCGCCTCAGGCCGGCTAGGCAACTTACGGGGTTTGGCCTTGATGCTATCCAGCACTTCCTTCACGCCTCGTTCGAGCTGAGGGTCGCCCCCTTCTGTCACGCTCTTGGGGTCGTTTTCCACATCGATGTCGGGCAGCACGCCCTCGCCTTCAATCACCCACTTGCCGTCGGCGGATGCGAAACCAAACTCTGGTACGTTCACCTGGCCGCCATCAATCAGCGTTCCACGGTTGGTGATGCCGATCACGCCGCCCCAGCTTCGCTTGCCCACCAGCTTCCCGAGCTTCGCTTCGCGGAACATGGCCGGGAAGATGTCGCCGTCGGAGGCCGAGTTCTCGTTCAGCAGGCACACCAGAGCGCCGATGAAGGCGCCGTCGGGGTAGGTGGTGACGTCGTCGCTGGTGCGTGCAAAGCCCGTAGCCAGCACCTGACGGCGGAAGCGCTCGATCAGCATCCGGCTGACGTTTCCGCCGCCATTGCCGCGCATATCCACCACCATACCTTCCTTACGCAACTGTGGGTAATACCACTTGATGAACTCGTAGATGCCGTCGGCGCCCATATCGGGCACGTGGATGTAGCCCAGCTTGCCGCCCGATAGCGTGTCTACCCGCTCGCGGTTCTTCAGTACCATGGCCAGGTAGTTCAGCTTCGTTTCGTCGTCGATAGGCTGAAAGGTGATTTCGCGAGCGCCGTCGGCTTCTGGTTTGCCGTTCACCGTCAGCTTCACCGGGCGTCCAGCCTTGCCGCGCAGCAGCCGGTAGGGGTTCACATTCGCGGTAAGGTCCTCGCCGTCGATCGCCAGCACGTAGTCGCCCACGCTCAAATTGATTCCCACCTCGGTGAGCGGAGAGCGGTAGGCGGGCTCTTCGTTGTGGCCTCGCATCAGTTCGGTAATCCGAAAGCGCTGCGAAGCTGCATCCAGCGAGAACCGCGCGCCAGGCAAGGCCACCTTGGGCCGGGCCGGAACCTCGTAATCCCCACCCGCGATATAGGCGTGGCCCACGTTCAGTTCGGAAATCATCTCGCCAATCACATAGTTGAGGTCAGCGCGATGGGCCACGTCCTCAAGTAGCGGTGCGTACTGGTTGCGTAGCGCTTCCCAGTCGTAACCGTGCATATTGCTGACGTAGAAAAAGTCGCGATAGCGCCGCCACACTTCGTTGAACATCTGCTGCCACTCCTGGCGTGGCACGCGGTCCACAAGCAGGCCCGTGGTGGGGATCGTCTTCTTCGTGGCGGCGGCCCCGGGTTTCACGTCCATCAGATGGAAGCCGCCGTTCTGGCGGGCCATCACCTTGCTGCCATCTTGGCTTAGCGTCCAGCCCTGGGCGTTGTCGAGCAACACCTGCTCCTTGCGATCCTTCAGGGTGAAAATCATGAGCGCGGGCTGGGTTTCAGAAGAGCGCCCATAGTAGTTGTTTCCCTGGCGGGTGTAGAGCAGCGCTTCCTTGGTGGCCGCCAGTCCGCCAATGTTCTGCGCGGAAATCGGTGCGCGAGCGGTACGTTGTTCAATGCCGTCGAAGTCGACCTTCAGCCACTGGCCTTCCTTCTTGGCGTCCTTCTTCTCGTCCGGTTTCTTCTCTTCACCCTCCTTTTTCTCGTCGCCCTCTTTCCGCTCTTCGGCCGCCGGGGTGATGGTCACTGTGTCTTCCTCGGGCGGGAAGGGATGCTTCACGTCCTTGCGCAGGGCCAGCGCGTAGACGCTGGTTTCGCGAGCAAGCGCAAAGTTCCACTCTACTGTGCTGAGCTGGGGTGCAAACTCGCGGTCACTGAGGTAATAGAGGTAGTTGCCGTCGGGGTCCCAGGCCGGCGTATACTCGTTGAACAGTTCGCCGGTCACGCGCCGGGCCTGATTGTCGGTAGCGCTCCAGATCCAGAGGGCGCGCATCGTGTTGTCGCTCGTCAGGCTGAAAGCAAGATGGCCCGAGTCGGGGCTCCAGACGTAGTCGTTCGTCTGGCCGCGCTTCTCGTCCGCGACTTCCACAATGCTCTTGTCGGCTACGGTAACCACATAGATCTTGCCGTCTTTGTCGCTAAAGGCGATCTTTTTGGAGTCAGGACTCCATACCGGGCGGTAGCGCATCGCCGTGCCACCAGTGGTTAACTGCGTGGGCGCCGCGGAACCGCCCTGCGGCATTAAGTAAAGCTCTTCCTCGCCGCTCATGTCGGAAAGGAAGGCAATCTGGCGGCCATCGGGCGACCACGCGGGGGCCTTATCGTGTGCCCCCGAACTCCGGGTGAGGTTACGCGGAACGCCTTTCTCGATGGGGGCCGTAAAGATGTCGCCGCGGGCCACGAAAAGCGCCCGCTCCCCCTTGGGGCTGAGCGACCCGCCGGATACCTGGCTGCCCACATTCATCTGCGAGGGGCGCGAAGCCAGGCCGTCGTCGGGTACCTGAATAGCGATGCGCTGCGGCGGGCGATTGGACTTGGTATCCACCATGTGCAACTCGCCATTGCGCTCAAACACGATCTTGCCGTCCGGCGAATGGCTGGGCCAGCGCACGTCCCAATCGGTATAGGCAGTGACCGCTTTCGATCGCTTCGCCGCGACATCAAACTCATAGAGGTTCAGCGTGCCCGTGCGGTCGCTGGCGAAATAGATCTTGTTGCCGATCCACATTGGGTCGCGCTCCGTGCGGGGAGAGTGGTCCACGGGCTGGATCGCTCGGGTTTGTAGGTCGAAGATGTAGAGGTTCTGCGCCCACCCACCTTCGTAGCGCTTCCAGGTGCGAAAGTCGCGGAAGAGTGGAGAATACACAAGCTGCTTGCCATCCGGCGAGAAGTCACCCGCTCCGGAGGTCGGCATCGGCAGTGCCTCCGGTAGCCCGCCCCCGGCAGGCACCGTGTAGAGACGGGATTGGGCAACGCTCCAGCCCTCGCGCAAGGAACGGAAAACGACGCTCTTGCCGTCTGGTGTCCATCCGTAAACCTGGTTGTCGTAGCCCCATCTCGCGGGGAGCGGCCCTTTGGCTGGGTAGTAGGTCAATTGCTTAGGAACACCTCCGGTGGCGGGTACCACATACACCTGTTCGTCGCCATCGTACTGGCCGGTGAAGGCGATCCAATTGCCGTCGGGAGAGAACTTGGGAAAAAGTTCGAGGCCGGGGTGGGCCGTCACGCGGACGGCCGTGCCGCCACTGGTGGAGGCAGTCCAAAGGTCGCCCGCATAGCTGAACGCCACACGGTCGCCGTGGACATCAGGAAAGCGAAGCAGTTTAGTCTGGCCAAAGGCAACAGCACTCAGAAGAAGCGCCAGAGCGGCAAGGCGCGTTAGGGAGGGGTAGCAGGGCATCGGTAGAGCACCTCGGGTAATGAAGTCTTCCATGGAAGACGCGCAGGTTCCGCATGGGTCATGCGGAACACGCAATTTTCAGTGTAAACCCGGAATCAACTATTGAACGGGGCCATCGCCTGTGGCAGGATGCAGTGATGGAGCGCCGATTCCGCGTTCTCAATTTCGCGCTGATTGCAACTTTGGGCTTGGCCGTTTGGCTTCCCGCCCAGACTGTCACCATCCACGGGCAAGTACTCCGTGAGGACACGGGTGTCCCGCTGGCTGGCGTCGAGGTGCTAGTCGCGCGACCAGGAAGCCCATTTCTGGAAGCGCACCTGGAGACGAACCGCGAAGGGCGCTTCTACATGAATGGCCTGCCGGACGGCGACTACGAACTTCGTGTGCATCGCGCCGGCTTTCTCGATGCGGTGACTGCACTCAGTTCGCTGGATGGGCCGCTGACACTGCGCTTGACTCGCGGCGGGGTAATCTCCGGCCGGGTAACCTGGCGCGACGGAGAGCCGATGGCTGCGTTGGCCCATCTGCTTGAGCGCGCGCCGGAAGGCCGGATGCGGCGCACCGGCTATTCGGCCGGAACCCAGGTGGATGGCCGTTACCGCATTCATGGCATCCGGCCTGGCGCCTACTACCTCGAAATTCGTCCCGCCACCACGAATATCATTGGCGGAGGTTCGCTCTACCCATCTGTCAACAGCCCGGAGTTGTTTGAAGTTGCGGGTGGTGAGGAGTTTCCCGGTCGGGATCTGGCGATGATGATGGAACACCGCGTACCGGTGTGGGGTCACGTCGACATCGTGGATCAGCCACCGTCCAGCCGCGACGGATCCGGGCGTGGTCAGACCTATTCCGTTGCGATCGGGCCTCGGGACCAGCCTGGCCATGTCACCGCGTGGTCACACGCCGACGGCCTGGGCGAGTTCCGTTTTCCCGCCATTGTTCCTGGCCGGTATATCCTCTACGGGGCGGGGCCATCCGGGTTTTCCAT
>JAHCHD010000254.1 GCA_026129915.1 Bryobacterales bacterium
ATTGCGGCGAAACTCCTAGAAAGTATGGATCCCCCCCGTCTTCCGGACCTATGCCGTTAGCCCACACGGGGGACGAGGAGGAGCTTCCGCTCAGAGGTGCCCAATCACAGAGGGCAACGGATTCCACTCCGGTCACCTGCCGCACTCGATCAATCACCTGGTCCCATGCAGCGGGTTGCTGCGCGGCCTTTGTTGCCACATCGAGCACCAGCAGTCGCTCAGCCGAGAACCCTGTGGGCTCCTTGGACAGGCGATCGAACGTAGACACGAATAGCCCCGCCACGAAATGTACAAGGAAACAGAATGCCACTTGGGCAGCGATCATCCCGTTCATTAAGCGGCGTCGGGCGTGGGGGTCAATGCCACCTTTGAGTGCCGCGACCGGCTGCACAGACGACGCGCGCAGTGCGGGTGCCAGCCCAAAGAGAAAGGTGACTGCGACCGCCAATACAACCACGAAGCCGAAGAACCTCCAATCCGCTGGCATTACAAAGCGCGCCGGGTTGTCGGGGGTACTGATGAGGCTTACGACAAATGGCGCAGCCCACCACGCAAAAAAGCATCCTGCGACAGAAGCAATCAGCGCGATGATGACGCTCTCCATCAGCACGAGTTGCACCAGACGCGTTCTCCCCGCGCCGATGGAAACACGCAAGGCCATCTCGCGCGCTCGCGAAGTCGATTGCGCAGTCATTAGATTCGCGACATTCGCGCATGCGATTAGCAGCACCAGCGCCACCAGAATTCCGAGTATGGTGATCGCACGGCGATAGTTCTTCTGCATTCCAGAGACGCCGGCAGCTGCCGATTCCAGGAAGACCGGCGCATTCAGATATTCGTCCATACGGTCCCGGGGAAAACCGGGCCCCCAGCTCTTCACTTGCTCGCGGCGAGATGCGAGCAGGGTGGCCATCAATTTCAGGCGTACTTGCTCCGTTTCTGCTTCCGATCTCACTTTCACCCATGTGCGAAACCAAGACCAATTTGCCTGCTCAATGGCTTTTGTATTCATCATGGTGGGAATGAAGAGGTCGGTCATGCTGCCTGGTTCGGTGCCGGTGAATCCCTTTTCCGTGACCCCGACGATCTCGTAGAGGTCATTGCCCATACGGAAGCTGCGGCCGACAACGCCCTCATCGCCACCGAAGCGCCGCATCCAATAGTCGTAGGAGATCACCGCATACGGATGGGCGCCCGGCGTTACATCGTCGTCGGCTGTCAGCAGCCTTCCAAGCGCGGGCTTGAGTCCGAATGTGGTCATCGTCCATCCAGACACCAGTTGCCGATGGGCCTTCTCCATTTCCTGGTCAGACCCAAACGTAATATCGTGGCGACCGCCGTAGGAGATCGCCATCAGTTCCGCGCTCCCCCTAACGGACTCCCTAAGCGCTCTGAATGATGGATAGTCGAAGCTCTCGCCAGTGCCGGTGGTACCGTCACGGTCTTTCACTTGGTAGGAGAGAATGTACAGGCTACCGGCATCCGCTACGGGCAGTGGCCGCAATAGCAGCGCATCAATTAGCCGGAACGCTGCCGAGCATGCCCCAATCGCAAGGGCCAGCGAGAGAATCGCCGCCACCGATGCCGTTCGGGCCTTTTGAATTTGCCGCCATCCAAAGATCAGGTCAGCACGCAGAGAGTCTAGCCACGAGAGAATCTGGATGTCGTGGCTGGCTTCCCGGGTTTGGAGCTGGGAGCCAAAGGCTCTTCTCGCTTCGTCTGGGTCTCGGCCATTCTCGATCGCTTCCTCGATATGAGACTGCAACTCCTCGTCGATCTCGCGATCGAGCCTTTCGCCTCGAAAAACGTTCACTAAACGGCGCAGCAGTGACATATTCAGGCCATCCTAAGGACACGATTTACGGCAGTCGTAACCGCCTGCCAGCGGGTTTCTTCTGAGGCGAGTTGATTCTTGCCTGCCGCCGTCAACTCATAGATACGCGCGCGCCGCCCCGTATCTTTGATCGTCCATTCCGCGCGAATCCAGCCCGCCTGTTCCATCCGGTGCAGGGCCGGGTAGAGTGATCCCTCTTCCACGCGCAGCACCTCTTTCGACATCGCCTCAATCGCTGACATGATGGCGTATCCGTGCAAATGCGGGCGTCTTGAGAGAATCTTGAGGACCAGCAGGTCAAGGGAACCTTGGAGTGAGTCGGCTTTCGGCATACCTAGACTTCTAATTATACAGAGGTCTTAGTATTCGTCAAGACGCAACTTGAACTCCGTCTTGCTGCCTGGAGCGAATTCTGCGGTCCCGTCCTGCTTACTTCGAATCGCCTGATATCCGCTTCCCATTGCCGGCTCTGGGATCACCTGGTGTTTACCACCAATCCCGGTCACAGCACGGGCTCATGAACCGCGGGTTCACCCCCAGTCATGAATATAGCCGGAAGCCCGTCTCTCAGAATCCATGGGTTACGGCCATTTTCAAGCGCGCGGATGCCCGGCTAGCCGGGCGATATAGGCCAGCGGGTTGCGTCAGCGCCCCGTTGTCCCCAGCCTCCGCGCTTCCAGCTAGAATCCGCTGCGTGCGATCCGGACAAGTTGATCGTTGTGGAGCGTGTAGGACTCAAGCAGCCAGGGCTCCTCCGCATCCGGGAACGCATAGAATCGCTCAGGATGGGCGTACACGATATCGAAGTGCCTTTCATGCGGGTAGCTGCGTAACGCTGGGCGTATTGGCATCTGCCACACCGTTTCTACGCCGTCGAAACCGACGCGGTAGAGTATGGCGGGGGAGCCATAGGTCCGCCCGCTCCATCCCGTCATCGGTCCCGAGACAAGCACGTGAATGGCGGCGCCAGGGATCTCGCCAAACGCCTCACCAAAACGCGGAATACGTCCCGACATCTCTCCCCCGCCGCGAGCGATGCGGCGCGGGGGCTCTCCTCCGCCAAACACATAGCTTTCCACACAAATACGGGTTGCGCCCATTCCGTGGAATGCGGCACGCAGTCCATAAACAGCAGCGCAGACGCTACGAGATTCGGGATCGCCAGCCCTTTCCCATCGCGGTCCAAAGATGTATGACCCCTCGAATTGGCCCGGCTCGGAATCGCCGGCAAAGCTAACTGGAGCAATCAGTGTCGCCAACCCATCCTCGATCTCCTGGAGGCGCAACGCAGGGTAGGTCTCCGCGCCCAGCGCCTCCTGCATGTACGCACCTACTACGGCCTGAATGGCTGCGAACGCATCAGGAGCACGGGCAACTGATCCAGGAACGAGGAGGACTCTTGTCTGCTCCGCCACTCGTTGCCGAAATTGCGCAAAGTTCGCACTCGACCGAATGTCATTAGTTCGCGGTTGCGAAAGGGCGAACGCCGTCGCTAGGGGAACGCCAGTAAGCATAGCCCGCCGCGAAGTACGTGGAATCGGTAGATACACTGCCTCACGATCCTCTCATCAGCCCATCTGAGGGAGTCGGTTCTTAGGCCCAAAAATCCATAGGAACCGGCCGCCCCTCTAGCCCCAAAATGGCAGCCGTCGCTGCCGCCTAGAATGGCCGAAAAGCCCCATTGTCCGTCAGGATGCCCTTTGGCCTCGATTCATGGGTAGCAAGAACAAACTCGTCAGCCTTCACGGGAGGGAATCCTGCATGGGCGCCATGTGGTCCAGGGTTCCCCACCCAGGGAAATCCGCCCGCGTGGCTTCGGTACTTGATCGTCACTTCGTTATTACTAGATTGACCCGGTCGTTGGAGGATCTCTGTCTTGTAGTGCAATGCATCATGGCGCCGTATCCTGAGTGTACTTTCGTCAATCACAGCTCCGGTAATTGTGCCCAGGCCATACCGAAAATGGCTTTTACCATCACCCTTATCCACACCAAGGAAGCCCACTTTCATGTCAGTGGCGCTACCGTAGGTAATCCGCGTTACATTTGCTCTCATCTCAACGAACCAGGGATACAGCGGTCCACCTCGGCTCCGCTTCGCAATGGTGGAGAGCATATCAAATAGCTGGAGATCCTCCTCCAGTGGGATTGGCATGAAAACGGGATACGAGCCTGGCTTTGCGAATAGCTGTTTTGAAATAGGCACCGCAGGTTTCAGCAATACCGCGCTGTACTCGTGAATCCCGAGCTCATTCTTCTTCTTCGCGAGAAAATTCCTCGGATCCAGCGATGCCGATAGCCCCTTAATGAACGGATTGAAATTCATCGGCTTCTTTTGGCCCCTGGCGTCCGCAACCTGGAACTTCATGGTTCCGGTTTTCCCATCGATTCGCTCATCGCGAGCATCGGCCACCAGTGGAGCCATTCTCCCCGTCATCCGGCCGTCTTCGAATGCGCGCTGAAAGGTTTCCTGCGACTCCCACACCTTGAGCAACCGATACCATTCGGTGGCATGTCTTACCACTACAGGCTCATCCTCACCCTCCGCAATGGCCCATCGCGTCTCGTTTCGAGCGTCATTAAGTCCCATGCCCCAAACTCCCCTGGCAAAGCTTAGCACGGCCACCCGGTTCCCCAATGAAATTCTTTTTCCACCTATTTCCGCCACCGCGAAGCAAACCGAGGGCGGCTCCCCCGCCAGCCCCGTGGCGTAAGCCCGGGGTCCGCCGCCCACCCTCGACATTCCAGAGCCCGAGTCCTGCGAGGGCGGCTCCCTCGACAGCCCCGTGGCGTAAGCCCGGGGGTTCATCCCATCCCCACAATCCCAGAGCCCGAATCAAAGCGAGGGCGCGTCACTCGACAGCCCCGTGGCGTGAGCCCGGGGTTCATCCCATCCCCACAATCCCAGAGCCAGAGCCGTCGGCGAGGGCGGCTCACTCCGCACCACGCTCTGCGGAATCGGCACCGCTTCAGCCGGAGACTTCCTCCCCGCGAAGCAGGTCCCACGGGTCAACGGTGGCAGGCTACGCTGTCCCCGTTCGGACCCAGAGCCGCTTCCAGTTTCCTGATGTCCATGCGTCCTCC
>JAHCHD010000255.1 GCA_026129915.1 Bryobacterales bacterium
TCACGTTTTTCCAGAAACACCGAGTAGTTGCCTGGCGCCCGAAAGATGCCGTCAGGGAAGTTTCGTCCCAACTCCGCCATCTCTCTTGCCACGTTCTCAAGAAACAGCCGGTCGTGGCTAACTACTACATAGGATGGGGCTTCGGTGGCAAGAAACGATTCCAGCCATTCAATGCCTTCCATATCCAGGTGATTGGTTGGCTCGTCCAGCAGCAGCAAGTCTGGCTGCGCCACCACCTGCGCGGCGATAGCAAGCCGCTTCTGCCAGCCGCCAGAAAGCAATCGCGCTTCCTGCGTGGGATCGTCAAACCCGACCTTGCCGAGCAGCACGTGCAGCCGCCGGTCACGCTCCAGATCGTCGAGGTGTAGCGCGGAGATACCCGCTTCCAGCACACTCCAAACTGTCTCGCCTGGAGCGAATTGGGTTTCCTGGGCTACATAACCGGCGCGGGTACCCTTTCGGCGCACCACCTCTCCTGCATCCGGGCTTTCCAGCGCAGCCAGAATCGCCAGTAGCGTGCTCTTGCCGCTGCCGTTGCGGCCGATCAGCCCCAGGCGGTCGCCCTCCGCCAGATGTAGATTGAAGTTTTGGAACAGTGGCCGGGAACCATAGGCCTTCGAAATTCCCAGACAGCTTAGCAACGATGCCATTGCTTCCATGGTACCTTTGCATCCGTGTTGCCGTAGGGCAAACCCATGCCACGCTTAAAGATTCCCAGGTTGCTCGCTTCGGGCCGATAGTACACTGAAAGAAGCTGGGTTTAGGGGGCGCGAGCGCCAATGAGCAAGTTTTATATCGAAACCTTCGGCTGTCAGATGAACGCGCACGATTCCGAGAAGGTAATCGGCACCATGATGGCGAGCGGCTATACACAGGTGGAAACACCGGAGGACGCTGATTTCGTCCTCTATAACACCTGCAGCATCCGCGACAAGGCAGAGCAGAAGGTCTACCATCGCCTCGACCAGTTCAAGAAGGACGGCGGCAAGGGAAAGCGCTTTGGCGTGCTGGGTTGCGTGGCGCAGCAGGAGGGCGAGGCGATCTTCGATCGCGCCCCGCACGTGAACCTTGTGGTGGGTTCCGCTAGCTACAGCAAACTTCCGGAATTGCTGGTGAAGCTCGATGCCGGCGAGAAGCGTGTTACGGGGCTGAGCCTGGATACCGACGACACCTTCGAAACCCCCCTGACGCGCCGGGACAACCCGCACAAAGCCTACATCACTATCATTGAGGGCTGCGACAAGAATTGCACGTACTGCGTGGTGCCGTTTACGCGGGGGAGAGAGCGGAGCCGAACTGCCGATAGCGTGATGCAGGAGGCTCGCCAACTGGTGGACCTTGGCTACACGGAAATCATGCTGCTGGGGCAAAACGTGAACAGCTACCGCGACCCGTCGCCTGCCGGGTGGGACTTCGCGACGCTGCTGCAGCGGATGGGCGAGATTCCGGGATTGCGCCGTGTGCGCTTCACGACCTCGCACCCTCGCGATTTCGTCAAGGATATCGTGGACGCAATTACTGAGAATCCGGTCCTGTGCAACTTTGTCCACCTGCCTGTGCAAAGTGGGTCAAGCGCGGTGCTTGAGCGCATGGACCGCCTTTATTCCAGGGAGCGGTATCTCGAGTGCATCGGCTGGATGAAGTTGTCTCCGCGTGATATCGCCATCTCCACCGATATCATTGTTGGCTTCCCCGGCGAGACGGAAGCAGATTTTGAGGAGACGATTTCCTTGCTGGATGAGGTCGGGTACACCTCCATCTTCAGCTTCAAGTACTCGCCTCGCCCCAATACCGGTGCGCTGGCGTATGGCGACCACATTCCGGAGGACGAAAAACGCCGCCGACTGCTGATCCTCCAGGAGCACCAGCGGGGCATCCAGATTGCCCTGAACGAGACCTGCGTTGGCAAGACGGAAGAGGTGTTGGTGGAAGGATTCAACCGCAACACCAGCCAGTGGATCGGCAAGACCAGTCAGCACCGGACGCTAAACTTTGTGCATTCCTCTGACGAAAATCTGATGGGCCAATACCGTACGGTGCGGGTGACGCGCTCCGGTCCGAACTCGCTCGCTGGCGAAACTGTAAGTGCCTAGCCTGCATTTGCCGCCCACTCGTGACAGAATCACACTGTCGGATTTGGAAGCCGGACATGGATATGACCGCCGGAATGGGAATGCGCGCGAATCCGTCAGGCAAGCTTTACGCAACCGCATGCTCGCGCCAGCATCCACACTAATGAGGAGGAACGCGATGACTGAGATCGAAATGAAGATCCGCGGCTTGATGATGGATCCGGTAACTCAAATGCCCATCGTGATCCTCAAAGACTTGAGCGGCAAGACTGTGCTGCCCATTTGGGTGGGCATCTATGAGGCAAATGCGATTGCCCTTGAGATCGAAAAGGTGGCCACGCCCCGTCCGCTTACCCACGATCTCATCAAGACGCTGTTGCTGGGCATGGAAGCAAGCCTGCAAAGGGTAGTGGTGAGCGAACTGAAGGACGATACCTTCTACGCTGTCATCTGGCTGGAAAAGGACGGAAAGCTGATGTCGGTGGATTCCCGCCCCAGTGACGCGCTGGCCCTCGCTTTGCGACTCGATTGCCCAATTTTCGTTAGCGAACAGGTGCTGAAAAGTTCCAGTACCGAAGCAGCGAATTCCGAAAAGGCGACCAACGACGAGCTGAAGCGCTGGCTCGAAAATCTGAATGACGAGGATCTGGGCCGCTACAAGATGTAGGCGATCCGCGGAGAATCGCAACTACGAATGCAGGAACTGAGCAAGGAAGTGCAGGAGACCCTCGGTCGTCTAGCGGCAGCGGGATTCGAGTTGCTGCCGATGTTGGATGTGGGCACCCATTACATCGTGGGACGGGATGGTCTCATCGCTCTTGTACAGCGGCACGAAGATGGGAATTTCGGGTCATCTGGCAATCCAGGCAAGCTGTGTGAACGAGGGCTGGCTACTTTTGTGCGGCGTGGTACGGCAGGGGCCTTCGTGGCCAAGGGAATGGAAATCACAGCAACCGCGGATGAATGTGCCGCTGTGGGGGCATTCGCGGAAGATCTCAGGATCGCGCTCGCGGGCAACGGAGAGTGACAGTGGCCCGCTAACGCAGCGCAACGATCCTAAAATCCCGCGTGTTTCCCCCTACGACATCTCGCTCAATGATCATTTCTAAGTGCTTCAGTGACGGATCTACCTGCTTACCGAGTCGCGCCTCCACCTCGGCCAGCATCCGCGGCTGGATTAACAACTCTGCCGCCGCCGCAGTGGCTGCACCGGAATTCCCGGCGGCAAGAAGCACCTTCCCCGTCCCGGATAAGCCAGGTGAAAGCACAATGCGTGCATACGTTTTGCCCGTCTGCCTGTCGTCCAGGATGTTCTCGTAGATTTCCCGTTCGCCACCCTTCGGGTTCCGATTGCGAAACACCGCAGCCTCCGCGCGCGGAGGGAACTCCATTTGGAAGTGCAATTCCTGCTCGTAGAGTCCTGCCCAGGGGTTTGCTCGGCGGCCTCCAAGAATCACGAAATGGTCCCCCATCTGCAGCAGATTCATGGTGACACTGCGTGCGTGATGCTGCTTCACTTCGAACTGGCGACCCAAAAGTGTGCCAATCTGGGTGGCGGCCTTTGCTTCCGCCACGTTCGTATATTGACCTCTGCGGATTAATTGCCACAGGTCTTCCGAAATCTTATCCGGTTGCGGGCTGGTAGGGCTGTCGAACGGCTTCTTGTCCGCGTAGTCTTCCAGCGGGCTGAAAGAGTCCTGTGCAATGGTGAGATCGCAGTAAAGCCCGTCAGAAACTACAAGATGTAGATGCGAGTTCGGCTCCAACAAAGCAGAGAGCAGGTTCCGCTCGACGCGACCCAATCCTGCGGAACTCGATAGAGCCCGATTCTCGATGAACATCAAGACTGCGGCGGCCGTGGATACGGTTGCCAGCACGAGCAGGGTCATCACCACGGAAAGGCTAGTCCAGGAAAATGCCCGGCTACTTGTTGGGACTTCAGCCGTCGCCACAAAAACCGGCGCGTAGCTGCCCTTGGGGATCTCGATCCGGTAGGGCTCGGCTTTCCCCTCTCCCGAGAAATAGTCACGCAACTTCTGGCGCAGGGAACGCGCAGTGCTTCTGACTATGTTGTCGTCCTGCGGGTTGAAGTTCTCTTTCCGGTTGAATACCAGGTCACCGATGCTGTGCTCAGTGATTTCGTCTGCCCGCCCATCAAGAGTCCGCTCTCCCACAAACCTTAAGAACTCTCGCAATCGTTGGCTGCGCCGAAAGGTTTCACTACGGAGCACACGTTCCAGTACAGCCCGCTGAAGGTCCGTCGTATCGTCAGACGCAGATGTCCGATGCAGCTCGATCGGTCGCGCTGCCTCAATCAGTGATTTCTGCGGATTCGGTTCCAGGTTGCCAATTTGGCCCATGCTGATTGGACACGATTCTATCGAGACGCGGAAGCCGAGGCAATGGGGTGTCTCCGGTGCACAGACACTCTGCGTCGCTTCCTGGTGGTGAATCGAGGGCGATTCCATGCCGTGAGGACCATTTCCGAAAGCAGTTGGCAGACGGGGAAATTGCGCAGGTCCAAGGTAGTGCAGGCTTCTTGTCAGTCAGAATTAGCGTTAACCCTGGACGCCGGCCTCGAATTAACCCTTGCTGCATTTTTCTAGCAAACATCAATAAATTAAATAGTTACAGATGTG
>JAHCHD010000256.1 GCA_026129915.1 Bryobacterales bacterium
GGTGAGGGAAAATTCCGGGAGATGCTCGCTGAGCTTCCGAAGCGCTTCGAACAAAAGGCGCTCAGTACCGAAGCGTTCCAGAGCTTCGCCGCGGAGTTCATGCCCCCGAAGTCGGATGACCCCAACCTCGAGGAGTTCTTCGCTCAGTGGGTCGAGGGCACGGGAGTTCCCCGGCTCGCGCTTACAACAACCGTTACGGGCCGGGCACCCGTGGTCAAGGTGGAGGCGAAGCTCGGCCAGTCTCTGGTTTCTGACGAGTTTGGCGCCCTTGTGCCTATTGTGTTCCGCATGCCACGCGGGCAGGCCGAAGTGCGCTGGGTGCGCGCCTCCAACGAAGGCGAGGAATTTGAATTCACCTTCCCGGTTGCGCCTTCACGCATCGAACTCGATCCCGATTGGCAGACCCTGCGGCGCGACTAACGTCACACCGGCACCAGATAGCCGCCACGGCAGTAGGCGGTCAACACCTCTTCCATCCGTTGCGCAAAGTAGCTGCGCAGAGCCTCCTGCGAAGCAGCGCGGGCCGGTTCTTCCAGGAACGCGGGTGCCTGCGCAATCGCCCACGGAGCAGCGAACTCGGGGTGGCCTTCCGTACTGCCGTTCTGGATGTCCTCCCAGCAAAGTCTTGCCAGATCGGCTGCAAGGCGTTCCCGGTCACGCGTGCCGTCGAGGAGCGTGAACAGCGCCTGCTGCCAAGGTTCCGGAACCGCCGACGATGCGTGATAGGCGTTGGCGACGTAGCGGTCCCATCGCGCCTGCATGCGGGTGAAGGGTGTTACACAAGGCCGTTCGCCGGCCTCACAAGCCACCTCGACGTTCCGCAGGCGCAGACGGATCACCCCACCTTGCAGAAGTTGCACCACCATTGGCCAGAACTGAGACGCCAGACCTTGCGGCAGGTCTGGTTGCCGCGACTGTAACTCCGTCCAAAACGTTCCCAACTGGATCGAGGCCGGCGAGGCTGCCTCCAGGGCGTCGGCCAGAGCCCCCAACAGCGGGTGCCCGGTAGTAACCCGTACGCCCCCGGAATGCTCAAACGTACGGGTTCCATCCTCCGAGGTTTCCACGGCATGGACATCCGAATACGCCCAGGCAGAGGCAAGGACTTTCGAGATCGCTGGTGATTTTGCGACATGCTCCTGCCAGGTGAATAGCGCGTCATGAAAGCGCCGGGTGGAAAAGAAATCAAGCAATTGACGACCCTGTGCAACGTTGCCTGCGGAGGACTGCCGCAGTAGTTCCGCAATCTCGGGCCGGTCGTGCAGACCGTGCGGAAAGCGAAGATCCGCTTCCGCCACGTAGCGCAGGCCTGCTTCCCCGGCGCGCGCAGTCACCTGCGAAAGGTAGAAGGGTTCATTAAACTCGCCCAGCTCGTCGTGGAACAGTACCTCTTTTCCCACCCGCCTGATGCGGGCCGCCTCGTCGGCCAGCATGTGACCTCCTCCTGCCTGAGTGGCGATCAGCCCCAGAGTGTTCCACGCGACGTCGAGTTTCCGCATTGGGTCTGTCTCGCCGGCGGTGATCACCTGGAGGAAGTCGCGCACAGCGCAGCTGGTGTACCAGCCGGGCAGTGCATTGAAGCTCACATGAAAGATTCCCTGCGGTGCCAGACTCCGTGCCACCAGCCGCCACAGCGCATCTCGCACAGCGGGTGGCACCCAGGAGTACAGCCCGTGCGCACTAATGTAATCAAACTCCCCCAGCTCCAGGTTGGGGTCCAGCACATCGGCGCAACGCAGTTCCAGGTTGCGGACGCCCAACTGCTCAGCTACCCGTACTCCCACCTCGATTGGCCTTGCCGCGTAATCGACGCCCACGAAGCGCGCATGCGGAAACTCCAGCGCCATCGGGATCAGGTTAAAGCCGCTGCCGCAACCAATTTCCAGCAACCGAGCAGATTCCGGCCTTACCGGCTCATACCCGTTCAGCTTTGCGCACAGGTAGAAATTATCAAGGTGCAACCGATGCTGCGGGCTGGTTGGATAGAGGATCTCGTCGTAGGATGTAGCCATTCCCATTACTTTCCACTCGCTCGCCGTCCCGCATGCGGAACGCGCCGCGCTCGCGTACGGCTACTCTACCAAGCGCGGAATGGAACGGTGATGGTTCACTGGTCGGTTCGCCGGAATGCATGGGGCTCGGCCCGTTTCCAGAATCGCGCGAAGCGCCGCAGGTCCGCATCCATCGCCGCAGGGGGCGCAGCGGGAATATATGTGGGTCGTCCGCAATCGCGCCAGCCCCTGGACCAGAGAATCTGCTGCACTCTACGGCACAGGCACGTCCAGCGGCGGTTCAGCGGGGCTGCCGCTGTCCGCATCCGGTTCGAAGTCTTCCACCGCACGCGGCGAGGGTTCCGACATCGCCTCGATCAGCATGCGTAGCTTCATCGCCATTACTTCATCAATGGCGTCCAGTTCCTTCGCCTGCTCTGTGGCTTCCAGCTTGCGCCTCAGAAGCAGGTAGGAAAAGCCCAGGCTGAAATGGGCGTCCGCGTTGGTGGGGTCATGCTGTACCGCCCGCTCGTAGTCCTCGATTGCGCCAGCGCGGTCACCCGACATCGCTTTGGCATAGCCACGGTAATACCAGGCCCGCCCATCGGCAGGGTGTTTCTCCAGCAAAACGCTGAAATTGTCGATGGCGCTCGCATACTGCGCGCGCCAGATATCTTGAAGCGCTTCCGCCAGCAGGCTGTTGCGAAAGCGCACACCTTCCGCCACCTGCGCAGCTCGCCACTGCTCCCATGGCATCTCAGGTTTCTGTGCAAGCGGTACAGCCAGAGATGCCGGCACCATCACCACGGAGGGGCGGGCCATCGGGCTTTCCCAAACCACCATTCCACTCCATCGCCCGTCTTCGTTCCATGCGGGGCAGCCACTAATTGTGTCCCCGTGGGCCGTGCGACCCAAGTACACCAAGCCAAACGCCGGCAGGTCGCGCACCACAAATTCCTTCACAGAAATTTCACCCTGCGTGCCACAACGGATCTTCCACTGTGCCGGTTCGGTTACGGCCAGTGGTTCCAGTTCCACAACGGCGGAGGGATCCATTTCGGTGCCGATCACCACGAGATTCCGCTCAACATCCTCCCCGCGTACTGTGGTGATTGCCTGGGTACGCTCGCCCTCCACAAGCTCTGCGCGATACGCGCCCGCCAGCAGCCCGCGCACCGTTACATAGCCGCCAGGTATCGGAATCGCGTACGCATACCCCGCCACGCCGCCCTTCTCATTCAGAGCGCGAATCTGCACCGGAAATGGCTGCTCTCCGGTCGAGCCTTGTCCATTAAGCGCAACCGTGGCAACAGCCAGAACCAGCGCCAGCCCAATGCGATGCATGCCAATGGGACGCCGCGTCCCCACCCCCCGTTACCGCCCAAACAGTCATCCGGGACGCAGAGGGTAAAGCAGGGGCAGAAGCCGGCCGATCTGTTCCCTGATGCCGCTGGACGAAACCCCACATCCGGAAACAGATAAACCGCCAGTTTCACCGGCTTCCTTCTCTTCAATGCCACCCCTCGTTTCAGTGGTAGTGCTCACTTACCAGTCCGCGCGGCATCTGCCCGACCTTCTGCATTCCCTGCGCGCGCAGACCTTGCGCAACTTCGAACTGGTGCATATGGATAGCGCCTCCCTGGATGCCACCTGCGCCAAACTCGCTCACCATTGGCCGGACCTGCGCCCCTTCTGGTCCGCTGAGAATTTAGGCTACCGGCGTGGAAACCAGCGCGGCATGGAGATGGCCCTGGGTAAATACATTCTGGTGCTGAATGACGATGTGGAACTGCACCCGCGTCTGCTCGAAGAACTAGTGGCTACCGCCGAGGCCGATCCCCGCATTGCGGTGGTGGCGCCGGCGATTCTGATGCACGGGTCCTCCAGTCGCCTGAATGCCGCGGGTAGCGCCCTGATGCCTGCGGGGTTCTACGCCGCCAGGGCCAAGGCGCAGTCCTACGAGGCATTCCGCGAGCCTGCCGATCTTGTAGCTGCTTCGGGCTGCTGCTTCCTGCTGCGCCGCTCGTTCCTGAAGCGCGGTGGCGGCTTCGCGCCGGTTTTCGATTCCCTGCCTTCGGGTTGGCATGCTTCCGCTGAAGACCTCGATCTATGCTGGCGCGCATGGGCCGAAGGCTGGCGCGTCCGCTACCAGCCGCGGGCGGTGCTCTGGCATAAATATGCCCAGAAGCAACTAGACCCGGCTCGCTTCACAAGCCTCCTGAGTGGCCGGCTGGTGTTCGTGTGCCTGAACTATCCAACGAGCATCCTCTGGAGGCTTGCTCCCGTACTCCTGGCCACCGAATGCGCGGTGGCGGCATACTGCGCGGTACGCGGTGCGCGTTTCCTGCGAGCTTGGTGGTCCTGCTGGAGCTGGGCTTGGCGCAGCCGGCGGCGACTCGCTGAACTGCGAGCAGTGCGTCTTTCCCAAGGCCGGCGTCCCCACCGGGAACTGCTCGCGCTGATGTCGCCTTCACTCGTACTTGCACCTGACCTTCAACGCAACTGGCTCGTTCGGGCTGGCTGTTGGGCGTGGTTCGGGTGGAATGCACTCTGGTTGGGATGGCGCAGCTCTCCGGTTCGCGCTGCTCGTGTTTACTCCACGCTCAAACGTCTGGCCGACATCGTC
>JAHCHD010000257.1 GCA_026129915.1 Bryobacterales bacterium
CGATTGAGCGGGAGGGCTGGAAGGTGCGCGAGATCCTGTTCACCCATGCCCACATCGATCACGTTGCAGGCGCCGCAGAAGTTCAGAGGCTCACAGGTGCGCCGGTGGCGATGCACCCGCTCGACCAGGATCTGTACGACAGCCTTCCAGATCAGGCAGCGTGGGTTGGGATGCCGGTACCTGAAAGGGTTTCTATCGCGCGGTGGCTAGCGGAGGGAGACGAGATCGCGTGCGGACGGCATCGTCTGCGCACCTTGTTTACGCCTGGCCACGCCCAAGGGCATGTGAGTTTCTACAGTGAGGCGGAGTCACTTTTGATTTCCGCCGATGTTTTGTTCCGCGGAGGGATCGGACGCACCGATCTGCCAGGCGGCAACCTTAACCAACTGCTCGAAACCATTCACACGCGCCTGCTTACGCTGCCGGATGCCACGCGGGTGATCCCGGGACACGGGGACACGACCACCATTGGCGAGGAGCGGCATTCGAACCCGTATCTCACCTGGGCGTGGGCTCCTCAGGGAAGCCTACGGAACTGAGACACCGATCCGCACAGGTGGTCTGCCAGCCGGGGAATCAGCCGGCCCACCCCCCATCTCGGTGCGAGTAGCGCTGGAACCGACAGCCCGCGAGCAGGCCCCTGGCTACCACCCACCCGCCCGGCTTGGATTCAACGAACCGTCACGTTTCTACCTATATTTCTGCCCGTCGGTGGATTTTTCCTCTGACATTCGAGAAAATAGAATTTCAGGTAGGAATATCTACTAAAGAGGAATGATAGTTCTGGTGCTGTTGAGTTCAAAGCACTTTGGTTGGGGTGCAAAGGCGATGGCTGCAATCGCTCTGGTTGCTCTGCTTGCTGGATTTCCCGTGAGTGCTCCCGGCGAGACGATGCCCGGCGAGGCTGCGCAAGGCTCTGGGCCGTCCGCGGAATCTGCCAGCGCGGTGACGCCGCTTTACCCAGTGCGTACGCGAAGGCCGATTGAGGTTTCGGGGAGAATCAGCAGTGGTTTCAACGAGGCCTTTCAGCTAACGCTGGGAGGGCTATTTAGCCAAGGCTCCAATTTCCAGAACTGCGCCACGGTGGACGTGAAGAACCTGTTCACACAGAACGGTACCCTTCGCTTCTCCGGCATCCTGCATCTGGATACCAAGGACGCCAGCCGCGATTGGATCGGCACGGTGAACTACCTGCAGCCGCTGCTAAGCGGGGAGCGCAACAAGCTAGTGGGCACCGTGGGGCTGCACGTGTGGCAGTTTCCTTCCGTTCTGAATGGAAAGACCGACACGGTCGTGGATAGCGGGTTGGCTTGGACGCATAGCGGTCCACTGTCCTTCACGCTGGACGCAAATGTGAAAACCCTCGCAACCGGGCCAAACCGAAAAGGTGTGGGAGGGCAGATTTACTACTTTCGTGGAGTTACCTCGCACCCGCTGGTGAGAAAACCAAAGCTCTCTCTTGCGTTGCAACACGGACCTTCCTATACGTACTCCAACCGGTTTTACGGCGTAAACGGGCACAGGGTGATCCGTTACGAGGCGGGTGCGGTAGTACAGTACGGCAGCTGGGGGATGGACGTCATCTTCCGTCCACAGGTAGCGCTGCAACGGGGAATCCCTGAGAACCGATTCTGGGGCTTCAACGTGTTCTACACGTTCAAGTCCTAGGTTGTTCATTTCCTTAGGGTTCCATCAGCAAAAAAAAGGGGCGGAAGCCCGAAGGCCCCGCCCTAAAGTTACCCAGGAAGTTCGATTGGGAACGAAATCCCTTCGTTCACTTAAGGCAAGCGAGTTGAAAGTTCCATTTGGATCATTCCAACTGCTTCATGCATGCGTTTTTTTTGGGTTCGCACGGAATTGGTAACGAATCGCCCGTGCCCAAGGAATGGATACACGCAACCGGCAAGCTAAGTTGGAAGTCTGATTGATAGAATGAGAGATCGAGGCGCAGTTGGCGCCCAGGCCGTGACCTTTGTCCAATTGGTCGTAAGCAGCGCAACGGAGATCGCCTGATGCTCTTTGTCCCCCGGGGCCGATTACGCACCGCAAACATCATCCGCATCTGGCTTCTTCTGTCGCTGACGGCATGTCTCTCAACAGTTGCGGCGGTTCCTGCGGCAACTGGCTGGCCTCTGGAACTGGCCGATGGCCCGTCCCGTGTCATCGTCCAGAGTCCCATGTATACCAACTGGGACTATCTCCGCCTCACGATGGATGCCCCAGTTCGTTTCGCAAGGGGCGGGGAAGCGCCTATATACGCGACGGCGACGCTGATCGCACGTACGTTTGCAAGCCGTCCGGAGCAGAAGTTGTTGTTGCGGGATTTCACCGTAGCCGAACTGCACATCAACAGCGAGACGGAACGCTCCGCGACAGGTGACGCGTCTCCGGAGGAGCTGGCCAAGCAGTTGGGAAGGTTGCTGGCGGAGGTTTCATTTGAAGTTGACCTCACAGGGGTAGTGGCGACCTTTGCCGGCAAGAAGAGGCTGCCCTCAGTTGCGATTTCCAGTGATACCCCTCGCATCTTTGTTTCGCGCACCCCGGCGATTCTGCTGCAGTTTGACGGTCCTCCGATGTGGCTACCGGTGGAAGGCACCAAGCTGTCGATGGGGGTGAACACCAACTGGGACTCTTTCTACGACAACAAGAGCACCTTTTACTACCTGCTGGCCGGCGATCTTTGGCTGGCGTCGCATGATATCTACGCCGGAGAGTGGGTGATTCCCAAGAGTCTTCCCAAAGAGATCAAACACGTTCCGCACACGCCTGACTTTGAACTGGTCTGGAAGAACCTGCCCTACAAGCCCAACCCCGACCGCAGCATCCCGAAAGTGTTTTTCACTGAGCAGGCAGCGGAATTGGTCCTGCTAGAGGGGGACCCCGTCCTTGAGCCCATCGATGGCCTGGAACTGGCTTGGGTGCGGAACACAGCGAGCGATCTTTTTTACCATACCGGCGAGAAGAGGTACTATCTTGTGATCGCGGGCCGATGGTTCACAGCCGCCAAGCCTGAGGATTACTGGCGAAGCGCCACCACTTTGCCCGATGCGTTGTCGCGCATCCCTGAGGATCACCCGCGGGGCCACGTTCTGGCGCATGTGCCGGGAACTGCGCGGGCAGAACAGGAAGCCCTTTGGTCGCAGGTTCCGCAACTGGCCAAGGTGAAGCGCCGGGAAGCTTCCGTGCAGATCGCGTTTGCGGGTAAGCCCCAGTATGTGCCCATCGATGGGACGGCGCTGCTTTGGGTGCCGAATGCGACGCTGCCCGTGGTTGCCCATGCCGGAACCCTGTATGCCTGCCATCATGCGGTTTGGTTCCGCGCCAGCCAACCCCAGGGTCCGTGGCAGGTTGCAGATTCCTTGCCTGAGGAAATCTATCAGATACCCTCGCGTTCAGCAGCTTTCCACCTGTCCTTCGTTCGTCTGGTGGAAAGCGATGCGGAAACAGTCACATTCGGGTACAGCGGGGGGTACAAGAACACCTTCGTGCATGAGGGCGCAGTGGTGTATGGAACCGGCTACGGACATCCCCCCGCCCTGCAGTACGGAGCGTATGCCTACCCGGTTTACTTCGCGCAACCTTCCACCTTCGGCGCTGGAGCCTGGTACAGCCTACAGCATCACGTGTTCCTGCGGGGACGGACAGGTTACGGACCCTATGGAGGCTTCGGGGCTACCAGCCGCTACAACAGTGTGACGAGCCATTACTTCCGGCCGCATGGCTTGTACGGCGTTGAGAACGTCGATGAACCGGAACTAGCCTTCCATCCCTACACGGGATTGTTTGGCAAAGTCGCGGTTAACTATGAGCCTTACGCCACTTGGGGGAAAGCCATTATTCCGTGGAGAACAGCGGGTGGGAGCGCGATTGCCGGGCGGCCCGGCACCAGCAGCCCACCCGCACCGCCCGCTGCAGAGGCGTCGAAATCCGGGACCGTCACCATCCAGGTGGGAACTCCTGTATTGACCGCGCCGGGTGAAAGGGCGGAGGCGCCCGCCAGTCACGGAATGCAGACCCCTCGCAAAAAGAAGAACAACTAGCCAGACTGCTGCTTGCTAGAAGGTCTGCCCCAATGCCCCTTCTGGCGGGTTAGGCGTGGACTCTGGGGAGGCACTGCCTGGTCTGAACGGGTTGGATGGCAGCCTGAGTGTAGCCTCCGCCGGCATGGCGATCCAGGCAATCAGGTAGGCCACGAAGCCAATGCCGGTGAAGATGGCGGTCACC
Source organism: Bryobacterales bacterium (assembly GCA_026129915.1). Classification (GTDB taxonomy): domain Bacteria; phylum Acidobacteriota; class Terriglobia; order Bryobacterales; family Bryobacteraceae; genus JACTMJ01. The sequence goes on from JAHCHD010000257.1 coordinate 4,225, forward strand.
AGCCAGATGATCCGCATCAGCGTCACATCCACATCCATGTAGCGCGCAAAGCCGGCGCAGACGCCTCCGATCTTCTTGTCCCACAGCGGGCGGGAGAGCGTCTTGGGCACTCCCCAGGGGCTCATGCGCTCAGGATTCGTGGGACGTCCGCATCGGTGGCAGAACGAGTGAGCCTGATCGAGTTGTGTGCCGCATGCACTGCAGAACATGAAGTGCCTCCTTGTGGCGGATGCCGTCTCAGACGCCAGCGGATTCCCGGAGGATCATGGCGGCTTCCTATCCAATCTTACGAACTGTGCTGCCAGATGTTCGAGAAAAACGCGACTTGGCGCAACCCACAATTGGTACCCGTTGCCGAATCTTGTG
>JAHCHD010000258.1 GCA_026129915.1 Bryobacterales bacterium
CCCCATCGACGGGCGTCCACCAATCATGTGGCCGCTAAACAGCAGCAACTGGCCGGGGTGGTGATTGAAGGCCTCCGAGCGCATGGAGCGGATCATGCAAAGCGAGTCAGCGTGCTGCGAGGTGTGGGGCAGCAGGTCAGAAAACTCCATCCCACTCTGGCCATACTTCTGAAACTTGCGCGGGCTGGCCAGTACGCTGGCAGTGGGCTTGATAAAGGCCAGCTTCATTTCCTTCGTCATTGCGGGGGGCAATGGCTTGCCGTGCCACTGCTGCAGAGCGGGCTTTGGATCAAACAGATCCATCTGCGAAGGCGCGCCTTCCTGGAAAAGGAAGATCACGTTCTTGGCCTTGGGGGCGAAGTGCGGCTGGCGCGGGGCCAGCGGGTCGGGGCTGGCCGCACCCAGCAACTGCGTGAGCGCCACGGTGCCGATTCCCGCAAGTCCGCGCCGTAAAAAATCGCGCCGGAGGTGGGTGGCTAGAAATTCCAGTTCGTTCATGGCCTACTCCCGCGTGATGAATTCGTCAAGGTTAAGGAGGACGCTGGCAACGCCGGTCCAGGTGGCGGTTTCGAGCGCTGTGGCGCCCGGCGCGGGGCTGGGTGCAAGTTTGGCGATTGCCGCGTGGTCGTCAGCCAGCAAGATGCGCTGGCGCTGGAAGTACTCGCGCAGGCGATCGGCCTCGGCGGGCTTTGGCTCCCGCCCCAGGGCGGTGCGGAAAGCCCAGTTCAACTGCGCTTCGAAACCGGCCGGGGCATGAATGAGTGTCTGCATGCCGAGCGCCTGCGCTGCTTCCACAAACACGGGATCGTTCAGCAGATTCAGCGCCTGCAGTGGCGTATTCGAACGGTCGCGGCGACACGCGGCAGCGACGGCCTTGGGCGCATCGAAGTTCATCAACTGCGGGTAGGGCGTGGTGCGCAGGAACTGCACGTACAGCCCGCGCCGGTAACGGTCAGCGCCCGTCGATTCTGTCCAGGCCGAGCCCGCATAGCGAGAGGCGTAGGAGAGTTCCATCACCCCCTTGGGCAGCGGGGGACGAACGGAAGGTCCGCCGATGCTGCGCGTCAGCAGTCCGCTGACCGCCAGAGAGGAATCGCGAATCAGTTCAGCCGGAAGACGCAGCCGCGTCTGGCGGGCCAGCAGGCGGTTATTGGGATCACGATCCTGCAAATCGGGCCGTGCGTGCGCACTCTGTCGGTAGGTGGAAGAGGTGACCATCAGACGGATAAGCTGCTTGCGGCTCCAGCCGCCGTCGCGAAAGTGGGTGGCCAGCCAGTCGAGCAACTCGGGATGGCTGGGCGCTTCGCTGCGCGTTCCGAAGTCGTCCACCGTAGTAACGATACCGGCGCCGAAAAGCTCCTGCCAGATGCGGTTGACCGTGACGCGGGCCGTCAGCGGATTCTGCTTGGACACCAGCCATTGGGCAAGGTCGAGGCGCGTTCCTCCGGTAGGCACCGGCAGGAAGCCGGGGGTGGCGGGCTCCACTTCCACGCCCTTAGTCTGGTAGTCGCCGCGGACACGAAGGTGGAACTGGCGCGGGCGCTGTTCCTCGGTAATCACCATGGCCTGCGTGCGTTGCGGATATTCGCTCTTCAATTGATCGAGCCGCCGTTTCAACTGGTCGAGCTTCATCTTCCGATACACCTTGCCGCCGTAGGCGAAGTGCGCGTTGCCAATGAAGTGGTCCGTCAGGATGTCCTGCTCTCGCTGGGTGCGCTGGGCAGGCGGAATCTGCACGATCTTGCCGCCGTCGCCGCCTTCGGTGAGCTTCAGCACACAGTCCCAGGCGAGGTCCCAATCGGTGCGCTCCCCGGGGTGAGCGATGGTGTAGACAATGTCCTTTTCCCATGCCGCCTGCAGTTCGGCCACGTTGTAAACGGCCAGCAGTTGTTCTCGCTTCTGCCGGAACTCGGCGTAGGTCCGTAGCCAGGGGCCGATTTCGCCATCGAGAGGGGCGTCGATTTCCACTTCTTCGACGGGTTCAAACCAAGCGTAGAGGGAATAGAAGTCCTTCTGAGAGATGGGGTCGAACTTATGGTCGTGGCACTGGGCGCAGCCTACCGAGAGGCCCAGCCAAACCGCACCCACGGTGCTGGCGCGGTCCACCGCCGCTTCAAAGGCAAACTGCGTGCTGTCAACGCCGCCCTCGCGGTTAGTAAGGGTGTTGCGGTGAAAGCCGGTGGCCACCCGCTGCTCCGTACTGGCGTTGGGCAGCAGGTCGCCGGCAATCTGTTCAATGGTGAAGCGGTCAAAGGGCATGTCGCGGTTGATGGCGTCGATCACCCAGTTGCGCCAGCGCCAAGCCCAGGGGCGGATCCAGTCCTTCTCATAGCCGTCGGAATCGGCATAGCGGGCCTGGTCGAGCCAGTTGCGCGCCCATTTTTCACCGAAGTGTGGTGAGGCCAAGAGACGCTCGACCTGCTTATCGTAGGCATCGGGTGACGTATCGGCGAGGAAGGCTGCGATCTCGTCCTGAGTGGGTGGCAGTCCGGTGAGGTCGAGCGACAGGCGCCGCAGCAGGGTGTGCTTCGGAGCATCCGGGGAGGGTGCGATCCCCTCTGTTTCCAGACGTCCGAGGATGAAGGCATCAATAGGGTTACGTACCCAGGAGGTATCGCGCACGGCAGGCGGCGCCGGCGAAGCGATGGGGCGGAAACTCCAGTGCGTGGCTTCGGGCTCCTCAACGGGTGTGGCGAATTGATGCGCCGGTGTTTCGGCAGGCGCCGGTGTTTCAGCAGGGGCCGGAGCGCCGCTATCGATCCAGCGACGGATGATATCGATCTCCTCCGCACTTAGGCGCTTGCCCGCGGGAGGCATTACGGGAAAGCCTTTGGCCGCGGAGACTCGCTGGACAAGCGCGCTCTCCGCCGCCTTTCCGGGCAGAATCGAGGGACCCGAATAGCCGCCCTTCACCGCGGCTGCAGGGTCATCGAGGCGAAAACCACTGGTCTGCAGGGACGGTCCATGGCAGCCGTAGCAATTCTTGGCAAAAATGGGCGCAACGTCTTGGGCGTAGTCAACGGCCGGAGTTTGGCCAACGACCGGCAGCGCGTAGAGCGACCACAAAACCAGAACTGGCAGTAAGAATCGCATGGGAATCGCGGAGGGAAGTACCCAGAGCACCCTATGATGTGGAGTATACAACCAGTGAGTACGAACAGGCGGGAACACGCGCTACCTCTCTGACGAGGCAGCAGCACTGCGAGAGCAACAAAGGCGGGGCCGGGCACTGAGCGCCGCATCCTTTCCGCACGTCACTCCGTTGCATCCCGCGAGGTAGTCTCGCGCATCCTAATAGTTGGAGCAAAGCAGACGCCGTGCGTCTGTAAAACCTCTGAATTTGCTGCCGATACGAAGGATTTCGCTTGCCAAAGGTTACCTTTCTTCCCGAGAACGTGACGGTGGAGTTTGACCCCGAAACCATGCCCTATTCCGAGCATGGGCTAAAGGCGTCGGTGCTGGATGTCGCCTTAAACAACGGCCTGCATCTGGAACACGCCTGCGGCGGGAACAATGCCTGCACCACCTGCCACATCAAAATCAAGGAAGGCATGGCGAATGTGAGCGAGATGGAAGACGACGAAGCGGACCGTCTTGACCAGGCAGCCGACCTTTCCTTGAACTCGCGCCTTGGCTGCCAGTGCGTGGTGACTGGGGACATCGTGATCGAAATCCCAGCCTGGAACCGCAACTACGTCAGCGAAGGCGGGGGCTCAATGAACCTCGGCGACGCGATTCCGGTTCCAGCGAAGAAGTAGCGGCCGGTTACGGCACAGCACTCCACCGCGGCTAGTAAGCTTGCCCATTCCATTCCAGCCGAACTTCCCCCGACTCTCCTGGGGAAAGTTCCACTTTCGTGGCGTTGTTGAGACGCTTCCTAAGTTCCGCCATCGATTGTGGGCTTAAGTCCAGGAGCTTCTTTGTTGGCACAAGGCGATAGATGCCTGGCGCCAGGGCTGTCGGGAAGCGTGCTATCCCTTTTGCGTCGATGGGGGTGGAGAGTGCGCGGTCGGCCAGTTCCGCCTCGCTGGGAACGTCCGCGGGAAAGACATTCACGAAGCCTCTAGTTATCGGCGCGCCGCTGGGTTTCGCTACCCGCACGGTCAGTTGAGCCCCACCGGTGGCAAGCACCACTTCCAAGTGCGCCGATCCGCTACCAGCGCCCACCACCAGCGGCATGCAGGCTACGTCCTGGTCCCCAAAGCGGATCCCCTTCACATACACCCCCTGCTCGCGCACCACGGCCCGCAACCAGTACGCACCTGGTGGGACGGCAAGCGTAAACTCGCTAACGGGAACCGAGCTGGACGTTCGCCTCTCGTTTATCCAAGGCGGCCGGTAAAGCGGATCCAGCGATACGGTCACCGGATTGCGCATCTGCTTTTCAGGAGGATTCGCCTCCCACACAATCCGCCCGCTGAGTTCCACAGGCGCGGCAACTTCGATGGGCAGTTCTGCAATGTCCCTATCGTGAATCACGAAATCGAGCTCAGCCGCACCGTAAGGCATACGCCCGGGGCTTGCCGGAATCATCGCAGTGAGTCGGTAGTTCCCTGGCGCAATTACGCAGAATCGAAAGCG
>JAHCHD010000259.1 GCA_026129915.1 Bryobacterales bacterium
GCGCCAGCGTGCTGGGCGGGATGAACTGGGCTATAGCAAATCGCTGCGAAGTGATCTCGATGTCCCTCGGTAGCCAAAGCCCGGTGCAGGCGGCGTATACCCAGGCGGGCGCGGCAGCCCTCGCACGCGGACTGCTGATTGTGGCTGCCGCGGGCAATGCGAGCTCGAATACGGGCGCTCCAGCGAACTCGCCTACGATCATGTCGGTGGCATCGGTGGACCGAAACCTGCGACCGTCGTCGTTTTCGAACTTTGGAAAGATTGAGATTGCGGCGCCGGGTCGGGACATCTTCTCATCCTGGCCGCGGCCTACGCGCCATCGCACCATTAGCGGAACAAGCATGGCTACGCCCCACGTTGCAGGGTGCGCCGCGCTCTGGGCGCAAAGCAATCCGGCATTTCGTGGCATGGCGCTCTGGCAACGCCTGCAAGCGACGGCACGGCCACTGCCATCCCCGGTGGCCAAGGTAGGCAGGGGATTGGTGCAAGCGCCGTAATTCGCTAGGCTGGAACCAAGCAAGGCGAGCAAGGCGGGTCCCGGAGCTGTGCAGTTCCGGGACTCGTGTTCTGTTCGTGAAAGGAATCGAGATGGGACAGCGCAAAGCATTCAATATCACCGTGGAAGAAAAGCGGCCTATCGCGCAAATCAAGAAGGACCTCAAGAAGGCAGGCCTTGAGGAGATGCAGGTGCTGGAAGCCATCGGCGTAATCACCGGGTCAGCGGATGAGGATGACACGGACAAACTGAAGGCGGTTGAGGGTGTAATGGACGTGGCGGCGGATATCTATATCGATCTTGGCCCTCCGGGCAGCGACGTCACCTGGTAGGCAGCGCGTTGGAGTGATTATTGGAGCAATGGACCCGAGAGGATATGCTGTGCTCTGACGAGTTGTAATCACTACAGATTATTGCCCAGGGTTGCCGCAGTCTGTCATTGTGAGGATCATGCGCGTGCCCTCTCCTCGGGTGGCCGCTTCGCACTGGGGTTGTCTTCATGATTCGCACGTCCACGGGAGCCGGGATTCTCGCCGGAGGATTTCTGCTGTTGCTCGCCAACAGCGCCTACTTGTGGGGCTTTCCGGCGCCCACCATCTTTTACATGAGCAATGTGCTGGTGCACATTGGCCTGGGAATCGGGCTGGCGCTGGCTGCCGGATGGCTGCTATGGAAGAACCCTTCCACCCGCGAGTTTGCGCGTCATAGCAAAGCGGCCCCGGCGGTTGCACTGATGCTGGTGGCGGCGGTCACCGGCCTTTACCTCACAGTATTCGGCGCCACATCCGCGCAAAGGCCGGCGCTCTACGCGCACATCGCCTTTAGCATGGGCGGAGCGTTGGCGCTGATCCCGTGGTGCCTCGAGAGGCTGAGCCGCGGCCCGCGTTTGCGGCTGCAGGGGCAGGTACTTTCAGTGTCCGTGCTGCTGGCAGTTTCTGTGCCGCTGGCTGCATTTGGGTACCGGGCACTATTTCCGAACCCCACCCATCGCATCGTGAACCCCAACTTGGTGGCCACCTCAATGGACGAGGAAGGCGATGGCCCGAACGGGCGTTTCTGGCCGAGTTCCGCGAAGACGAATGTGAAGACGATTCCGTCGAAGTACTTCATGGATTCGAAGCAATGCGGCACCTGCCACGTGGAGATATACAAGGAGTGGGAAAGCTCAGTCCACCACTTCGCGAGCTTCAACAACCAGTTCTATCGGAAGAGCATCGAGCACATGCAGGAGGTGCAGGGAACCACCAAGCCCAGCCGCTGGTGCGCCAGTTGCCACGACCATGCGGTGCTGTTCGCAGGCAAGTGGGAGCAGCCCATTATTGAACAGATCGATACTCCAGAAGCGCAAACGGGGCTTGGCTGCGTGTCGTGCCATTCGATTTCCGAGGTACACAATACAACCGGCAACGCCTCTTTCACGCTGGAGTACAACGACCTGCATGAGATTGCCGCGTCGGAGAACCCCATCATTCAGGCGCTGGACACGTTCCTGATTAACCGAAACCCGCGCCCGCACAAGGAAACGTTCCTGAAACCGTTCATGCGCGAGGACGCGGCGGAGTTCTGCAGTTCCTGCCACAAGGTGCATCTGGATGTGCCGGTAAACAGCTATCGCTGGCTGCGCGGATTCAACAGCTATGACAACTGGCAGGCGAGTGGCGTGAGCGGTGAAGGCGCGCGGAGCTTCTACTATCCTGACCAGCCCAAGAACTGCAACGATTGCCACATGCCGCTGGTGGCATCGAGCGATCCGGCAGCCAAGAACGGCAAGGTACACTCACATCGATTTGCGGCAGCGAATACCGCCGTACCCTTCGTGAATGGTGACCAGGAGCAACTGAATGAAGTGGTGAAGTTTCTGCAATCGGGGTTCATTAGTGTGGATCTGTTTGCTGCCTCGCCGATTGAAGATGACGCTCACTCCGTGCCCATGGTGCGCCGCGCCGCCGATACTGATGTGCAATTGATGTCCACCTTCGGGGTGGGTGAAGAAGCCGTGGGCGGCGGCCAAGTGCTGATCCGCGAAGTGGGCAAGGTGGCTGCGCCTCTGAACCGAGTGCAAACGAAGTTTCAGCCTGGCTCCAACGTACGGCTTGATGTGGTGGTGCGCACGAAGAGCGTGGGGCACTTCTTTCCTGATGGTACCGTGGACTCTTTTGATGTCTGGCTGGAAGTGGAAGGCAAGGACCGCAACGGTAAGCACATATTCTGGAGCGGCCGGGTGGATGACGACGGGCGCGGCCCCGTGGAACCGGGCGCCCATTTCTACAAGAGCTACCAACTCGACGGCGCGGGCAACCCCATTGACAAGCGCAATGCCTGGCAGACACGCAGCGTGCTGTATGTCCGGCTGATTCCCCCAGGAGCCGCGGACGTGGCGCACTACCGTGTGAGAATACCCGCAAACGCCCAAGGGCCCATCACATTCACCGCTAAGCTGCACTACCGCAAGTTTGCCCATAGCTACACGCAGTTTTCCTATGCCGGGCAGCCGGTGCCGGGGCAGGACCCCTCGCTCACCAGTTTGCATTTCGACAGCCGCGAGTATAGCTACGGGAAGGAAAACATTCCAGGCAACGTCTCAGGCGGCATTAAAGGCGAGATTCCGGTGCTTCCCATCGTGACGCTGGCGGAAGCCAAGACCGTCCTGCAGATTGCAGCGCCCGGCGAGGAAACGGTTTGGGAACCTGTGGTGGAAGCTCGAGACCATATTCGATGGAATGACTGGGGCATTGGCATGCTATTGCAGGGCGATCTGAAGGGGGCGGAATATGCGTTCCATAAGGTGATGCAGGCGAACCCCGGTTATGCGGATGGCCCCTTGAACGTGGCGCGCGCACTCATCCAGGAGGGCGAGACCGACTCAGCCAAGGAGTTTATCGCCAAGGCGCTGGCCGTTGACGCGAAGCCTGCCCGCATCCACTTCTTTAAGGCGATGGTGGAGAAGGCCGATGGCGACTACGACCAGGCCATCGAGAGCCTGCGCTACGTAGAGAAGATGCATCCTAAGGATCGCGTGGTGCTGAACCAATTAGGGCGGCTTCTCTTTCTGAAGCGAGACTTCCGCCAGGCGGTGCGGTATCTGGAACGCGTCATTCAGGTGGACCCCGAGGACGTGCAGGCGAACTACACCCTGATGCTGGCCTTGCGAGGGATGGGCGACACGGAAAAGGCAACGCGCGCAGAAGCCGCGTTCAAGCGTTTCAAGGCCGATGAGAGTTCGCAGACCATCACCGCACGCCGGCGGATGGCCAGCCCGGAAGAGAACAACGAACGGCAGATGATTCACGACCATACCAGCATCCTGCTTGGCGAGATTGAAGCCACGGCAAAGACCGCCAGCACGGCGCCGCCGGCTAACACAGTGCCGGCCCGGAGCGTCTCGTTGAAGCAAGGGGGTGCCCAGTGATGCGCATATTGCGGCTGGCGATGGGACTAGGGGCTCTGGCTGCGACGCTTGCCGCCCAGGTTACGTTTACCGACGTCACCCGCCAGGCGGGCATCACCTGGAAGCACAACGCTGGCAAGGCGGGCAAGAAGTGGCTTCCCGAAACGATGGGTCCAGGTTGCGCCTTCGTTGACCTGAATAACGACGGCTACCCCGACATCGTGCTGGTGAACAGCCGCAGTTGGACCGCGGGCAAAACGAAATCCTTGAGCGCGCTCTACCTGAACAACGGCGACGGCACCTTCCGTGACGCCACTGCGGGAAGTGGCCTTGATGTGGAACTGTATGGGCTGGGGGTGAGCGCGGGCGATTACGACAACGATGGCTTGGTGGACCTCTACATCACAGCACTGGAGGGCGACCGACTGCTGCGCAACCTGGGCAATGGCAAGTTTCAGAATGTAACCGTACAGGCGGGTATCACCAATAACGGCTTTGGCACCTCGGCGGCATTCTTCGACTACGATCGTGATGGAAAGCTGGACCTTTTCGTGGCCAACTATGTGCAGTGGAGCGCGGACAAAGACCTGTTCTGTTCGCTGGATGGCGCGGCCAAGAGCTACTGCACTCCGGAAAGCTACAAGGGCCGCTCGTCTGTGCT
>JAHCHD010000026.1 GCA_026129915.1 Bryobacterales bacterium
CAGGTGCGCTGTAGTCGATGGAACCTATCCAACTATGAGAAGACCGAAATGAAGCTTGGGTAAGGAAGTGATTTCCCGTGTATAAAAAGCCCTCGCAAAGAGATTCTGGGGCGAGGAATCCCCTGTTTTGGCTACTGATTTTTCTTATTGCTGCACTTCCAGTGCTATCCAAGGAATCTGACGGTGTTCCAAGGAAAGACGAGAACTTCAGGATAATAGTTACATTTACTCCTGTAAAAAAATCCAAAAAGTTCCAAGATGCCGCAGCACCCAATGCTATTGAGTATGCTTGCGCGAAAGATAAAGTAGCGTTAAGGAAATACTTCTACATCTATCGTATCCCTTTTGATGACAGGCTAGTTCACAACCGAAGGAGTAGTGCATGTCACATCCACTACCATCAGACGGTGCCGGGATTTCGCGCGCATGCGGAGTCAGACCCCGTGGGCGAGTTGGTGGTGACGGTCGATCCCCGGACATTCTTTGTCCAACCAACTACGCCAATCGGTAACAGCCTCGACATCGCCCGCGAGATAGCGATGCACGACCCCACCCCGCGAACTTTGCGGCTGCAGACAAACCTGGAGCTGAACGAACGCTGGCAATCCGAAGCGGTAAGCAAGCACTTTGGGCTCACCGAGTACGAGGTGCATTTGTATGGACACCAGACCACGAAGACAAGTGTGTGGACACAAGACTTCATGAAGAGCGGAAGCGCAATGCAGCGCAACATAGTGCTCATTCCCAGACACTCATTCGAGGGAGACGCTGCGAACGGCCCGCTGCTGGACCCGCTGCTAAACACGATGGAAGCCGATGACTGGGTGAGGTCGCAGCTGAGCTGGGATGGCGGCGACTTGATGTTCGAGTACGATCCGATGGATCCCTCCAAGCTCATCATGTTCCATGGAGATGCGGCGAAGCCCTATTGGGCGGGCGACCTAACGCGGGAGGAATATGCCTACATCCTGATGCGGGAGTTCGGCGCGGATGAGGCAGTGTATGCCGGAGAGATCGCCTCCCATGTGGACTACGCATTGAACTTCCTTGAGGACGGTGAGACAGCGGTGGTCGCGGAGCCGGTTCTCGGGAATTTCGATCTCAGCAGGCAAGCGCTTGAGCTGCTGATTGCGAACCATGGCCCCTTGCCATTGCTTGTTGAGCTAAAGCGGCTGCATGCGATGCCGGACAACATGCTGGCAGAGCAACGCGACAAGGTCCTGCAACTGATCGACGACGCACTGGCGAGTACGGCGCAGTGGCCCCGCGCGATCGATGTGGCGGTTCTGCGAGATGCCGAGAAGTACGCAAGCGAGCATTGCCCGGAGGACTATCAGCAGTGTACGAGTTCTGAAGGCCTGGAACGGCTATTGCTTCATGAACCGGAACTGGCCCGGCGCTGGATTACCGCTGCGACCGAGGCACCCGCTGGCGAGGCTCTGCCAGGCGCACTCCTGGGGTTGGTCGCCAGCCAGATCAGCAGCCCGGATCTGGAAAGGGCGGAACGACTCTTGCAGTTGCAGATCAAGCTAAAGGATCGTGGCTTCCGGGTTGTGGCTGCGCCGGTTATTGGTGGCGGACGGAATTCCGCGGTTCGGTGGGCGGGAATCAGCTCCACGAATTTCCTGGTGATTGGACAGAAGCTCTTCGTACCCACCTTTGGATTGGGTAAGTATGAATTGCGCTTACTGCAGCAGCTACAGGACAGGCTGCCGCGGCCTTACCGGGTTGTGCCTGTCTTTGCGAGGGCAGTGCTGGCGAAGAACGGAGGAGTTCATTGTGCAGTGGGCACGCGGCGGTTGGGTTGGGAATCAGGTGTGCTGCCCGCGGTGATCACCAGAAAACAACAGTGGTATTCAATTCCACCGACATCCCTGGCCGTTCCGGCGGAGGAGTAACGCTCCGCCAGAACGGCCCGGTACCGATCAATCGCGGCTCTAGGCCGGCAGACCTTTCGCGAGGATCTCCTCCATGGCGTCTCCAAAGGTGTCGATATCCTGCAGCGTGGTGTACACGTTGGGGGTGATGCGGATGCAGCGATATTCGTTTGCGGTGCCAGACATGGTGGTGACAATGCGCCACTTGTCATAGAGGTGCGCTGCTACTTTGTTGAGTTCCATGCCTTCGACGTCGAACACACCAATGCCGCAGCTTTGTTCCGGGTCGTCGGAAGTGAGGAGCTTCATCTGCGGATACTTGCGCAGACGGTCGCTCCAGCGGGCGCGGAGGTAGCGCAGGCGGGCCGCTTTGCGATCACCACCAATACTATGGTGGAAGATCACTGCTTCGGCGATGGCATTGCGGTTGGCTGCCGGGTGGGTGCCAATTTCCTCAAACTTGCGAATGTCATCGCTCTGCCGGTGGGTGGCTGCCATCAGAGGCCAGATGTCCTTGATCCGATCACGCTTCACATAGAGGAAACCGGTGCCGATGGGTGCGGTCATCCACTTGTGAAGCGACGAACCGTAGGCGTCGCAGCCAAGCTCGTCCACCGTGTAGGGCCAATGGGCGAACGCGTGCGCGCCATCAATGATGGTGAAGATACCGCGCTGGCGGGCCATATCGCAGATACGCTTGATGGGGAAGATCTGGCCGGTGCGGTTGGTGATATGGCAGAGCGAAATCACCTTGGTACGGGGCGTGATTTGCTCTTCGATGATCTTATAGAGGTAGTCCATGCCTGGGGGCGGAACGGGGAACTTGGCCTGCTTCACCACGATGCCCTCGCGGCGGACGCGCTGGTCCCAGGTAGTGAGCATGCGCGGGTAATCCTGATTGGTGGTAACCACTTCGTCGCCGGCCTTGAGGTCGAGCCCCAGAATGCCGATCTCAAGCGCCTCGCTGGCGTTCCGGGTAATGGCAATCTCTTCAGGGTGAGACCCGAAGGTGCGGGCCAGTTCGCGGCGCACGGGTTCAAGATTGGGCGTCAGGGTTCGCCACATGTGATGAGAGGGGCCCATGTCGCCGAACTCCTGATAGTGTCGCGCGGCCTCCTGCACAGGACGGGGGCTTGGGCAGACACCGCCGTTGTTGAGGTTGATGAAGGTGCGGTCCACCGTAAAGGCGTGCCGGACGTGGAACCAGAAGTCTTCGTCGCGCGCTGCTTCCTGCGCGCTGACGCTGCCGAGCGTCTTGGTGGCGGCCTGAATCTTCTGGATGGCGTCGCTTTGCAGGGCGGCATAGACGCCCGCGCCAAGGCCTAATAGTTTGCGTCGGTTCATTATGTGCTGCTTCCCAGTGTGAAGTGAAGTGTGAGTGCTCGCGCGCTAGCCAATCGAAACGGCGCGAACGCAGGCGCCACCACGCGGACTGGGCAGGTGGCAAACGACGGGTTTCTATTAGTGTACGCGCGCCGGATGGAAACGCAAGCCGTCAGTGGGATGCAAGATCGAGCGAGCCGGGCCAGGGGCCGTGGATTATGCTAGAAAGAACCGGGATGCGCCATGCGGGCTGAGGTGTGTCCTGCAAAGTTCAACCCGCAAACTGCTTGCGCTACGGGAAACCATGATTGCCTTTGTTCTGCTCGCTGCCATCGCGCTGTTTGTGATTGCATACCGGATCTACGGTAGCTGGATTTCACGCCAGTTTGAATTGGATGATCGCCACGCGGTGCCGTCGGAGACGCTCTATGACGGCACGGACTATGTGCCGGCGAAGACGGCTGTGCTGTTTGGACACCACTTTAGCTCGATCGCCGGCGCGGGTCCGGTGATTGGACCCATCCTTGCGGGGTTGTTCTTTGGCTGGGTACCGGCGCTTCTTTGGATTGTGGTGGGCTCGATTTTCGTGGGCGGCGTGCACGACTTTGGGTCAATGGTGGCAAGCGTACGCCACAAGGCCAAGAGCATCGCCGAACTCGCGCGGCAGTATATGTCGCCCCTCTCCTACAAGCTCTTCCTGGCATTTATCTGGCTAACGCTGGTGTATGTGATCGTTGTGTTTCTCGACCTGACGGCGGTGAGTTTCATTGATATACCCGCGGAGCCGGGAACGGCGGAATCAGTGCAAGGCACTGGCGTGGCTGTGGCGAGCGGCATCTTCCTGGTGCTGGCGATTGTGCTGGGTGTGGTGAACCAGCATTCAAAGACGCCGCTGTGGCAGTCTACCGTCGTACTGGTGCCAATTCTGGTGGCGGGGGCGGTTTGGAGCAGCGGCATTACATCCGATGGCAACTATCTGCCAAGGCTGCTCGGCGATGCAAGGGAAACCTGGAGTGTCCTGCTTCTGGTGTACTGTTTCATCGCCAGCGTGACGCCGGTGTGGGCGCTACTGCATCCGCGCGATTACCTCTCGAGTTTCTTGCTTTACCTTGCCGTGCTGGGCGGGGGCACCGGGCTGCTGATTGGAAGCTTCACGGGAACCATCCAGCCGAATTATCCCGCGTTTGTGAATCCGGCGGACCCGATATTCCAGCAAGTGCCGCACTTGGGCCCACTGTTTCCCATTCTGTTCATCACCATTGCCTGCGGGGCCTGCAGCGGCTTCCATTCCATGGTTTCCTCGGGCACCACTTCGAAGCAGGTTTCGTGCGAAACCGATGCACGGCGCATCGGCTATGGAGGGATGCTTACCGAAGGCGTGGTGGCTGTGATCTCGCTTTCTTGCGTGATGATGCTGGGCTTCAGCGCACAATCGCTGGGGCAGAACCCGGTGACGGTGTATGCCAAGGGCATGGGCCAGTTCCTGAACGCTTTTGGGATCCCGTTGCAAGTGGGTTCCATGCTGGGACTGCTGACGCTTTCTACCTTCCTGCTGACGACGCTCGATACGTGCACGCGGCTGGGCCGCTATGTGTTGCAGGAGTTCTTCCAGTGGGATAATACCGTGGCGGTGAATCGCGTGAAGGCGACGGTTCTGACGCTGGTGATTCCCGTGATTATGGCCTACACCACGTATACGACGCCCTCCGGGCAGGTGCTGCCTGTGTGGCGAGCAATCTGGCCGGTGTTTGGCAGCACCAATCAGTTGCTCGCGGGCTTAGCCCTGCTGGCCGTGACGTTCTGGATGAAGCGGACCGGGCGCAAGTGGGCCTTTGTGGCCGTGCCCACGGCGTTCATGATCACGATGACGATGACGGCCCTGGTGCTGCAGGTGAGCGGAGCGCAAACCGTGATGCCGGTGCGCATCATTGCGGGATCGCTGCTGGTGCTGGGTGTGGTGCTGGTGACGGAGGCCATTCGCATCTTCGGGCGCCCCCAGTTGCCGCGAGAAACCATCCTGATGCGGGAGAGCGTCGCCGTGACGCCGGGCGACTAACGGGATGGCGTGGCAGCGTGTGATGGCCCTTGCCGATCTGGCCGATGGAGAGATGCGGCAGTTCCCGCGAGCGAACGGTGAGTTCCTGGTGTGCCGGATGGAAGACGCGGTGTATGCGCTGGACAACGAATGCCCGCACGCGGGAGGTCCGCTGGCGATGGGGAATTTCAGCCCGCCCTTGATTGCCTGCCCCTGGCATGCCTGGGAGTTCGATTGCCGCACAGGTGAGTGCGTCCATTCCGCAAAGGCGAAGGTGGCACAGTATCCGACAGAGGTCCGCGGGGATGAGCTATGGGTGGACGTCCCGGAACCGACTGCGAACGAGGATGCATGAGGAACAATGCCTGAACTTCCGGAAGTGGAAACCGTAGTACGGTCTCTGGCGCCCCGGCTTGTAGGGCAGCGCATCCTGGCCATCACGACTACGCCCTCGCGGGTGTTTCGCGGTCAGCAGCAGGTGATCACGGCGTGCCTACCCGGGCAGCAGATCCATCAAGTGCAGCGCTACGGAAAAAACATTCTGTTGACGCTGGACCGGCACCGGGTGCGCATCCACCTCGGAATGACCGGCAAACTGCTGTTCGCGCCAGCGCCCAGCACGCATCCGCGCGCCATGCTTGCGCTGGAAGACGCACTGCTGGTGTTCGATGACATCCGGCAGTTCGGGCGCTTTGAACTGTTGCCTGCGGAAGAGAGTGGCCCGGTGCTGGGAGAAGATGCGCTGGAGATTGCACCGGCGACTTTTGCAGCGCGGCTGCGTGAGAGGCGCGGCGCTATAAAGAACCTGCTGCTGAACCAAGTGTTCCTGCGCGGGATGGGCAATATCTACACGGACGAAGCGCTCTACCTGGCGCGTATTCACCCGCTCTGCCCCGGATTCCTGGTGCCAAGGCGAAAGGCGCTGGCACTGCACACCAGCATGCGGGCACTGCTGCAAGAGGCGATTGCAGCGGGAGGATCCTCCATTTCAGACTACGTAGACGCCAGCGGGCAGCGGGGCGCCTTCCAGGACCGACACCAAGTGTACGGTAAGGAAGGCGACCCTTGTCCGCGCTGCGGAGCAGCAATCCGGCGCATGGTGGTGTGCCAGCGCGGAACCCACTACTGTCCTCGCTGCCAGCGAATGCCGTCCGTCAGGTAACCACCATTTTCGACAGCACCTCTTCGAATCGGCGGGCGATTGCCGCCGCTTCTTCGGGAATGGGTGATAGCGGATTCTTCTCGTCCGGATCGTTCTTCAGGTCGTGGAAGTCGCCGTTATCGTACAGCTTCCAGCGATGGTCCATCACCCATCTGCGATGAGGGCGACCGCCCCACTTGGGTTCGTAGTGGCAGAAGATCCACTCGCGCGGGTTGCCTTTCTCGCCGCGAATCTGGGCCAGGAAACTCCGTCCGTCACCTGGGTGACCGGCTGGCATCTCCAGTCCCGCTGCTTCGCAGATTGTGGGGAATATATCCGTGAAGTCGATAAGATCCTCACAGACTTTCCCTTGCGCCGAATTCCCCTTCCAGTAGGCAATCATCGGCACGTGGCTTCCAGTATGCGTAGTGCCGCCCTTCCCTCCTTTTACCGGACCGTTCACCGTTTGAGTTGTTACCGTGACGTGGGTTCCATTGTCGCCGGTAAAGATCACCAGCGTGTTCTCCGAAAGCCCGTTGCGCTCCAGACAGTCCAGTAATTTCGAAACCACGGTGTCTGTGTAACCCACCATGTCCCCGAACCACTTAGTGTCGTTCCTGTGCTTATCTTCCTCAGAAAAATTGGCACTGTCCGGGGTTGGCACGAAGGGATCGTGCGTGAGCACCATGGGGTAGTAGAGAAAGAAGGGGCGGTCCTTGTTCCTGCCGATGAAGTCCTCCGCATACTCTAGGAACACGTTTGAGCCGTACTGGCCGACGAGGTTGTCGCGTTGCTCGTTGTTCACCTGGACAGTGGGATCCCAGTAACGCGACTTTGTTGTGCGCACGTGCCAGAGGCAGTGCTCATCAAAGCCGGCGTCATCGGGCTTAGTGCCCTCGCCCTTCTGCCGAGTTCCTGGAACGGAACCCTGCAATTGCCACTTCCCAACGACGCAGGTCTTGTAGCCCGCCTTCTGGAAGTGATGCCCGAAGGTGTACTCGCCGGGCTTCAGAGCGCCAAATTCGGTGTAGTTGCGAAAGTTGTACTTGCCGGTCATCACCTGGACCCGGGTGGGAGTGCACAGGGGCGTGGAATGCGCATTGGTAAAGCGCACACCTTGGGCAGCCAACCGGTCAAGGCGGGGAGACTTGTACTCCGTCGCGCCGTTGCAAGCAAGGGCCTCGTAGCCCATGTCGTCCGCCATGATGAACACGACATTGGTGGGGCGTCTTGCTGCCTGTCCGCACGAGAGAAATGGTAGCGTCGCCGCAGCGGCTCCGAACGAAAGGAAGTTTCTTCTTGAAATGCTCATGACGATGACTCCTAGAAGATTACCTTCAGTCCGAATTGCAGGTTGCGCGGACGGCCAGCACTCGTAATTCGTCCGTAGTTGATATTTCCAACCGTCGAGTTGGGGGCGCCAAAGGCCGGCGTGTTGAAGAAGTTAAACGCCTCAAAGCGGAACTGCATCGCCACCTTCTCGGTGAGCACGAATCGCTTGAACGTCGCGAAATCAAAGTTCACGAGCCCTGGAGTCTGCAGCAGATTGCGTCCCGCGTTGCCATAAGTGAACGGAGCATTGGCCTCAAAGGCACTGGTGTTAAAGAAGCGATCCAGCGTGCGTTCCGAGCGTGACAAGCGCCAGTCGCCAACGACGTTAGGACGGTTAGGATCTCCGGTATTGGCAGGGTCCCCTTGCACTCCAACACCCATAGGTTGTCCTGCAGTGAGTGTGGTGATGCCTCCAACCGACCATCCGCCAAGGACCGCATCGATGCCACGCGACCATCCACTGCCGAAGTGGCGGCTAATGCCGAAGGGGAGTTCGTACATATAGCTAGCCACATAACGATGACGCATATCCTGGGAATCCAGAGCCTTTTCCAACTGCCGATTTAAGGGATTCTGAAAGCCCTGCGGATCGCCAACGGCGCTCCCCGCGCCCGCAAAACCAACCGTGTCACCGATGGTCTTGGAATAGGTATATGCGTTCATAAAGGAGATACCGCTGCCAAATCGCTTCTCAAGACGAGCCTGGAAGGAGTGGAAAGTGGAATTCCCAAACCAGTCGTGACGGTCGACGATCGTAAGCGGCGTGATGGTATGGTCGATACCCGGAAAGGGGACCGAGGTGAACCGCCGGCGCGCATTCACGTTACCCGGGCCCGGAAGCGCGTAGTTTCCGTTCCAGCGGGTGGGAAGATGGTTCCCTTTTGTGGCATAGTAGCCCACCTCCATCACCATGTCCTTCACCAGTTCGCGCTGAATGTTCAGGTTCCACTGCTGGCTGGTAGGCCATTTCGGATTGGTGACGAATGAGGAAAGGCGAACGTTGGCAGTATTGCGCGGGTCCAGGGTTCCCGCTGGGACGCCGTCCCGCAGAAGAAACGCGGGCGTGATCTGGTCAGTCGTAAGGCGGACCGAAATGGTTTGCGGGGGATTCCCCAGCATGAAGCGTCCACCGCCAGTGCCTTCGTAGTTGCCAATGAAAATGCCATAACCGCCACGGACCACTGTTTTGGAACTGAGGGTGTAGGCGAAGCCGAAGCGCGGGGCAAAGTTGTTCCGGTCGGTTGCCTGGAGAGCCCGGCTCGTGCGGCTGCCATCCTGGGCCACCACAATCGCGGGATTCTGCAAATCGAAGTCGTAGTTCGACAGCAGGTTGCGCGTCTCAACCCAGTTGGCGTTGTATTCGTACCGCACCCCGAAATTAAGGGTGAGTCTTCGCGTCGCGCGCCATTCGTCCTGCACGTAGAAGTGGTAGAAGGGAGCACGCAAATTGGAGTAGACAACGTCCGCAACATCCGTCTGGTTGGACATACCCAGGAGGAAGTCAGCGAATGGGTAGCCCCCCGCGTTGTTGGCTGGGTTCCGCGTGAAGACGCCGTTGAACAGGAAGACTCCCAACCCTTCCTTGGGGTTCGTAATGAAGGCCTGCAGCCAACTGAGGTTTGCCCCGAACTTCACAGTGTGCGACGCATTCGTCCAGCTGGTATCGTTCACAAGCTGCCTTGTTTGTGAATCGTTGAGATTGGGAAGATTCGCTCCGATACCCAGGTTGGTGACGCCGTTGATGTTGAACTGCGGGGCTCCGGGTGTGGATTGATCAACGCCTCGCAGGCCCAGTTCTACGTTCACGTTCCTGTCGATGGGTGGATACTGCTCGGTATATAGCCTGTTCCAACCGAGGCGGGTGGTGGTAACCAGGTTCGGCGTGAGGATACGGCTCCATACCAACGCCATGTTCCAGCCCGTGTTGTTGAAATCTGAACTCGTCGACCCGAAAGCTGGTGCGGGCAAAGGTGGCGACGCAGGGCTGAACTGAGTCTGGGAGCTGATACGGTAGAACAGCGTGTCGTTCGACGAAATGTTGTAGTCCGCGCGGAGATCCCAGCGATCCACGTCGGAGAGGTTTGGCGGATTGTGCAGATAGTTCTGCGTGAGGCTGGAGTTCTGCGGAGTGGGATACCAGGCCGCTGCTTTGGCAGAGACTGGATCGATGCGTGACGTGGGAATCACGTTGCCCGCAAACGGCTGGCGGCCTCGCGGGGAAGCAGTGAACGTCGCCGGGTCGTAGATGATAGCGCTGAGCGCAGAGAAATCGCCACCGCGCTGCGCGACGGTGGGAATCGTGTTGTTGGACGTTAGAGACTCACGAACCTTCGTCCACTCATAGTCACCGAACAGGAAGAGCTTGTTCTTTACAAGCGGACCACCAAGCGAGAAACCGTACTGGTTGCGCTTGAAGGCGGGACGCGGCTGATCGGGACGGTCAAAGAAGTTCTTTGCATCGAGCTTCTCGTTGCGGAGGAACTCGAATGCGGTGCCGTGGATCTCGTTGGTGCCCGACTTGATGGAAGCGTTGATCACGCCACCAGCGGCCCGGCCAAACTCGGCACTGTACGCGTTGGTGCTGATGCGGAATTCCTGAATCGCGTCCACCGAAGGCTGCACGGTTTCAGCCTGGTTGCCCTGTGCGGCAAGCTGGACATTGTTGTTGTCGATACCGTCCAGCATGTAGTTGTTCTGAACGGTGCGCATGCCCCCTGCACTGAATCCTCCAAAGCGGCCCCCGATCGGTTGCACCGTACCGGCGGATAGCAAGGCGAGTTGAATGTAGTTGCGGCCATTCAAGGGCATGTCAACGATGGTCTTGTTGTTGATCACCTGCCCCTGGGATGCATCCAGCGTGGCGAGCAGTGGCGCGTCGGAGGTCACCTGCACACTCTCCGCAATCGAACCCAGTTCGAGCGCGAAGTCGAGGGTGGGAGTCTCCTGGAGTTGCAGGACGACGCCTTCGCGAATCGCCCGTTTGAAGCCTTCGGCCTCTACTTCAATCCGGTATTGGCCAATGCGAAGCGGCAGCGTCAAGTAACGCCCGTCGGACTGCGACTCGAAGGTGCGCGAGAGGCCGGTTTGAACGTGGACGGTTGTGATTTTTGCACCGGGGATCGAGGCCCCGGTGGGATCAGAAACTGTACCTGTGATTCGAGCTGTCTCCACCTGCGCGAACAGCGCGGTAAACATCCCAACCAGTGCAAGAACAGAAAACACACGGGTGACTGTAAACATCAGCCCCTCCTAAGGGAAGAAGTAATCTGTTTCGTTGCAACCCCAAAAAAGTTGAGGCAATGATATCGGAATGGTCTAGGCCAGTCAATTTGGGTTGGAGAAGCTGTTCATTCTTCCGAAGGGGAGTCGTGTGGGAAAGGCGAGCGAGGCTTCCATGCGGCTGGCGAATAGCCCGCTGCCGCGGTGGAGTGGATACATTTCCGCCCACGCAGCAAAGGCGCGCACGGAGGTTAGCGCACTCTGAGGATGGCGAAAGCCGGGCAGACGGTTAGTACCTAGTTACCTACCCGCGAGGCGGGCGCGGGCGGAGCGGGGGCAGGTTGCCCCGGCGGTTGATTCCTCGTTTCTCTTCGGCCATGGTTTGCAACGGCGAAGCACCACGAGGGCGCGGGGGAGGCACTTTGCGGGCGGCGTACTCGCGGAGGTCAGTTTGCGCTAGGAGGAGTGCGTCCACCACGTTTGCGGCGGAACGCGAAGCAGCGGCGGAGATGGTACGCAGTCCATGTATTCCGGCCACCAGTGCGAACGCGGCTGCGGCATGCTCAGCCGCTTCGCGCCCCCCTTCCAGAGTGTCGCCCACGAACTGCTTACCGTGGAAGGTGAGTACCGTGGGATACTCCAGCTCCTGCAAGCGAACGAGCTGGGCCAGGATCTGCGTGTTCTCTTCCTTGCGCTTGCCGAGGGAAAGGCCGGGATCGACGAGAATGCGATTGGACGGCACGCCGGCACGAATGGCGCGGCCGATGTTCGCGCGCAGTACGATGAAGGCTTCCCCCAGAGGATCGCGGATCGGGGACAAACTGCCCCAGACGGTGGGGATCTCACGCATGTGGGCGATGATGAGGGCTCCGTCGTTGCGGCTGACGGCGGGGCCAAGGTCGGGATCGAGTTTCAGCCCGCTGGGGTCGTTGATGAAGTCCGCACCAGCCTGCAGCGCTTTCTCCGCCACGGTAGCGTGGGTGGTTGTGACGCATATCCAGGGAGTTTCGTCCTTTCGCAGGCGGCGCACCATCGGCAGCACGCTGCGCGCCTCGACTTCAGCGCTCACGGGGTAGAGGGACGGGGAGAGGCTCATGGCGGATACGTCGATGACGTCGGCCCCAAGCTCCACCTCGCGGCGAGCGTGGGCAGCTAGGGCGTCAAGCTCACGGAACGGCTCGTGGGACTGTTGCAGGCGGGGGAGTTTCAGCACGCTGAACAGCAATGTGCGGTCTCCGAGGTAGATCGTTTCTTTCTTGAGTTCGAGGCGAAACCGTTTGCGTTGCATGAGTTTGAGGAGGGCATGGGACGCCAGAGCGAAGGAGAAACCCTTGCAGGTCCAGGCCAGCGGAGAGGCCTGGAAGCGTCGCATCCAGCGCGTCCATTCCTTATTGTCCCACGCCAAGAGACCAACGCTGGTGATCGAAGCAGGCTTCAATAGGAATGGCGGCGAGATTGACTCTTAAATCTAGTACTAACTGGAAGGTCAGGATTGAAGCAGAATACACATTTGCCCATTGTTGTTACCAGGTTCCCTGTTATAATCGAGCCAACTTAGGGCTGCGTGTTGCCGATCGTGGCAGCCTAGGGGTTTCGTTCGCATGGTGATATTGCAAAATCGGTTGGGTGGACCGGCACGGTGTCGTGCCGCGGCAATCTCCCTAGTGTGTGTCCGGTTTCGCAACCATTTGCCCCGACTGGGCACGAACCGCACTCTTGTTTCCCTGTTGTGCCTGATTCTGGCGACTCCCGCAGTGTTTTGCCAGCAGTTTCCCGGCATGAGCGCCTCTGCACCGGCCGAGTACGCCGCCACCGTGACTCTCTCTACCGGAAGGGTGGCGGTGGTGAAGGCAGGCGAAAGCCATACCTTGATGCCGGGCGATACGGTGAAGCCAGGGCTGGAGGTATTCACCGGATCTGACGGATACGCGGTATTCCAGTTGCAGGACGGCAGCTCTTTCGAGGTGTACCCGAACTCTCGCGTGCTGTTTCGCAGCAACTGGGGGAACTGGAACGACATTTTCGATATCTGGGTGGGCCGGATGAAGATCCATATCGAAAAGATCATGGGCAAGCCCAACCCGCATCGGATTCATACGCCAACCGCCGTGATCTCCGTGCGCGGCACGACCTTCTTTGTGGAAGTGGAAGAAGATTCCGAAGCCACCGTAGTGGGCGTGGACACCGGCGAAGTGATGGTGGAGCACCGCCTGCTACCTACAGGCAAACAGCAATTGCTGAGGACGGGCGAACAACTGCGGATTGACCGCGATGTACCCATTGCGAAGGCGAGGATCGCGCGCGACGGCGTACTCCGCGCCACCATGCGGACGCTTTCCGACGTACTGTACGCGGTGGCCGTGCGAAACCAGAACCGCGGCGCCGGAGGAGTGCCCGTGCCAGGCGGAGGAGGCGGCACTACTCCGCTTCCTGGCGATGAAGGCCCAAGCGCACCACCGCCACCTCCAGGCGGCACCTCGGCGCCCACCACCAGTGCGCCTCCCGCACCACCGCCGCCGCCCGGCAACTAGCTCCGCATCGGCAGCCAGGCTCCAGTGAGGCAACCAGTCTGAAGTGAGGCAGTCGCCACTGGCTCCATTCGTTCGGCGCTTCATGCGAGACTGAGAATCGTGATACGCACATTCCTTGTCTCTCTCTGTCTCCTGTGTGCTCTTCTGCAGACGGCGCGCTGCCAGGATGGCGGCGGCGTGGCAGCCGAATGGAACACGCGCGAAAGCATTGCCGCAATGGCCGCGAGAATGGGCGAGGTGAAGCCGATCCTCGACCAACTGAAACCCGCGCAGTGGATGGAGAAGGGCGCTTCGGAAGGATACGCCCAGCAACTCGATGGAACGCGCGCGGAACTGGATGGGGTGGAGTGGTCACTGGGCAACCTGGCGGGGAAGCCGGAAAAGCTGAGCTTCGCCGTGGATGCGTATTTCCGGGTGCAGTCATTCCGGTCGAAAGTGGCCTCCATCAACGAGGCAGTGCGGCGGTATCAGAACCCTGCGATTGCCGAGCTGATTGATGCGTATCTTACCGACAGTTCCGCGGCACAGATCCAACTGCAGACCTACTTGCGTGACCTCTCTGAGCTGAAGGAAGCCGAACTGGAAGTGATGGAATCTGAGGCTCAGCGGTGCCGGGTGCAACAGATACAACGGCGTCCTGGCCAGCGCTGAACGCGGTAGTTTGTGTACGGGGCATGCGGGAGCAGCACGCGGGGATTTGGCCTTGGTCGTTCTCTGCAGCGGGTTACGCCGCCAGGGGTTGATAGGCGCGTTTCCGGCGGTTCCGTTCCTCGCTTCCGTGCGAATGATGAACCCATCGATGCTCGGTGACCGCGATGCCGGGGACCAGCACCGGTATCTCTCTGAAATGCTTTGGGTTCGCGGCATTGCCGGATGATTGAGTCCGGGGCACGAGAGATGCATGGGGAACGCTTGCCTTTCCGGGAGGGGGTTGCGAGGGAGGAGCAAGGCCAACCGGCGCCGCACTGGAATGCAGGTAGGGCGCGGGGCGGTGTCCGGTTCACTGCACCTTGATTGTGAAGTTCAGGTGATCTTCCCCGCCCGGGCCGAAGATGCGCAGGCGGTAGTCCGTCGTCTGAACCGGTGCTAACATCACGCAGCAGCGAGGGCAGACGGGGGCGGGGTTCAGCGTCGGTTCCAGACGTACCATTGTGGTTCCCGTAACGCCATAGCAAAGGTTCGGATGGTCCCCACGGCGAATTTCGAAGTCGCTCAGGTCCACGAAGAGAAACTTGGGCGGGGCCGGAAGGACCTTGATCAAGAAGGTCTCTGATACGCTCTCCCCATTTGCACCCCAGGCAGTGAGCCGGTACTGCGTGTCTGCCTCCGGACGTACGGAAATGCAGCGGTTGCGGGAGGGCTTCAGATCGTGAACAGCGGGTTCAATCGCGAGCCGCACCGCGTTCCGCGTACCGTAACAGATGGTCAAATCTTCTCCCCGGACCACGTTCGCCGCGCTCGCGTAGAATGAATCGATCTTCAGACCGGGCGAATCGGGAAGCAGCCACTCCGGCGTGGACTGGGCGGCCGGCATCCGATGCGCGGTTGGATGTGTACTGGAAGACCTGGAAGCGAACGTTCCCGCGACATAGACAGCGGTCAACAGCATCGCCGCGCTGATAGACACGAAAAGTGTGCGCGATAGTAGCTGAGGCATGAGAACACCTCCACACCCGTTGCCCAGCCCGCGATCAATCCCCGTATTCTATTTCGTGCTGCGTTAGACACCGTCCTTCCTCTATCGGTTCCCGGGCAACGAGGACTCCCACGTGCGTGGAAGGGTTGCGCGGCGGGCCGCTCGCCATTGAATAAACAGAATTCGAGCGAGGAACCCGCTTTGCGCGAACTGTGGAAGTGATTGGCCCGATCCGCACTCCCCGCAACCTGAGGATAGGACTAACTTTCAAACCTTCTTCGAATTACAGCGAGCGAAAGCCTTGGCTGGACCCATTTATCCGGATGGACGCGTGGGGCGGGCTTGCACCGAATCAATTCTTCCAATGCGACCAAGAGCGGGGCGACTGCTTCCAGGAGCTTCCACGACGTAATCACTCAAGTTTCCTTCCAGAACTTCGGGGAATACCGTGCATTCGCGGTCACCAGATTGGCGGCTCGGGCGACATCGGAAGACTCAAGGAATTTGTTGTCCGGGTCCTTCGTCACCTTAAGGGCGCGCAACGGCATCTCCATGTGCAAGCGGCTGGTTGCAAGTTGCAGGAGCTGGTGACGGAGACCCCTGCGAATATTCAGTTCCGGGCGCGCAAGCAGCTCCCGGCACTCAGCAACAACGGCGTCAGAAACGAATCGCTGGCCGGGCTGGTGATCGTCAGCAAAGGAACGGTGCGTTGCAGCCCGTCCGAGCTTCACGTGAACGAATCGACGACGTGGTGCAAATGATGAACCGAAGCGGGATCACCCGCGCTTCAATTCGTCGGCGCGGGTCAGTTTGATGGCTTGGTCGATTCGACTCGACTCGACGCCAGGTTGCCAGAACCCTAGCACTGAGATCTTTTGCCGATGGCCTTGAGTACTTCCGGGTCTGGGGCGGCACTGGTGAGTTGCCGCCATGTTGGAGGCTCTGGGAGGTTGCCCAGAGCCGCAATGGACTCGTAGAGGGTGTGGTCGTCGGTGTCAATGGCATGCAGCCAGCAGGAAACGGTTGCGGCGTGCCGGCTAAGTTGTGGCAGGCTGAGGTAGAGAAAAGCAACGCCGCGCTGGACAATGGCGCGGTAGGGTCCGCGGAGAGTGCTTCCGCTGCTGGCGATAAACCGCAACAGGGCGGCGAGGGTGAGCCTCACACGTTCCTCGAGTTCCTTTGCCGGGAGGCCACCATCGGGTTCGAAGTGAGAAGCCTGTTCTGGCAGGGACTCACGTTTGGGCGCTGCTGGTTGAGAGTTGGCATCGAGGAAGGCTGCAAAAATCTCGGGTAGACCGGATGGTGCGATCACGTCGAATCGGTGTTCGGCGTCTGATGAAGGCGGCACCGGGATCGGTGGCGGGGTTCCATAGCTGACCGAACCGGGGCTTGCGGGTAGGGCGTCCTCAAAATCTGCGAGGTGGTTCAGGAGGATAGACTTGCCGCGCGGCTGCGCTGATTGCGGGCGATGTTTGGCTACGGAGAGGTGACTTGCGAATGACGCATGGAAGCGCTGGTCGCGGGGCATACCTACCGGGACGACGACGGTGTGAGGAACGGCGCCGGCGATGTCGCCATGGCGCTGGTGCGCGGCAACCAGCGCCATGGCGGGGCTGGCAAGGCCGTACTCCTGGCTGAGGGTGCACAGGGCGCGGTTTGTGCGGGAAGACTCCCGCGAGGACTTCGGGCCAGAGACGTCTGACGAGGTGGCGGAAGCGGCGAGTGCATCGATACGTTTCGCGCCAACCAGGAGAGGGGCTACCTCTCCGATGAACGACGGAGCGAGCGCTAGGGTGGTCTGGTGCGGTTGCTGTTGGATATCCGTCCAGTGGAGGTGCAATGCGGTGGGTGGCTCCCCGTGGCTTTCGCCGTACACCAGCAAGGGGCGGCCGGCGTAGATGTTGCGGCTGGAGGCGACATGGATGGTGCCGGAGGCGGCTACCTTCACCTCGTGGGCGAGGCGCTCGCGGACTGCGGCAAACAACTCCATCGCCTCTTCGTCGACGCGTTCGCGGGCAGAGACGAAGCGGGATGTCCCATTGGTGACGCTGGCCATACGGGCAAGGAAGGCGTCCTGGCTTGCCTCGCCGATGCCGAGGCAGTGGAGAGCGACGCCGCTGCCTGCCAGTCCCCGCAGGACCAAGTCCTGTTCGAAGACCTGGCCATCGGTGATGAGGAGGATAGATCCATTGCCGCCCAGGCACTGGATGGCATGGCGCAAAGGGGCCAGGATTTCCGTCCCGCCCATCGTGCCGAGGTTGTCAACCCAGGCGCGCGCGGCGCGGACTGCGGTAGGGTGCGCGGGGATGATGCCGTCGAGGTAGGACTCGTAGTTGCTGCCAAAAGCTATCAGTGCGAACTCGTCGTGGGGTTGCAGGCAACTGAGGGACGACTTAACGGCGACCTTGGCCTGTTCGAGGGGAAGCCCCTCCATAGAGCCGGAACAATCCAGCACGAAAGCCACGCGCGAGGGTGACTGCGCACCGGATTGCCCGAAGCAGGGTGATGGTACGCGGGCTACCCAGTGAGTGCGCCCGTCCTGGGGCGCGGCATCGGCTTCGTTGGAAGTGTGGGCGCCGGTAACGAGCGCCGGTTGCGATGGCAGGCAGCCTGTGTAAAGGGTGGCGGCGGTGGCGCTGAAGGGAAGATCGAGGACAAGGTCACGGTCTGGGTGGTCTGAGCTGGCAGCAAGGGTGACAATGCGCGTGTTCTTCTGCGCGATTTCACGGACACGATGCGAGGGCGAGCGAACGACGCCGAATTCGGACGAGACTTCGAGGGCGAATCCAACCGAGTGCAGTGCGCTGGCGTCGCGAAACCAGCGGGGAAGAATGAGGTCACCAAAGACCGATGAGGGAAGCTCCAGTTCTCCGGCGCCATCAGGACACTCGATGGAGCGGGCTTGGCAGTGATAGGAGGGCGCCACGGAGAAGGGAAAGCGGAAGCGGAGATGCTGGTCGTGCGACTCCACCCCGGCAAGGATTTCGAGGGTCACGGAAACTTCTTCCCCAGGCCGCAGATTGCCAAGGTTCAAGGTGGTGAGGGAATCCTGGTACTGGCGCACATACCCTGCTAGTTTGCCTTCGTCGATCGCCTGCTCGTATTGCAAGGAGGCCGCCTCAACCGTCTGCAATTGGCTGTTGACCTCAAAGCCATCACCCCGCAGTACAAAGCGACGCAAGGCGGCATCGCGCGGAAGGGCGAAGGTATATACAGCCTCAATGGGCTGCTGGAGTTCGTGACGGAATTGATACTGCACCCACAGTTGGGCTCCCACGGGATGCACCTTGCCCGTGACCCACAAACGCTGCATGGCAAGCCGGATTGGGTTCCCGGTCTTCTCATCGACCACGCCAAAGCCTACGGATTCCAGTTCGTCTGCCGTCGTTCTTCCGTTCACTGCGATTCCTCCGTGCTGATTTCCGCGAGCCGCTGCCCGAACTCCGCGATGGCCCTCCGCACCGCTCGCTGGCGCCAGGGGCTGAGATTGCCTTGAACCCACACCTGCACGCCATCCGCAACAGGAATCTGCCACCAGGCGATGGGCGCCACCACGGGGCGAGTCTCTGAGGACTTCGCGCCGGTGGAAATCTCCCTTAGGGTAAGCCCCTGCTCCTGCTGGCTTTGGATTTCCAGGAGCCGCGCCAGATGGGATTGGCTATAGCTGGCGTTGCGGCCAGCTATATCAGGCCCGGGCACGAGGCCGCGAGAGATCCAGAAGCGGATGGTGCGACGGCTGACGCCAGAGGCATCCGCCAGTTGGTCAAGGGTGAAGGACTTGGCAATCACTTCTTGATAGTAGGCGACAAATATGTCACTGTCAAGAACTGTCTCTTTAAAAGAATGGCAGAATGCCGCCCAGGCTTGGGCACCCAGCCAACCGGGTAAAGCCTCCAGGACGAGATGAGCGCTGGTGCTGGACCAAAGATAGTCCAGCGCCGGACAATTCGATGCACGAGAATCGTCATCAGCCAGTGGGCCCAAACGCGGAGTCCCACCACGATGGGCGAGGCAGCAAGTCGAACAGATAGGTCAGGCGGTGAAGACCATCGAACGAGATTTCGCCGCGGCAGTTACCGCGCTTGGAGCAGCGATTCCCACCGTACCTGAGGCGCTCGTGAGCAGCGAAGTGGCACTCATGGTGCCGTTTCGACGATGCGGGTTGCGTGAAACTCCCGCAGCCCCAGCAGGCTGATCACGACCTTGGGGCAACTCCCGTGCCCGTCGCAGGCAAACTCCAGTTCCACTGGAGAGTTCGGACCCTGAAATCGTGACACGGAGTGAGCCACCAGGGCCACCTCTCTGCCATTCGCCTCGGCACGCAGCCGGCTGCCCTCACGCTTGATGGCGATCTCCTCACCCATGTTCCGGAGAATGGTCTCCGGCGCTTCGATGCGATATCTCCCGACGTACCGGTCAAGGATCTCTGAAGGAATTGAAACAGGCTCCGCGACTGCAACGGCCTTCAATTTGCTCGCGAGCCACACATCGACAATCTGGTGGGTAAGCGCGCCTGCATCAGGAAGCTTGCCCGGCGGTCGCATCTCCACATTTGAGAGAACAACCACCGCAAGGTCTTCGTCCGGGTAGAGCGCGAAGTATGCATTGAACCCTCCAATATCTCCCCCGTGTCCGGCCTCACGCAGTCCCCTGTAGTTCCGGGTCATCCAGCCAAGGCCGTAAACCACGCTCCGACCGTCGCTCAGAACCTGCGGAGTGGTTGCCCGGAGGAGCATTTCCTTGCCAAGAATCTTGCCGGACCGGAGCCCCCGCACAAGCCGAAGCATGTCCTCGGCGGAGGAGTACAAGCCGCCGGCGGCGTAGGCTCCATTCGCGTCGCCGAGGTCCACTGCCAGGTATCTGCCGTCCGCCCCTGCCTGGTATCCGGCGGCACGCCCTGTCAAGTCCCGCAAGCGGTCGAATCCGGTGTCTTTCATCTCCAAGGGAGCGAGAATCTGCCCGTACACACACTCCTCCCAACTCGCGCCGGTAACGCGCTCAATGATCCTTCCGAGCATGTGGTATCCCGTGTTGCTGTAGTTGATGCGCGACCCCGGTTCAAACTCAAGGGCGGAGGTCTTCACCGCACTCTCGGGGATGAAGTCTGGCACGCCGGCGGTGTGGCCAAGCAGGTGACGGATCTTCACGGCACGGGCGAACGGCAGGTCCGGAAAAAACTTCTCCAAAGAATCGTCCAAAGACAGCTTCTCTCGCTCGGCGAGTTGGAGCACCGCAATCGCGGTTAGCGTCTTCGTCACGGAGCCAATGCGGAACCGGGTCCTGGGAGTGACGGCGACTCCCCCTGCGATGTCGGCCATGCCGTAGCCTTTCGACAGCACGACGGTGTCACCCTGAAGCACTGCAACCGCGGCGCCGGGCATACTCCCGTCACCAACGACGGAGAACAGCGCGTCCACGGTCTGGATCTTCCTGGCCAGCCCATCGACGGAACTCTCCTCTCCCGGAGATGCACCCGCCAGCAGGAAAAGACTCGCCACAATCGCGCACAGGCGCATGGCAGTAATGGGAGTTCCGGACTTCATACTCTGCAGCATATACAAAGCGTTACGGCAACAGGAGGCCAGATGTTCCCGTAGGGTGCTTGGCTTTGCGTGTCGGTGTTCTTCGCAACCGCAGGCGAACCTGTCACCTCGTCCCATCTGCCGGCACTAGCGCGATGGTTGCCCACGACGTGCAGCCAGCTCGTCTACTACCAGCAAAGGTGATGGTGGTTTGGGATACGAGCCCTTGATGGTTTCGCGGCCAATCTCCTTGTAGAACGACTGCACCGCGGCCTCATCCGCGAGATGCTTTACGCTGCCATCGGGCATGAACGCGGTGGCGCCCCCTCGGAAGCCCGCAAACTGATCCTGCGCGCCGTGCAGCACGCGCGGCATGTCGAGTTTCTCGTTCACCCCCTTGGCAAAACGGGCAACGATCGGGCTGCTGATGTCTGCAGGGGCCTCCTCTTTTATGGCGTGCAAGGCGATGTTGCGTCCGGGCGCGCTGGGGTCCACCACACCCATCAAATCGTAGTCTCCCACCACGGGCTTCTTGAGCGCAGGATCAATCACCTGGCCTTTTTCCACTTTCCAGAAGGCGCCGTCGATCCTGAGTTCCTCCATTACAGGCTTACCGTTGAGGACCTTGCCGGGAATCGGACGACGCGCGACTCCGTCTGCGTCGACGACAAAGTAGCGCAGTTCGTGAGCTCGCTTGAGGTCCGCGGGAGCAGTGGCCATCACCACTCCGGTTCGCTGGTCAGTGTGGAACTTGATGCTTAGCGGCTTACCGGGGCATCCCTTGCGGATGAGTTCGGTGGACGCAGGGTTGGTATCGCGTACCAAAGCAATCACGTTCTGCTTTCGTGCAGTCTCGCGGAAGGCATTGAAATGGGGTTCGGTCATTCCGGATTGGCGGATGTACTGCCCACCCGCCGCACGTGACGCTGTGCGCGCCCCTGTACGCTCCAGTGCTTCCTTGGCGATCTCCTTCGTTGCTCCGTGAAACGACACGGCACCGCCCTTGCCTATGGCTCGCCGGCTCAGCGAACTCAGCAGTTTCCTTCCCACTGCCACTCCCAGATTTGCGAGTCCTCTGCCGAGTAAGACCGCGTCAAGCAACCAGAAATCCGATTGCTCGAGGCCAACGTAGTCAACCGACAGGGCCGCGACCACCTCACCATCTATGCCAGTGAGCACCTGATAGTTGACTTCTGATGCGCCAAACTCGAACCAGAAATTGAGGTCCGGATTCTTCCTGCTTACGTAGACGGGGATTCCCAGTTCAAGGGCCGTATCCATGCCCAGGTTGCCGTTTACTCCAATCGGTATCCACAAGCGGCGCGCGTTGATCTTGCCTACGTGGCCGATTACCGTCAAGCCGTCGACTACGGGTTCCATGGTGCGAGGGCCACTGTGCTTTACGCCGTGGACAAGTTTCGAGTACTCCTCCTCAAATGGAGTAGCAAAGCGAGCAAAGTCCTGGTTGATCTTCTCCACCATAAACGTAGGGGTAAGCCCTTGGCCTGTGAACCGCATCGCCTTCCACCGCAGTTGCGAAGGATGATAGGTAGCTGGCTTCGTCTGCAGGCTCGGCGGGATGCCGCCCTGGAACATAGGCGGCAGTGGTGTGCCATCTGGCAAGCGCACTGGCGCGCCGGGCTGGATGAAACCTGCCTGTTGCATCTGGCTGCGAGTCATTAAGGAGCTTGCTGGGTTCGAGCGCATCGGTGGATGCGAGGACACTCCGCTTGGATTGCATTTTGGTCCGTAGGAGCCATCGGGCAAATAGGTGCGGTGGTGGACTTCTTGTTGATTCATATATGGCCTCACGAGTGGCTTTGCATCTTGCCACCCATGAGTAGTCGCGCAAAGTAGTAGGCAGATTCGTTCAAATCTTCGAATCGAAGTGGAGTGGAATGCTTGCGGTCCGGGAACGGCGGGGACGCCTTGAATGCTTCGGGGAGAAGTGGTAGCGCCGCACTTCCGCGCCAGATCGGCCCTGGATGAAACCGTTTGCGTTTGCGCAAACACCTAGATCTCGCGGTTGATCCGAAATGGCTACCGCTATAAGCAGATTAGAACCGCCAACCCACGCCGATGCGGAACATTGCATTGGGCAGTATGTAGGCGTGCTGCATGAGCACCTCGCCACGAATCAGCAGACTGCGCGTCGGGTTTACGACGACGCCGGTTTTGTAACCGATAGGTGCGAATTCATTGCCGGTGGATGAAAAGTGCCGCACAACGGGTTCGGGGTCGCTGGATTGCTGAACGAGGTGGCGTCCGCTGTTCGACTTGTATTGGAGGCCGGGTCCGAAGCCAACGAACCAGTAGGCCCGCTCCGTGCCGCGGCGATACTGGATGTGTCCCGACACGATGATTCTGCGTGTCCGACGTCCGAATCCCTGACTATCAAAGTCTACTTGTTGCCCGGTAGCGAGGTCAGCCTCCACCGCCCAACGGCGCGCAAACGGGATCGTTACCGTTCCACCGTACGCGGCGGAACTGCCGTCCCAGCCTTCGTCGGCACCGTATCGCAGTGCGCCGTAGTGGCCGATGATCTCAGGGCGCTTAGGAGGCTCACACAGCAGGGCGGGCGACAGGAGGCAGGTTGAGATCGATCCCGCGAGTAACCGAGTGAACCACGATAGCGGCATACGAACTTCCGGTCGCATTATCTCAAACCTTCACGATTCACGAAAAGCAGCGACTGCTGTCTTGGATTCGGCTTCAGGCTCGCCGTGTACCTTCCCAAGGATCTTGCCAAGATACTTCCGCGCGATGGGGGCAAACGGCTGCGGGTGCACGGCGAGCTGGATGTGTATCCGTTTCGCGCGGCGTGAAACCCTGCCGACGGCCCGTGGTAGCTGATGTTGCCTAAGCGGATGCTGAGTGAGGCTACTACAGGTTGGGCAACTGGCTGCGTGTCCAGTTTCGACTTGAAGTCCGGCGGCCGCGCCCGTAGGTTGCTCCAAGGCGCGGCCGGCGGCCATATCTAGACTACGCGGTTGCGCCGCGTGGACTCGGCAAACACTGAGTCGCTGGTTCGCTACTACCCCTCACTGAGTCCTCCGCTTGTTGTGCATCTTGCGAGACACCACTAACACCGCTAGCCCAAGAGCCGTGAGCGCCAGGCTTGCCGGTTCTGGAACGGGAGAGGTCGATGTTTCCCCGGAAAACGACAGCCTCACGTTGTCATAATTCCCTTGCTGGTTGGGCGAACTCAACCGAATGCCGATTGCTTTGCCAACATCCTCCAGCAATCCTGTGTACATTACTGTGTGGG
Source organism: Bryobacterales bacterium (assembly GCA_026129915.1). GTDB lineage: Bacteria > Acidobacteriota > Terriglobia > Bryobacterales > Bryobacteraceae > JACTMJ01. Next base: position 23,885 of record JAHCHD010000026.1, read on the forward strand.
TTGCCCAGCCGCCTTCGGGAGCGGCCACCGTGCTCGCGAAAATGGGAACGCCACCGATGAGCAAAGCCACTGTTCCCGTCTGCTCGAAGTTCTTACGGTTCCCGACCTCCACAAGAAGCGTGTAAACCAACCCCTCAACCACAGTTTCGTTTACGGTTTGTTCGAGAAATCCAAAAGCAGTGAACCCGGTGACTTCGCCGTCCGGCACGCTATCAAAATGGAACACGTTGTTGCCGGGTCTGAAGCTCCCGGCGCTGGAATGGGACCAGCCCGGAACCGGTCCATTGTTGAACGCGCAGTTCGAGCCGCAGTCTGCCATGGGATTGAACTCCTCAAAGGAGTGGTTTTCGACAGTGATAGGCCCCGCTACTGCCATGTAAGCGAAAAGCATCCCAGCGCTTAGTGCCCGAAAGCCATCGGAACGGACTGGGCAGTACAGTGCTTCTCGCGCGAAAGCGAGGAACTGTAGTAGCCCGCGCGTCCATTGGATCGTGTAACTTCGTTTTGACATAGGTATCTCCTTAGCTGGCACGCGCGAGCCGGAAACGGAATGGACCACAAGGAACTAGATTTTGAGCAATCTCGCCAGGAGAACTCGTCACCCGGCTTCGCTGCACTGTCGCGGCGAGCATGGGGGGCGGGATGGAACGGAACTCCTGCCCGGGTCTGAACCCCAGGGATTGCGAGGGAGATTGTCGGCAGCTACTGCTAAGGCTGCGGGGCAGCGCCGTTTGCGTTGGCAAGCCAGTCGAAGAGCATTGTCTGGGAGGAAGCCGGGAAGCGATTGAAGTCGAGGGGCGCCTCAAACTGCAGGGCTTCGGCGGCATTCTCACGCGTGTACACCAGACGGACGCGGGAGATGCCAGCGCGAACAAGCGACGGAGCGGCGTAGCGGTCGTGGCGCGGCGCAATCACAAGCACCGGACGGGGTGCGATGAGCGCAAGCACCTCTGGATCATCCAGCGGCAGGTCGTTTGAGCGCGACTCAAACACCGCCCACTGCGGCAGCAAGCCCTGGAGTCGTCCGTACTGGGCAAGACCCTCGGTTTCCGCGATCTCGCGCGCTGCCACCGCATCATTGCCGGGGCGCTGCGGGCGGAAACCGGCATGGAGTGCGACGGCGCGAACGCGAGGTTCGAGCGCGGCTGTATACATGGCGACACGGGCGCCCACGCTCCAGCCAGCCAGAGAGATGCGGCTGGCGTCTAAACCGGGAAGGCGCGACGCGATATCGACGGCAGCACGGGCATCGGCCACCATCTTGCCCATCAGGCTCCAGCGAGGGTAGCGGCGGTAGAAGTCGCGTGCCTCGTGAATACGCGAGCCGTAGCCGACGTGGTCAAACACCATCACCGCAAAGCCGCGTGCAATCAATTGCTCCAGCCACGGGCGGAAGTAGCGCGAGTAGCCGGTGGGGTGAGCGTCCTGGTGCAACCAGATGACGACTGGCAGGCGGGCATCGGCGGGTGCGGTGGCGGGGCGGTAGAGGTCAGCACGAATGTCGTCCCCGAAGCCCACGGGCTGCCAGGTGAAGGACTTGCCCTCCAGCGGGCGATTGAACAGTCCGGAAAGCCATCCGTCACTTGGGTAGCGCGAGGCTTCGCCGGAAGGCGGCAGTCCGAAGGAGACGCCGGCTGGCTCTTCCCCCAGCAGGGCCAGCAGGGCCTCGCGAGCCTTGGGCCGCTGGGCAGGCCACTGCTCAGGCGCGAGGCGAACGGGGTCAGTGGTCTGGAATCGGTTCGCAGCGCCAGCCTGGATTGCGAGGGATTGCCAGCGGCTGTGCTGGTAGTCGAGGGTAAGTTCTTCAGGGCGAGCGCCGGAGCTTCGGCCGAAGACGTGGTCGAGGAAGTCGACATAACGTTCGATGTCCCCGGCCGTGGTTGCATGTTCCCCGGCGCGGAGATGAAGAGCCACATTGCCGTCGGCGCCCAGGAGCCGGTAGACAGATTGGACGGAGCGGTAACCCTGCTCGATGCCATAGGGGGCGCCCTGACCCTCAGAGTAGGCGGAGGCGATCAACAGCCCACGGGGAGCGACCATGCTCATGATGGAGTTCTGGTCAATGGGCAGTTTGTGCTCTCGACCAGCGAAGAAGCGCAGCCGCGGGTGAAACCAGTGGGGGAAGTTGGTGGTGATCTGCTCCAGGGTTTCGTTGGTATAGATATCCGGGGTAAAGCGCCAAGGGGTGGATTCGCCGGTATTGCCACTGGAGAGGATCACCGCGCCGATGCGCTCGTCAAAGGCGGCAGCCATCAGGGCCTGCTTCCCGTTTCGGGAGTGGCCGGTAATGCCGATTTGGGCTTTGTTCACTTTGGACAGGGTATAGAGATAGTCCACGGCGCGGCTGCCCGCCCAACCCCAGCGCGCCATCGCGGAGAAGTCAAAGCCTGGGTACACATCAATATACCCGTCGCTATAGTCTTCGATCGAGTAGTTGGGGTCAGACGCGGAATAGAAGACGCCGATATACCCGCGGCGGACTGCGGTGGAGAGCCACGGACGCCAGCGCGGATGGTTGGTAAGGAACACCGGGAAGGGACCGGGGCCAGGAGGCGTGACGATCTCGATGAGCAGCCGACCGCGAAGATCCGGGCCAAAGGAGAGCATCACGCGATCTACGGTGACGTCACCGTCGCGCACTGACGAGACGGTTTCCGCGCTGAGATTGTCGGGAGCGGGCGGAATTCTTCCATAGAGCCACTGCTGCGCCTGCGCAGCAATCCAGGCACGCTTGGGGGCCCAGGAGGTGGCATCGCGCACTGCGCCGATATTGGCGGCGGGAACGGCGGCCAAGGGATCCGGCAGAAAGGGCTGCGAGGGCATGGTGGCGAAATCAGGCGGGAGTTCGCCGGTACGTCGCTGCCAGTCCTCCCAGGTCTTGTCGATGGCGTTGATGCGCCCGGTATGGGGTGTGCGGGACGGAGTGAGAACTTCCAGCAATTCCTTGAGGCTTTGATCGCGGCGGGCCTCGGCAGCATCTTGCGCAGGCATAGAGGTGGAGCACAACAACAGGGCAAGCATCGCAACGGCATGGGAGAGCTTGGGCAGAAAGGGCATCATCGTATACCTGAGAGAATTGGAGTCCTTCGGGCTTAGTCTATCGGAATCCGGCAGGAGGGCAGAGGGACGTGCAGCAGAAAGAAAATAGCCTCAGACGGCGGTCGCACTGTGGCGGCCGCGGTCTGAGGCTGACGAGGAACGACCGTTAAAACGTGAGCTTCAGTGCTCCCTGCCAGGAACGCGGAGGATCCTGGGAAGTGATGGTGCCGAAGGCTCCCGAAGTAACAGTAGTATTGGGGTTCGCTAGGTTAGCGAAGTTCAAAGCGTTAAAGGTTTCGGCGCGGAACTGCAGCACGAATCGATCCGTGATGCGGAAGTTCTTGATGAGGCCAAAATCCAGCCGGTCCTGCACGGGGCCCCGGATTCCGTTGAAGCGGAGCGGGAACCGCCGCAGGTTGCTTGCTAACTGAAGTGCGTTGTTGCGCTCAAAGCCAGCATTGACGTTGAACCACTGGTCGACACTCCGTTGATCCGCGGGCAACACCACGTTATTGAGATCGCCATTGAAGATCGCATTGCCAAAGCCGAGCGGCGACCCGCTCTGGTGTTGCCAAGACGAGTTCAATTGCCAACCGCCAAGGATGCCGTTGACGAGCGGATGGGAAGCGGATCCAAACTGACGTCCGCGACCGAAGGGCAGTTCCCAGATGCCGGAGGCAGTAATCCGGTGCGTGCGGTCGAGACCGGAGACCACCTCATAGGGGGTGGGATCCTGGAGGTTCATGAACTCAGTTGCCTCCATGTTCTTCGACCATGTGTAGGACATCTGCATGGTATAGCTCTTGGTAAAGCGCTTCTCAAGGCGCATTTGTAGAGAGTGATACCAGCCGTAGCCCACTGGTTCGTGAATATTGACGGCTCCAAAATGCGGGAAGGGCTGCAAGAGTGCGGCGCGAGAGATATTGGCGCCGTAAATGGGGTTTGTTCCCCGAAGAGGATTCGGGAAGTTCTGCCCCAAATAGTTGATGGTAGCCTGATCGCGCGTCGAGCTGGTGGAGAGATACTGCGCCGGCGTGTAGTTCATATTGCGCACCACGTTGAGGCGCGTCGAACGGTTGCCGACGTAGGTGGCCTCCAACAGAAATTGCGCGGGCAATGTACGCTGGAAACCACCGCTCCAGCGCTGTGCGTATGCGTTCTTGCGGGAATCTGGGAATGCAGTAACGCCTTGCCCCAGGTTCGTGCTGAGTCCGCCGGCTGCGCCAAGCGGTTGGAGAAGGCCGTTGGGGAACGGATTCGCTGTTGTCGCCAGATAGGTTAAACCATTATCCAGGGTGGCCTGGATTGGAGTGGATAGCGTGAAGCCAGCCGGTTCCGTGTTGGTATAGAGTGTGCCCAGGGGAGCAAAGAAAATGCCGTAGCCACCACGGAAGACCGTCTTGTCGTTCAGTTGATAGGCAAGGCCGATTCGGGGCATCAGGTTATTCTGCGCGGGGTTCCAGTAGCCGCGGGGGTTGCCGTTCGCGCCCACAAATGTGAGTCCGCCCAGCACGCGGAAGTTCTCCAACGGCAGCTCGGGGACACGGTTGGTGGAGGCCGCGTAGTTTGCGCGAGCCTGCGCTTCAATCGGATTTGACGCGGTCTGATCGAAGTTGCGTACCGATCGGTCATAGCGCTCGGTAGTGGCGTTTTCCACTTCGTAGCGCAAACCAAGATTCAGCGTTAGCTTCCGTGAGACCTTGAAGTCGTCCTGCACATAGAAGCCAAAGATGGAGTTGCGTTCCGCATAGGAGGCAACCACCGCCATTGACCCGGCCGGGACACCAAGGAGGAAGCTGGCGATTTCGCCGCCCACCTGAGGAGCGGCCGCGGTGTCGAGCGGACCACGGGTGAATGTGGAGTTGAAGCTTAGGTCTGGCGAAGCCGCTTGGGGGAAGCGGTTGCGATTCTCGCGCAAATTGCGCCAGTCGAAGCCTACGCGAATACTGTGTTTCGACTTGTTGATGCTTAGCGTGGTGTTGAAGTTGTGAATGAGAGATGCGGTGACCCCATCACCGGATTCCCAACCGCTGACCGTTGACCACGGAGCAACCGCCACGCGAGGGAATGTTGCGACCGAGCCGTCAACGGAGCTTACCACCTGGTTTGAAAATCCAAGTGCCGCGAGGTCCTGGCCCTGGCTTGCGCGACGTTCCGGGAATGCCTGCTGTGTGAGTCCATAGCGGAAATTCAGAACCAGGGTGGGACTTAGGACAATCACGTCGTCCAAAGCAACGCCACGGTTAATGCGGTTGAGGATGATGCCATCGGGGTAACTCGTACCGTACCAGCGGTTCTTGTCCTCTTCCCAGTAATCACGATGGAAACGGAAGAACGTCCGGTGGTTCTCGTTGAAAACGTGATCCACGCGGCCAATGTTGGTCCAGTAGGTTTCCAGTGCTTTGCCGGCCAGGAAGAAGTTGTTGCGGAAATCCGCGGTTCCCGCCTGGTTTGGGCCTGGCCAGGCGCGCAACAAATTCTGCGCTACCGGATCGAGGCGAGCATTGGGAATAATGTTGTTCGCGATCGGCGTACGGATAAACCGCCCGTTCGGTGCGGCCGCTGTGGAGAACGGGTCGTAGACCTGATTGTTGGCACTGAGTGCGAGCAGTGGAGATAGGTCGCCCCGGCGCATCTCGTCTGTGGGTACCGTGGAGACGCGGCTTCCGACATTCGGATCGCCAAACAGATTAGCTTCAATGGCATAGAACCAGAAAGTGCGGTTGCGGCCATCATAGAACTTAGGGATGAACAACGGGCCGCCAATAGAACCGCCAAAGCGGTTGTCCTGGTAGAGTGGGAGCCCTTGTCCAGCACGGTTCTGGAAAATCGTCGGTGCATCCAATTTCGAGTGGCGCAGCCAATGGTGCAGTTCCCCGTGGACCTCGTTTGTGCCCGATTTCGTGGTCACGTTCACCGAGGAGCCTAGCGAGAATCCTGTGGAGGCGTCGAAGCTGCTGGTTTGCACCTTGAATTCGCCAATCGCTGTTTGCGGAGGCGAAAAGGCAACGCGCGGCTGCGTGCCATCGCTATATACGTTCACAACGCCATCCATAGTGAAGTCGTTGTTGTAGTTGGTGACTCCATTTGAGCCGAATTGGCTGGGCGCGTTATTGAAGGGCGCTTTGCGAAGGCGAAGGTTCGTGCCATTCACGGTGCCTGGCGCAAGGTGCACAAGATCCATGGCATTGCCGGCGAAGAGCGGCAGTTCCTCAATACGGCGCTGGTCGACAACCTGGCCGAGGTTCACGTCAGAAACCATCAGCAAGGGCGTCTCACTGGTAACCTCGACGATCTCAGTGACTTCGCCGATTGCGAGAGGCAAATCGAGAGTTACAGTCTCTGTGGTACGCACTTGAATGCCGGTACGCACAAGCTTTGAGAAACCAGGGGTTTCGGCCTCCACTCGGTACATGCCCGGGTTCAGATAGGGTACCCGGTAGTCCCCGGTGGGGCTGGAACTTGCAGAAATGGTGACGCCGGTATCTTCATTCGTCACTTTCAAACTCACCCCAGGGATGGCAACACCCGAGGGGTCAATGACACGACCCAAGATGGTGCCACGCGGATCTTGAGCGAACAACGCGGCACTGACCACCAAAAGCAACAGTGAAAACAGAGAAATCCGTTTCATATCTCTGAAAGAATATCAGAGACAATTGTCCGGAAACAATCGTAAACGACCCAAAAATAGCAAGTATAAAGGAAAAGTAATTTATTGGTATAACTACTTTTAGAAACATACGGTTATGCTGACATCGCGATGGAGGATAACACCCCGGGAGGCTCCTGGATTCCGCGACAAATCCGCGGTCCACTTTGCCAGGAACCGATGCAAAAACTCCCTTTGTTCCGATTGGGGATGGAATTATTTCCAGCCGACACGGGATACAGCGAGGAGCCGGTCGTCAGAGCAAGATAAGAAATCAGATCTCCTGACCTGGTAAGCAACAGAGAAACTGGGAGATAGGATGCCCAGGAGCGGAGAGCGCAAAGAGTAGACAGTTCAGGGACGCCGAATTGGCCAGGAACGTGCAAGCCTTCTTGTAGCTACAAAAGAACCGCCCGGGCAGAAGTGAGGCTGGGTATGGACGCCCGGGCGGGAAGCTGCTAATTAGGCACCTTTCGATAGAGATTCTAGCTGAAGCGCCCTTAGAATTGTTAACTCTTTTGGGACCCATTCGGCGTTTTTTCCCTTTTATTCTCACCCCCGAAATGGGGGAACTACGTCTAACCAAAAGGGGATAGCGGGAAGTCCTGATATTTGGGCTACCGCTCAAATCCATTGATTTTAAAAGGTTGCTTGCTCCTTGATGACCATTAGTGACTGCCCTCGCGCAGGGCAGCGTGCAATGATGTCGAAGGGGAGCCCAAAGCTGGCATGGAGTCGATTTACTACGTAATTTGCTATTTGTGCCACCGCACTTGCCCGCACTGCTATGAAGATCGCTTCCGTCCCTACCATGGCGAAGAGCTGGAACGGGTGTTAGCACTCAGCCTTGCCACGACACCTCGAGTGATCGCCAACCTGCCCGCACGGATGACGTACCACGACTGGGCTGAGTTGGACGCACAACAACGCCCGGCGGAACGACGCGGACGAATCATATTGGCGGGTGGTGAGGTGCTATTGGACGCTGTGCGAGAGCGGATCCTCTACCCGGCGATCCGGCAAATCCATGCCAAGTTTGCGGAGGCGGGCGGGGTGGATGTGCTGGTTCAGACCACAGGCGACGTACTGACGGAGCGCATCCTGGACGAGTTGCTGGTACTCAACGTTCGCTGTATTTCCGTCGCCGGAATGGACGCGTATCACAAGGGAATGGACACCCCCGGGGCGCAGGCGCGTTTACGGAACAAACTGACGCGCTGGTTTGAAGCAAGGGAGATGCAGCCCTCGCCGCAGAACGCCAGAGCGATGGCGGTGGGCGGGGAGGTGGGCATCCAGTATTACCACTTCTTTGGGGCGACACCTGATTCCTGGATAGGGCCGCTGTGGCCCCGCGGGCGGGCGGTACAGAACGAACTGTCGGTTGCGACGCTGGAGGATAACTTCTGCAACCGGTGGTCGGGGGGACTTGGTTTTCTGGACTACCGGAATGCAGGGTCGGAAGTTTCCATCGAACCTGATGGCAGCGTCTACCCATGCTGCTTGAAGACAAAGCTTCCCCTTGGAAATGTGACGGAAGAACCGCTGGAGCGGATGCTGGATCGCCATACCGGGAACCCGGTGTATGAAGCCATTTCAATGGGGCATCCGGAGCGCATGGGAATTGCGCATGGGTGGAGCGTGGAGCAATTCCTGGAGAAGTCAGTGGCCACAATGCCCTCAGGGAAGGTGTATCGCAACCTCTGCGTGGGTTGCGACCGCTTTCACCAGGAGGTGCTGGGCGCCACTACACCCGAATTGGTTTCGATCTCCTTACCATGACGGGTTCTGAGCAGACGCAAACCGTTGGCAGTCACCAGGATGGTTGCGCCCACGTCGGCAACCACGGCCATCCACAAGGTAGCGAGTCCAAGCAAAGCAAGTATCGCAAACAGTGCTTTCGAGCCAACCGCCAGCAGCACATTCTGCCGGACCACGCGCATTGCTCTCTGAGACTGGGCAAGCAGCAGAGGTACCCGGCGCAGGTCGCCATCCCAGATGACGGCATCGGCGGCCTGCAAGGTAACCTCACTGGCACGTTGCCCGGCAGCGATGGAAAGGCTGGCAGCGGCCATGGCCGGGGCGTCGTTAATGCCGTCGCCTACCATCAGCACCGGCCCGCTGGCGGACTCGATCTCGCGGAGTGCGGCCAATTTTTCCTCCGGCAGCAAAGAAGTCCGCACTTCAGAAATGCCCACCACACGCGCGACCGCGGCGCAGTTAGCGGGGTGGTCCCCGGAGAGCATCACGATACGCGGCACACCCACGGCACCAAGTTCAAGAATGGCGGATGACGCCTCGGGACGGGGAGAATCGGCAAGGGCGGCAATCAACCACAGTTGGTCGCCCGAGCCCGCAACGACCAGCGCGCCGCCTTCACCGGAGAGGCCTTGCGTCAGCGCGTCGGCTTCCTGGCTCCAGGCACCGCGCTGGCGGGCCAGCATAGGACTTCCCACCCACACCGACACGCCCTCCACCACGCCTTCCCCGCCCATGCCGGGAAGCGCGTCGAACTGACTTGCAACTGGCAGTTCCGCATGCGTCTGGGCGCGGAAGACGATGGCGCGCGCGGCAGGATGTTCGCTGAGCACTTCGACGGCAGCCGCATAGGCAAGTGCATGGCACTCGTCAACCCCCGGCATGGCAGCAAGACGTCGAACTCTCAAGTTTCCGGTGGTAAGTACGCCAGTCTTGTCAAAGGCCACGGCACGGATAGAAACCGCGCGCTCCACGGTGTCGCCGCCCCTGACCAGGATTCCCATCCGGGCTAGTGAGGAGATGACCGAAACCATGGTGACGGGCGTAGAAATCACCAGAGCGCAGGGGCAGGCGATGAGCAACAGAACCAGCGAGTGATAGAACCACTCTCGCCAGTCGTAACCGATGAGCGGAGGCAGCAGCGCAATCGCCGCGGCAAGTGCAATCACGGCCGGAGTATAGATACGGGCAAAGCGCTCCACCCAGCGCTCGGTGGGAGAGCGCAGCACCTGGGACCGCTGGATGGTTTCCTCCAGACGGGCGGCAAGGGAGTGGACGGCATCGCGTGAAGCTCGAATGCGCAACGCCCCATTGCCGTTGGTGCTGCCCGCATAGACCGACGTGCCGGGCTGAACTTCGGCGGGGATGACCTCGCCGGTAAGCGCAGACTGATCGACCGCGGACCATCCGGTTTCCACGACGCCATCGGCGGGCAGCCGCGCGCCGGGCTTCACCACTAGCAGATCACCCGCGCGCACCTCATGTGTCGGAACGATTTCAGTAAGGCCGTTGTGGCCCACAACTCGCTCGGCTGATTGGGGCATCCTATCCAGATAGCGCTCGATGGATTTGCGAACCCGGGCGGCGCTTGCGGCTTCCAGCAGGTGCGCCACTGCGAAGAGGAGTGTTACCAGCGCTCCTTCCATCCAATCCCCAAGCAGCACAGCGCCCAGCGCGGCCACCGTCACCAGGACGTTCATGTCCGCGTGGCGATGGCGCAGAGATTGCCACCCACGCGGCACAAAATACCGCGTGCTGCAGAGCAAGGAAATGCCCAGCACGAAACGCGCGGGAATCTGGCTGGAAGAAATCAGCGGGATTTCCACCAATCCCATGGACAGCATTGCCCCAACTAGAAAAAGGAGTGCGGAGACTGACGCCAAGTGGACTTGTCCGCGGATGCCGTCACAACCGCCGGCGGGAAGGTCTTCATGGGCAAGTGAAAAGCCAGCACGTTGGACGGCTGCCCTGAGGGCGGACAGACCTGTGCGTGCAGCGTCAAAGTGAACGGTAACGCACTGGCGCATCAGGTTAAATTGGACGTCCTCCACCCCTGGGCATGCACGCAAGGCGGCATCGATTACGCGCGACTCGTTGGCGCAATCCATGCCTTGGATCTGAAAGGTGTGCTGGTGCATGGTTCAGAGGAGCAACCCCTGGCAGGCGTGGGAGGGGACACTCACTTAATTGTAGTGGCGCACCGGCGTGGCTCGCTTGAACGGGTTCCCCTGTCCCCCAGGGTTACGACCCAACCGGATTCCACACCGACCACGGGAAAGAGCACACTTGGATGTCTGAAAATGAGCACTCCTAACGATAAGAGGGCTATGGACGGCACGCGCGTTGTTATGTCGCTGGCGGCAAAACACTGGACGAGGAGGCACAAAGACCTCACCATCCAGCATGAACGCGCGTTTAATGCGAAGACGTTCTCACAAGAAGTTAGTCTTAGAAGCGTAAAGGCAGCGGCAGCAGGAGCAAAAAATGGGCCCAGTGGTTGCAATTGAAACCGCACCTACTTCTCTCTTTGTTCGCATTTTGGCCAAAACAGGGATCCTTGATGGGTCTATGGGTACTAGTGTAAGTCTTACGTGGCGCCCGGAGAAATTACACGATTCTCGGAATCTTCTGCATGTGCATGAAACTGGATCGCTTTTCGGCAGTAGAGATTTGGCAGGCGACACGAGGGGTAGGTAAATTCTTCGCAGGCGGCATCGTTTTTACTGATATGACACACTCATTTCAAGTACCCGACTCCCCTCAATTATCGGCCAAATACACTAGATTTTGCCGATTTACGATCATTTTTGATAGGCTTCATGGGAGTACTCGAGGAATTCTGGGTAAGTCGATTCTAGTACGACAAGTACCTTTTTGTCGCGGAATCCCCTAGCGCCAGCGCAAAATAGATTCCAGAGCGCAAACCAGCATATATCCCCAAACGGGGTAGGCAGGCACCGCCACTTTAAATAAAACAGAGAGCATCGGAGCTCCGTCGTGATACCCAGCATTCTTGCCGAATCTCAAAGCCCAGAAATCAAGAAACTCCGCTTATTGATTTCATCATTTCAAATAACCCTTCTTCCTGCCTTTATACTATCTCTGGCCCTCGTAATTTCCGTGCAAGCCCAGTCCCCTGCCCCGGCACTGTTTAGTGACAGTGTCGGCGTGGAGGCCCGTGCTCTTGCCGTTGACGAGAAAGACCCCGTACAAGTTCTTCGCAGCCGGGGAGTGGGCCTGCAGAAGAGCGCGGTGCGCGCCCTCGCCTCTGGAGACGCCGACGTGATGGACTCACAGACGGCTATCCCAGTGGTGCAGCTCAATCTCTTTCCCGACACCCAGATTCCGATGCGCGTGGAGCGCAGGGAACCCACGCATGACGGCGTGGGCGTGGTAATTCACGGCTTTGCCGGGACAACCGGAGAGGACCGCGTCATCCTGACCGTTTACGAAGGTGCAATGAGCGGCTCGGTTCGGCTTTCCAATGGTGAGTTCTACGACGTATTTGTGAAGCCCTCCGGTGAGGGGGAAATCCGCCAGGTCCGGTTCGAGGGTAATCCCGACGGTGCGGATGATTACATTATTCCTGAAGAGGACCAGAACGGATTGGTGCGGCACGCAAAGGCAAGCCGGCTGAAGGTTCCTGCCGACTTCCAGGCCACCGGGGATATGGCGAACTATTCAGGGAATCCGACAATCGTCGACCTACTGATCGCCTACACGGTCCGGACGCGCGATGCCCGGGGAGGGACGGCTGGCGTACTGGCCCACATCAATACGATCGTCGCAGAGAGCAATGCTTCATTTTCCAACAGCCAAGTAAACTTGCAATTGCGGTTGGTACACGCCGCTGAAGTTGCCTACGACGACTCGCTATCGAACATGAGCTATAACACAGCGCTTTCCGCGCTGCGCCAGACGAGTGACGGGGCGATGGACGAAGTCCACACTCTGCGCAATCAGTATGGGGCAGACGTGGTTGGACTGCTGGTTTCGCATCCGTTTTCGGGCGGAACTGTCGGGATGGCCTACATGTGTACGAGCTCCCCAGCCAGCTTTGCGCCTTGGGCGTTTAGTGTTACGCACCAGGGCTACGCAGGCGGGATCTACCTAAGCTTTGCCCATGAAGTAGGGCACAACCTTGGCCTGAATCATGATCCTGCAAACGGGGGTTCAGGGGGTGGACTTCACACCTACTCAAAGGGCTATCAGCAAAAGACACTCTCTCCCACTTTTTACACGGTGATGGCCTACAGTTCCGGATGCTCGGGATGCACGCCAGTAGCGAACTTCTCAAACCCACGGGTGACCTATTCAGGCATTCCGATGGGTGTGACAAACGACATCGATGCGGCCGCCACCCTGGACTTTATGGCCCCGTTTGCTGCCGCCTGGAGATCTGCTCCCGCGCAATCTTGCAGCTACAATGCCAGCCCAACGTCAGTTTCGACGGGCGCGGGGACTGGTACGAGTTCTGTTTCGGTGACCACCACCTCGGGCTGCGCGTGGACGGCCACGTCCAATGCTTCTTGGATTACGGTAACGTCGGGTTCGTCCGGGACGGGCAACGGAAGCGCAACTCTCAGCTTTGCTGCGAATCCCAATGCCACTTCGCGCTCTGGAACGGCGACTGTTGCCGGCCGGACGGTGACAGTTACCCAGGCGGCTGCGGCAGCCTGCAGTTACACCCTCAGCGCTACTTCGCTATCTACTTCCAACACCGGGGGATCCGGTTCGGTGAACGTCACTTCGACTTCCGGCTGCGCGTGGAACGCTGGTTCCAACGCGGCCTGGATCACTGTGAGCGCTGGCGCTAGCGGTTCCGGCAGCGGCACGGTCTCGCTGAGCTTTGCTGCGAATCCAAACACCACTTCGCGTACCGGCACCGTGACCATCGCGGGACAGACCGTCACCGTCACTCAGGCGGCAGCGCCCTGTGTCTACACCCTTAGCGCCACTTCGCTATCAACTTCCAATGCCGGCGGTTCCGGCGCGGTGAACGTCACTTCGACTTCCGGCTGCTCCTGGAACGCTGGTTCCAACGCGGCCTGGATCACCGTGAGCGCTGGCGCTAGCGGTTCTGGCAGCGGCACGGTCTCGCTGAGCTTTGCTGCGAATCCAAACACCACTTCGCGTACCGGCACTGTCACCATCGCGGGACAGACTGTTACCGTCACGCAACCCGGAACACCGGCTCCGATCGTTTGTTCATACACAGTAACCCCGACCAGCATTTCCATGCCGAGCAACGGTGGTGGATCCAACGTGTCCATCGTCGCCGATGGCGCGTGTTCCTGGAGTGCTTCGTCTCAGGCTGGATGGGTTGGCATTAGCAGTGCGACTGGCACGGGAAATGGCACACTCGCCCTCACCGTTGCCGCAAACTCAACCACGAGCAGCCGAACTGGCACGCTTACCGTAGCCGGGCAAGCAGTGACGATCACGCAGGCGGGACAGACCGTCCTGCCTGTGCTGACGCTCTCACAATCCCAACTCACCATGAACGGGTCTTCCAATTCCGAGGTGCCCACGCAGAGCACGGTGGGCGTGTCTACCGGATCAGCATCGCTCACCTACAGCGTGGGTGGTTCCATCCCGACCTGGCTGGTGGTCAGCAATGCGAGCGGCTCAACTCCCGGCTCTTTGGGAATCAGCGCATCGCCCACAAATCTGAACCCAGGCACTTACTCGGCAACCATCCTGGTATCCTCCTCTGGGACGTCCAATGGTCAGGCATCTCTGCAGGTAACCTTCACCGTCACGTCGCCGGTAACCATTCGTGCGACGCCGACGGCGCTGTCGTTCAAGCTAACCACGGCAAGCGCGGAAACCACACAGACCGCGCGACTGTGGCCCTCCAACAAGAACGTCTCCCTAGGCTTCCAGAAATCCGCAGCCAACTGGCTGAGCTTCTCGGCCACGGAAGGCAATGCAAATTGGCTGTTGAATGTGCGCGCGAATCCGGTGGGCCTGCCCGCTGGTACTTACGATGCCTCCATCACCGTCGCTTGCCATTCAGCTTCGTGCTCTAACTTCACTATTCCGGTGCGAATGGAAGTGACTTCGGCCACCTCATCAGATAACCAGCGCAAGGCCAAGCTGGCCTCCGGCGGCGTGGTGAGCGCGGCCAGCTATGAGCAGGGCGTGTCTGAGGGCAGCTGGGTGAGTATCTTCGGAGAGAACCTGGCAGAAGCAGCGCGCGTTTGGAGCATTGGCGATTTCACAGGAAATCGCATGCCCACTACGCTGGACGGCGTCAGGGTTCGGGTGGACGGCAAGCCAGCTCCCATCCACTACATCAGCGGGGGCCAGGTGAACATTCAGATCCCCGCCGGAGTCCGGCCGGGCTGGGTACGGCTGGAGATCGAAGGGCCGTTCGGCAAGGATGAAAGCTTTGTCTACTCTGCGGCACAGACTCCAGGCCTGTTCCAGTTCGACAACAACGGCCAGGTGGCGGCAATTACGCCGGAAGGAAAGCCTGTGATGAGGAGAACCGCGGAGGCGCCGCCAAACAGCGAAGCTGCTCGCCCTGGCCAGGTAATCTCGATCTTCGGCACTGGCTTTGGGCCCACGAGCCCACGTGTGGAACCGGGCTTCGTGTTCTCTGGAGCGGCCAACCTGGTTGCCCAGGGCGCAGTGGAGGTCACCATCGGCGGCAAGCCGGCTAAGGTGCACTTCGCTGGGTTATCTGGCGCCGGATTAAACCAACTGAACGTCGAGGTTCCGTCGCTACCGGCAGGAGATCACATGGTGGAATTGGTGATCAACGGCATTCCCGCACAGTTTGGTGGGAAGCTGGCAGTCCAGTAAAGGACAAACGGCCTAGCCAACGCGCCACACCCCTGCGCTGCCAGTTGTCGTCGAAACGGCAAGGGCGATATGCTCAGGAGGCTGCCGTTGTGGCTGGGCCGTTTCCATCTTGGTCCCGCAGAATCCAAACGGCACTTGAGGAAGAGTCACCATGGGTTGTTCTATTGCACGTCGCCTTAGTGCGCGTCGTCTTAATGCGCTTCATTCTTTTGCACTTCGCGGAATCTCCCTAGCCTGTTTGGCTGGCCTTTGTCTGGTAACCGCGCTGGCGCAGATTCCCCGACCGGAGTTCCCGCAGCCGCAGTGGGAGCGTAGCGAGTGGATGACCCTCAACGGCGCCTGGCAATTCCGCTTCGATACCGAAGATGAAGGCATTCGCGCGGGCTGGTTCCGGGAAGCGCAGAACTGGCCACAGTCAATCACTGTTCCTTTCGCCTGGGAGACCAAACTCAGCGGCGTTGGAGTTACTGAGTTTCGCGAGCGCGCCTGGTATCAGCGGCGTTTCGAAATTTCCTCCGCATGGCTGCAGAAGCGGGTGCTGCTGCGTTTTGGCGCAGTGGACTACAGGGCGCACGTGTGGGTGAACGGGACGCTGGCCGGTTTCCACGAAGGTGGGCAGGTGCCCTTTTCGCTGGACGTTACAAAGCTCTTGCGGCAGGGAGCTAACTTGGTGACTGTGCGCGTGGAGGATCCCCCGCAAGACCGTGCGATCCCTCGCGGCAAACAATACTGGGAGCCCCAGTCACGAGGCATCTTCTACACCCGCACCAGCGGTATCTGGCAGCCGGTATGGCTGGAAAGCGTAGGCCAGAGTTACCTGGATTCAGCGCGCTTTGACTTCAATCACGAAGGCCGGGCCAGCTTCGACATTCGCATTGGCGAACCCGCGGGCGAGCTTGAGGCAGAGGCGGTGGTGTTATGGGAAGGCAAGCCTGTGGCGCGCAGCCGTGCGACCGCGGTGGGAGAAAAAGCAATTGTTTCTCTGGCCGTGGAGAATCCGCGGGTATGGTCGCTGACGAGCCCCAACCTTTACGATGTGGAGTTCACGCTATTCCGTGATGGACAACCTATTGACAAGGTAAAGAGTTACGCGGGTTTTCGCACCGTGGAAATTCGCAACGGGGAGTTTCTGCTCAACAACCGGCGCGTGTATTTGAAATTCGTCCTCGATCAGGGCTACTGGCCAGAGAGCACGGTAACCCCGCCCAGCGACCAGGCGATGATTCGAGACATCGAGCTTAGTCAGCAAATGGGCTTCAACGGGGCTCGCAAGCACCAGAAGGTGGAAGACCCCCGTTACCTCTACTGGGCGGACAAGATGGGCTTTCTGGTTTCGGGCGAAATGGCCAACACCTTTCCTATCCGCTACGACGAACGCTCCATCCGCCTGTTCACACGGGAATGGATGGAGGCAGTTGAACGCGACATCAACCACCCCTCCCTGGTGATGTGGGTCCCGCTAAACGAGAGTTGGGGAGTACCGGATGTGAGCGATGCCCGCCAGCGCGACTACATTCGATCGCTGTACTACCTGACGAAGAGTCTCGACGGCACACGGCCGGTGATTGGCAACGACGGATGGGAACAGGTGGACACGACGGACTTGATGAGCCTGCATGACTACGCTCGCGATGGAGAGTTGTTGACGCGCAAGTACCGAAGCCTCTCGAACGTGCCGGGTACCGTGATTCCCAGCAACGGCCGACCCGCCCTTGCGCCGCAGGTAGTTTACAACGGCACTCCCTACTTCCTGAGTGAGTTTGGCGGCATTGCGACGATTTTGGAGGGCCAGCAGACGGCCGACAACGCCTGGGGGTACGCTGGGGTGGAGAAGACCCAGGAAAGCGCCATGGCCCGCCTGAGGAGCCTTTACGAGGCACTGAGTGACCTGCCGCAGTTCATTGGCATCTGCTACACCCAAATCACGGACGTCGAACAGGAGATCAACGGACTTTACACCGCTGACCGCAAGCCCAAGTTTCCGCCAGAGGAAGTGAAGAAGTTGAACGACATGCTGCGCTGATGGATGCCAATTTCCTAGCGTGAGCATGTACGGTGGCATGCCGTTGAGAGCCGCCATTTTATCCCGGTGCTACCATAGCAGGCGATGGAAACGGAGAATCAGGCACTCCCGCTAGTGGTGATCGTCGGGCGGCCAAATGTCGGCAAGAGTACGCTGTTTAACGCCATCACAGGAACGCGGCGCGCGATTGTTGGTGACGAACCAGGCATCACTCGCGATCGCATCAACGGGCGCGCCACTCACCGGGGCAGGGACTTCCGCGTCACCGATACGGGCGGCATTGTCATCGACGACAGCGCCTTCATCCCGTCCCAGATTCTGAAGCAGGCACGGGTGGCCTTCGACGAAGCGCAGGCCATTATCTACGTAATCGATGGCCGCACGGAAATTACGGCGGCTGATCGCGACCTGTTGCGGATGCTGCGCGCCGAGGGCAAGCGGGTGACCCTGGCGGTAAACAAGATCGACGCCCCCTCCCGCGAGAGCCTGATGGGCGATTTCTACGAACTGGGCATCGAGCACATGTTCCCGGTATCGGCCGAGCACAAGATTGGCATCCGCGAGATGCTCGATCATGTCACCTCGGACTTCCCGGTGAAGGAAGCTCCTGCTGAGCTTGATCCGCAAGAGGCAGAAGCGGGAATAACCGCGGAGGAAACCGTGGCTCCCCGGCGTCCGATCCGCGTGGCGATTATCGGCCGTCCCAATGTAGGCAAGAGC
Organism: Bryobacterales bacterium; assembly: GCA_026129915.1. Classification (GTDB taxonomy): domain Bacteria; phylum Acidobacteriota; class Terriglobia; order Bryobacterales; family Bryobacteraceae; genus JACTMJ01. The sequence goes on from JAHCHD010000026.1 coordinate 41,884, forward strand.
ACGTTGCTGAATGCGCTGACCGGCGAAGAGCGCGCCATTGTGTCGCCCGTCGCCGGAACGACTCGCGACGCCGTGGATGAACTTGTGACCCGCAACGGTGCTCAGTTTCTATTCGTGGATACGGCAGGCATCCGCCGCAAGGGCAAGACGCACATGATGGCCGAGAAGCTTAGCGTGGTGATGGCGCGCAAGCACATGGAGTTGGCCGACGTGGTGTTGCTGGTTCTGGACGCCGAGGAAGGCATTGTTGGTTCTGACGCCACCATTGCCGGATACGCGCACGAGGAGGGCAAACCGCTCATTCTGGTGGTGAACAAGTGGGATGCCTATAAGGGCAGTGGTAAGCGCCAATTTGAGCGCGATCTTCGGGGGGACCTGAAGTTCCTCGAGTACGCACCGGTTGTGGTGATTTCCGCCCTGAAGCAGGATGGCGTTCAGCGCATCTACCCTGCGATTCAGCGTGTATACCAGGCAGCCTCCAAGCGCGTGGGCACGGGCGAACTGAACCGCTTCGCTTCGTTCCTGAACATCCGCGAAACAAACAGGATCTACTACATGACGCAGGTGGCCATCCGCCCGCCTACCTTTGTGCTTTTTGTCGACAAGGCACAGGAGCTTCACTTTTCCACAGAACGCTACGTCGTCAACCAGCTACGGGAAGCTTTTGGCTTTGAGGGGACGCCCATCCGCGTAAAGGTGCGCACAAAGCGGGGCAAGAAGGGCTCGTAGTCCGCGCGGCGTGCGTCATCTGCGTGGACAGCGTAGCAGGACGCGTTGCACGGGAAACTCCGCCACGGCCCGGCGGAGAGATGCGCCAGGCAATAGCGCGGACGCATGCTGCAGTGCGGCAATCCCGTCCGGGCTTGGGTCCCAAACGTAGACGTCGGCGCGAGCCTCGTAATCGTAGCGGCAGTAGAGGGGCGGATGATTGGCAAGAGCGTCCTGCAAGGCATCGAGAAAGCACCGGCGTTGGAGCCAGCGGCGCGTTCGGGCAGCCTCCACGGCGACTGGCAGCGTCCGGCGGCCGTTGGCCAGTTCCATGGTACGTAGTTCGCCGAGCAGAAAAGGCCGCTCGGGCCAGGGGTCCGGCAGTTCCGCCAGGCACTGCGCCGCGGCCTCCGCGGCTGCAAAGCCCTGCCAGCGCAGGCGGGACATTCCCTTCACGAAGGTCCCGCGCTCCAGGATGGCAGCGATCCGCGGAGCATCCTTGCCGGCAACGCTCACCAGCAACTCCACCAGATCGCGCACGGCGATTCGCTGCTGCCGCACCTGGGTAAGGGAGATGGCACCCGCATCGTCCTTGCTAATCTTGACGAGTATTTCTGACTCCGGCTGCATGGCTGCCTCTACAATACGATTGTGCGCAGTGTTGAGGAAATTCGAAACGAACTGGCGCGATATCAGCACCCGCTCTTCGTTTTTGATGCGGAGCCGGGCTATGGAGGCGAACCCCGCCTTCTCATCCGGCTGCGGACGCCCATCGAAGGCGTAATCGACTACAGGATGCCTCTGCACCCGCGTGACCTGGCAGGCAGCCAGTTCCCCTGGAGCTTGCAGCGCATGCTCTACGCCGCGCTTTACGACTACATCGCCGATATGTTTGAGCGCACCCCGCAGTCGCGCGATGAACCGAGTTCATTTACAAAGGAAGTTTGATGTCCACTAACCCGGAA
>JAHCHD010000260.1 GCA_026129915.1 Bryobacterales bacterium
GGCGTAGGGCGAAGGTGGTTTGAATGGTGCCCTGCACCCCGTTGCGAACTCCCTGGCTGGTGTTCGAGTTGTTGTAGATCAGCACGATCGGTACCGCACCGCCGGGCGGCACATTATCCGGAATGCGCACATTGATCTGCCAAAGGCCCACAAAGCCGGGAGCGAATCCGGAATACTCTACGTTGCCAGGAGGCAATTGCCCTGCGAGCGATACCGCAAACGGCGCATTGGGCGTGGACAGTGCCGTATTCACCGGGCTGCCATCGTTAGGCGCACCTGGCACAAAACCCATTCCGGTACCGAAGAGTGCAATCACCTGCCCACGGATGAGCGGGTTTGCGGCGCTATTATCGCCCGAGGCGGTCTGGCCCGCGAAATTGACGGCAGCCACCTGCCCCGTGCCTTGCTCATTGCGCGTGAAGAGCCCTGGGGCTACTGGCGCCATGCCCACGAACTCACCAGCCAGCAGATCGCCATTGGACTTCCGCCGAACATCAATCAGCACCACGCCCGACTGTGGTACGTCGTTGGGGAGGAAGAAGTTGATCTGGGAGTCGGAGACGAAAAAGAGCGGCAGAGGACGTCCATCGAGGGTCACCTCAATGTCCGAAAGCTCCGTGGGCAAGGGAACACTCTCCGCCGCGGCGGTGGGAATCTCCCTGCTCACATCGAAATTGCCAACAAAGGAAAAGGCGCTGGCAATGGTATTCGGCGCCAGGTGTCCGAAGGGCGGTTGGCCCGCGCTTGGGGCATTGGGCTGTGAGGTGAAGAACGTCGCGGCATTCGTGGTGGAAACCCTGGGCACATAGAAGGAGATGCGGTTGGAACCCTCCCCTACAATCGGGAAGCCGCGAGCGTCTACCGCCACGGAAATAGCGCCCAGGCCTCCACTACCCAGGGTGCTCACAAAGAAGTTCGCTTGGGGATTGAAGAAGAGCTGGTTGAATTCCGGATAGCGGAGTACCCGGCTGCGCCCCGCTTCGGTGAGCCAGATTTCACCGGACCCTAGGTCCACGGTGACATCGATGGGCTGGGAGATCGCCAAGTTGCCGAACCCAAGCGTGATGGAGTTGCCCGCGTTGGCGCCGGTGCTGGGCAACGAATCGAGGTTACCGAAGATCTGCATCCGGTTATTGCTGAAGTCAGCCACGTAAAGGCGGTTGGCGGCATCGATGGCTAATCCTCTGGGCTGGTTAAACCGGTTACCGCCCGCGCCGCTGCCCTGATTCACAAAATCGTCCTGGCCAATCACCCTGGTGGCCGACATGCCATTTGACAAGGGGGGCTGGAACACCAGGATGCGATTCGCTGAGCGGTCAGAAACCACCACCGATCCGATGATGGAAATGGCCACGCTGGTGGGGGTCACCATGGTGCTTTGGGTAACCGTCAAGTTGCGGGTAGTAAAGTTTGGCTGGCCGAGGACAGCGTTTGCCTGCGGCAGAGTAGCTGGGTTGTCGAAGTCAGGCTTTGGGAATCGCAGGACGCGCCCGTTTCCTGCATCGGCCACCCACAGGTTGCCATCCGCATCCACCGCCACATCCGTAGGACTAGACAGTCCTGACTGCGTGGGGGAATCGGTCTGGCCACCGGGATAGTTGATGACGTTCGTGGTGAGATCCGGCTGGCCGATCACAATATCGGCCGGGGCCAGTGACCGAAAGCGCTGGACATTGCGATAGCCCAGGATGCGGTGGTTGCCGCTATCGGCGATGTACACGTGAGGCGGATCGCTGCTGAAATCGAAGGCAATGCCCGTTGGTTGAAACACTTCCTGGCCTTCCGCACGGTTGATGGCCGAGGCCTGGAAGTTCGCCTGGCCAAGCACACCGTCGGCAGGATCGACGGAACCAGCCTGCAGGCTCTGGCGCAGCAATCGGTGGTTACCCGTATCGATCACCAGGAGTTTGCCTTGGAAGACAGTTGCCGCAAAGGGACGGGAATAGCCGTTGCTATTGGGAACGCCCTGCCCGCGATTCGCATCGCGATCTCCAAAGTTCGCCTGACCGGCCAGAAGGTTTGCATTCGGAGAGAACTGCTGTACCTCGGCGACCCATTGTTCGCGAGGAGGGTACACCAGAATGCGGTTGTTGAAGGTATCCACTACACCGATGCGATTGGAGGCAGCGGCAAAGACGCCGAAGGATAGGCTGATGATGTTCGCAGCCGCCTGCGTGTTGGCGTTGATCTGTACGGTAGTCGGGATCCCCAGAATCCGCAACGCGGCTTGGTTGTTACTGGACGGGTTCTGATACACAAGCACGCGGAAGTTCCCATCCGCCACGGCAAGCAGATTGCCGTCAGGAATATAGGCGACGGCGCGTGGAAAAGAGGTGGTGAGCTTGTTCTGACGGCCGGCAAGTGTGCCTCCGGTGGGTGGAACTACGCGCGAAGTGAAGTCCGCTTGGCCCAGAACCAGGTTTGCCTGCGGCCCATTGCTGGCGCCTGCACCTAGCGCGCTGGCCGGAAAGCGCAGCACGCGATGGTTGTTCCAGTCAGTTACCCAAAGGTTGCCGTCGCCATCAAAGGTGAGGCCCACCGTGCCAGGATTATTGAAGTTCAGGGTACCGCCAGCAGCCGTGGAACTGGGCGAAGGCAAACTCAGTGACCGTGCCGTAGGAGGATTTGGCGCCGTATTGCTGGTGAGGTTCTCCTGACCGATCACCAGGTCTGGCAGCAGCCGGGTTCCCACCCCTGCCCAGTTTTCCGAGGGCCGGGCGAAGCGGAGCACCCGGTGGTTCCCGTTGTCGGCTACGTAGAGGTTGCCGTTGGCATCCACGGCCAGGCCGGTGGGAGCATTCAGTTGATCTGGCCGCTGCGCCAGATTCGCCACGGAGGTGGTGTTGAAGTCCGACTGGCCGATGACCAGCGCCGCGGCCGCGCCGTTCTCGAAGGCCAACACACTGGTGAAGCCCAGGACGCGATTGTTGCCTGCATCAGACACGTAGACAAAGCCACTGGCTGGGTCAACGGCGACGTCGTGCGGCAGAGCGAACTCGCGACCCTCCACGAGATTCGGGTTGGTGGTATCAATGCGGGTGGGGGAAATCGCGCCGTACGCTCGAATCGGCAGGTTGTTGATTACCTGCTGTGCTGCGCCAACGAGGGCGAGCAGCAGGAGACTTCCCGCCAGCGCCACTGAATGCAAATGTCTGTTCATGCCTGGTCTCACTTCGATGAAATTGGATGCCGGGGTTCGAGTTCGAATGGAGGCGCGCTGAAGCTACATGCGGCCTAAGTCCGCCCGTAATTCTTATTTAGCTCACATCAACCAGGATGCCGCAAGTAAACAAATGACCGCGGGTGTGCTCCCTGCCGGCCGGGCAGAGCAGAGCGTTGAATGCCCAATGGCTACGGACGCGGCTCGAAGAACTCGGCAATCAGCTTGCGCAGCAGCCCCAAGGACAGCAGAACGGCGATGAGGTTGGGAATGGCCATTAGCCCGTTGAGGGTGTCGGCGATGTTCCAGACCAGCGTCAGGCTACCCACTCCCCCAAGGTAGACAAAGGCGATCCACGCCAGCCGGTACGGCAGTTGTGCCTTCGCGCCAAACAGGTAGGTAACGCCGGTTTCGCCGTAGTAGGCCCAACCAACGATGGTGGAAAAGGCAAAGGTGATGACACTAGTGCTAACAACGAGACCTCCCCACACGCCGGGCAAGCCAATCTCAAATGCCTTTGCTGAGAGCGCTGCGCCGTTTGCTCCAGTAGTCCAGGCACCGGTGGCGAGGATCGCGAAACCGGTCAGCAGACACACCACCAGGGTGTCGATGAACACCTCGAAAATGCCGTAGAGCCCCTGGCGCACGGGATGATCGGTGGATGCGGAAGCGTGCACGATGGGTGCGCTGCCTAACCCGGCTTCATTGGAAAACAGGCCCCGGGCAATACCCATGCGCATCGCCTGCATCACGGTAGCGCCCGCAAAACCGCCCACAGCCGCCTGCCCGCCAAAGGCCGAATCGAGAACGAGCATCACCATGGATGGGATCTCAGCGAAGTGCCGCAACACGATCACCAGCGAACCGCCCAGATATAGCAGACACATGAAGGGAACCAGCACCGTGGTGATCCGCGCGATGCGCTGGATGCCGCCCAGCACCACCATCCCCACCAGCGCGCACAGGATGATGGCGGTGTACTGCCTGGGGACGCCGTAGGAACTGAACACCGCATCGGCCACCGAGTTGGCCTGCACCATGTTGCCAATCCCAAAGGCGGCGAGGGAGGTGAGCAGCGCGAAGGCCGCACCAATCCAGGGCAACTTGAGCCCTTTGCTGAGCACGTACATTGCGCCGCCGCGCATTACACCGCTCGAATCGCGTTCGCGGTAATGCAGGGCAACGACGATCTCCGAAAACTTCGTTGCCATGCCAAAAAGGCCCGAAACCATCAGCCAGAAGAGCGCGCCCGGGCCGCCCAGGAAGATCGCCGTGGCCACGCCCGCGATGTTCCCCACGCCCACAGTGGAAGCCAAGGCCGTCGAAAGCGCCTGAAAAGGCGTTACGCTCCCCGTACCGCTGTCCTTGTCGAACAGC
>JAHCHD010000261.1 GCA_026129915.1 Bryobacterales bacterium
TTGCACAGGATTTCATCATTGAGGAAACCCCTCGAGCCCTGCACCAGCCCTATCTCGAGGCCGATAGCTCGCCCACCGACGAGATGTTCCTTATCCCCACCGGCGTCTTCAACACAGCCGAACTCCTCATCAACCAGCTCGGCCTCACACCGGGGGTCAGTCATGGCGATTTCAACGGGCTCCAGCTCCTGCTGAACGCCTTCGTCGAAGACGTCCAGAACCACGGTAGCCACTTCCAACTCGTAGTCCGCAATACCCTCAACGGAAGTCTTCGCATTTTTCAGGCGCCCACGGTAGTGCTCGCCTGCGGTTCCGTCGAAAGCCCGAAACTCCTACGCCGCTCGAGCATGTTCCCTGGGCTGCCCCAGCCGGTTCAGCATCTCGTTGGAAGAGGCCTCACGGATCACCCCACAACCAGCGAACTCACGGGCTTTGCCACCCACGCCGGCTCCGTTCACCTCTCGCGCACCAGCCACGCCAAGATTGTCCTCTACTCCAGAGGACTCCCAGACCCGAACAACCCCGGCCAGATCCGCTACCCGTTCAACGTGGAAATGAACCTAAACCACGAATACTGGCACCTGCGCGAGAACGACCCTACCGACACCACGGGCCCCGGCTACCCCAATCCTGGCCTCACCGGACCCTCCCGCATCGACATCAAGTTCAGCTTCGGCAACTGCCTCGATGACGACAACGTCATCGAACCTGCGCCACCCTTCGGATACGTCCCGAAAATCACCTTCCATAACCAGAAATGGATGGACCGCTTGCGTGACTCCCGTTTCCCCGCCCTCGCCGGCTGGCAGAAAGACTACAACCAGATCTTCGACGTGCTCAACGAAGTCTCGCAGCGCATCTTCGCGGAGTTCCAGATCAACGGATCCCCGGTGCGTCCACAGGGCGCCTACGGCCAGGATGGCAAAGCCTTCGGCTTTGGTACCGTTCACCATGCGGCGGGATCGCTCCGCATGCCCTACCGCCCGGGCAAAGACAGTGGCTTTCAGCAGGATTCCGTCGTCGACGAAGACCTCCGCGTCATCGGTACAAACAACCTTTACGTCTGTGACATGTCGGTGATGCCCTTCAGCTCCGCGGCCAATCCCGTACGGACGCTTGCAGCTCTGGCGCTGCGGTTGTCGAGGCACTTCGGGTAGCGACGAGATTCGTCACGAACCGGAATAACATCAAGGCCGAGCGGCAGCTTCGATTCAGGCTATGTCGCCAACAAAGCGAAAGTCGAGGAGGATTTGTGCGAGGACATCATGATGACCCGCGCCATCGATAGCGCCGCCGAACGCAACGAGTACTTCATCGCCTGGAAAGCTCCCGTCATCACAGCCATCATGCAGAACGCTGGGGAAGTGGGGCAGCACCCACTCCGTCTCATCAAACGTCTAGCGCGCGTCACTTACGCCACACACATGCTGGAGGACGTGGTTTCAAAGGCAGTCAGCTCCGCCGGCATCCTCACAGACAATCAGCAGCACAGCCACTGTCTTGTCCTTACGGGCAATGGTGTCTCCTTAGTCCAGCCGGGTCACGGTATCTCCGGCGCACGGTTGGCCCAATGGACGGGTTTGGGCTCTGCCGGCCCTTCAGCCTGTTGCGTGGGGCCGGGAAGGCTGGAGTCGCTTCCGGGAAGGCGGATGCTCCGTGGAGGCTTTATCTCTGTGTTTCTCACTTTCCACGGATTGGAAGCCAGGGCAATCGTCACACTTCACCCTTCGGCTGCTTCGCTGCCTGTCGGCTGCGGGACCGGATGCTCGCTACTCGCGCAAGGGGGATCCAAACGGCAAAACGGCCTCCAGATTGATACGTTCTCCAGAGATGGGGTGTTGGAATTTCAGATACTGGGCGTGCAGGAAATAGCCTCCGTCACCGGGGAGCCCGGGAAGATCTTCGAGAGGCTTCCCTGTCAAGCCGTATAGCTGATCACCCACCAAGGGGTGGCCAATCGATGCCAGATGGATTCGGATTTGATGGGGGCGGCCCGAGTGCAGGCTTACCTCAAATGTAGTAGTGCTGTTGGTGCGTGCGATCACCTCCGCCAACGACTTGGACGGCTTACCACTTGGGTTGGCGGCCCACACCGATCCGATGAGTGGGTGCGGTACGAGCCCGATGGGCGTAAGGATTTCGTAGGCGTCTTCCTGCGCCACGTTTTGAGCCAGCGCCCGGTAGATCTTTTGGATTTTGGGTGAGTTCCAGTTGGCGACTAGTTTGGACGCTGCCTCCGCAGTTTTGGCGAAGAGTACGATTCCGGTGGTGGCTCGGCCCAACCGGTGGACCGGGTTTGCGTTGGCGTTCCGCTTTTGCACCAAGCGCAGAAGAGTGTTTTCCATGAAGCCGCCGCCGGGGAGGGTAGGCAGCCCGCTGGGTTTGTTGACGGCCAACAGATGGTTGTCTTCAAACACGACTTCGAAATGCTGAGGGGAGTCCGGCTCCACCCACGGTGGGCGGTTCCAGACAAGGGTTTGGCCTAACGTAACCGTTTCGCTTCCGGTGACGGTGACTCCGTCGAGGGTGACTTCTCCGTTGTTCAGTTTGTGTTGCCAGGCTTGTGGGGTTGAGTGAGGGAAAAGGCTTGCCAGGTGGGATAGCAGGTTCTGTCCGTGGTATTTGCTGCTGATGATGGTGGTGTAGGCATAACCCCGGTTAAGCATGTAGTTTGAGTGTAGGCTATGGCTTCCGCAGCGCGGCGGCCGCAAGGCTCACCGGTTCGAGAGCAGCAGATCCTGCGCCCCAACGTTCTAGATTCGTCCAGCAGGGGGAGCCACACCCCCGCCCATCTTTCGTTCTCCCCCCTATTCCGCACGCAAAGCCACCGCGGGATCGATCCGCATCGCGCGGCGGGCTGGGATGTAGCAGGCCGCGAGTGCTGTGATGCTGAGGATTGCGGCTACGGCGGCGTAGGTTAGGGGGTCGAATGGCTTTACGCCGAAAAGCAGGTTGCCAAAGGTCTGCGACAGCCACCATGCAGCTACGGCGCCTAGCAGGATCCCCGGCAGGGCCGGGCGCATTCCTTGGCCAACGGTGGTGCGGAGGATATCGGTGCGGCTCGCTCCTAAGGCGATCCGCAGGCCAATTTCCGCAGTTCGGTGGCTCATCGAATAGGAGAGTACACCGTAGATTCCGATCATGGCCAGGACCAGCGCCAAGCCGCTGAACACTCCGAGGAGGCTGGCATTCAACCGTTGCGGCGCCACTGATCGGTGGACGATGTCTTCAAAGGAACGAACGTCAGCCACCGGGAGCCTCGGATCGAGGTTGGCTACCATCGACCGGACGACGGGAACGAGCCCTGCGGGATTGCCTCGCGTGTGGATGACGAACTCACCGGTGAGAGCCCCGGCCCCGTATGGAATGTAAACCGTGAGAGCCGGGGTGGTGGCAAGTCCGCGTTCGTGGTTGTCCCCCACCACGCCCACCACTTCGGCATTCAGGTTCGATTGCCCTTTCCAGAGGATCACTGGTTTGCCCACTGCATCCTCATTCGGGAAAAGCAACTTCGCCAAGGCCGCGCTCATCACCACATGGCGTGCCGGCACCGCTTTGTCGCGTTGCCCCCAGACGGGAAGATCCTCTTCATTGAAGAACCGGCCTCGCAAGAGAGGAAGTCCAATCGCGCGAAAGTATCCAGGCGAGGTGATGCGCCAGCCAGCCCAGTGCGATATCGCGGCATCCCCGGTGCTGGAACCCGCGGGGGGACCGATGCTCATTCCGGGATTTCCCCCCTCCACGGGCCGGTGGCTAACTGCGCCCACAGCTACCGTATCGGGCAGTACCGTGAGTTGGCCGAGGAAGCGATCAAGAAACTGCTTTCCGCTGTTGTCTTCCCAATAGGAGCCGGGCATGTTGACGGAAAAGAGCAAACGGTTTTCCGCTTGAAAGCCGTGCTTCACGCTGAGCAACTCCGTGAAGCTGCGAATCAGCAAGCCCGCGCCCACCAGCAGCAGGAATGCGAGCGCTACTTCGCCCGTAACCAGCGCGGCTCGCAGTCGATTGGTTCCGCGACCCCCGGTCTGGCGCTCTCCGTCGCGAATGGTGCCGGTGATGGCATCATGTGGAACCTTGACCGCGGGTGCCAGGCCGGCCAGCAACCCAGTGACAAGGGCAATCACCGCTGCAGCGCCAAGCACCCAGGGGTTCAGGCTAGCGTCATCCAAACGCGAGAGCCCCCGGATCTCCAAAGTCTGCATGGCGCGCAAGGAAAGAAAGGCAATTCCAAGGCCTAGCAGGGTGCCGAGCGCGCTCAACAACAGAGATTCCATCATCACGAAACGAGCAAGTCGTGCCCGGCCGGCGCCGAGTGCGGCACGAATCGCGATCTCCCTCTGCCGTGCGGTTCCGCGCGCGAGCAACAAATTCGCTACGTTCAGGCAGGCGATCAGCATCAGCAGCGCAACCGCACCCAGCAGCACCCAGAGAGCGAGCCGTGCATTCGTTCCCACC
>JAHCHD010000262.1 GCA_026129915.1 Bryobacterales bacterium
TGATGCCAACGGAGGATTACTTGGCGGGTTCCATCCGTATTCAAAGGGCTACCAACAGAAGACGCTGATCCCTAACTTCTTCACCATAATGGCATACAGCCAAGGCTGTGACGGATGCCGGGCCATTCAGAATTTCTCCAACCCGGATGTGCTCTACGAAACCATCCCCACCGGGATTCCCAACTTGATTGACTCCGCGCGCACCCTCGAGTACATCCGTCCCTACGCGGAGGCATGGAAAGGCCCCGGTACGCCCCCGCCCTGCACTTATCAGGTGGCAGAACAAGTTGGTATGTCTCACATGGCAGGCGACACCACGGTTGCCGTCACCGCAAGGCAGGGCTGCCAGTGGTCGGCGACATCACAAACGCCCTGGATCACTATTGTCCAAGGGCAAAGTGGCAGCGGTAATGGCTCCGTGGTGATTCGTGCTACCTCAAACACTTCAGTCGACCCGCGAACGGGCACCGTGCGGGTGGCTGGTCAGACGGTGACGGTGGAGCAATCTGTCGCACCGTGTACTGTGCAAGTGCAGCCGCCTGAAGTGAACATCGGGAATGCAGCCGCCACCATTGAACTGGCAGCCACCCCATCGGTGCCGTGCCGCTATGTCAGCAACTCCAGCGTTCCGTGGCTCACTGTCGTGGGAAGTGGCAAGCACAGTACAAGCGAAACCATCAAGGTGAACGTAGGAGCCAACACCACGGGAGCCGTACGGATCTCAGCGATTGTGTTTCATCAGGACACCTTGTTCCCTACAACGGCATTGGGCTTACGGATCACCCAGAATGCTCTCCCCTCACCCTGCCAGGCTTCCTGGGTGGGAACAGGCATCCACGTGGGCGCGGCGGTAAACACGCAGACGCTGTCAGTAGTCTCGGATCCGGGATGCCCATGGGGTGCTGCACGGTCTGGCGCGGGCAGCTTCGTAACGTGGACGACAGGGAGCTCTGGCACGGGCAACGGAACCGTGGGTATCCGTGTGGAACGCAACCCCTCCGTCCTGCCGCGTACTGAAGTGCTGCTTCTGGGTAACGAGCCATTCACCATCACCCAGGCAGGTAAACCCGCGGACTGCCAGTACACAGTTTCGCCGAGTGCCTTCGAGATCAGTTCCGCAGGGGCGGATTTCCAAGTGACGATGAGCGCGGCGACGGCGTGCGGATGGGAGTCTCCGAGTCTGCCTGCCTGGATCACCCAACGCCCGCCGTACATTTTCGAGGGCACTGGGCAGCTCAACTTCCGGGTGGCCGCGAATGCAACCCCATTCTCGCGCTCGGCAACCATCGTGATGGGAACCGTCGGCATTGCTGTAAACCAGGCTGGGGTGCCGCCCCCGGCGGATTGTACTTACACCGTGTCGGCCGACAAGATCAGTTTTTCGTATTTGGAATCCACGTCTGACTTAAGGTTGACCACGCACGTCGCGTGCCCCTGGGTGTTCGATTCAAAGATTTCCTGGCTGAGCGTGCCCGCAACGACTGGAATAGGCGCTGCCGCGCTTCGGGTGAAGGCCTCGGCTAATTCCAGCTTGTTGCCCCGCAGTGGCAAGGTGGTGTTCGGAGGCAAGACGGTAGTCGTGGAACAGGCTCCCATGCCCGCTTCCCAGTTGCTTTGGCCCACGCCACAAGTAGTTGTGGGACAGGTGCGTGCCAGCGTAACGCCGCCACCCGTGAAGGCCACCATGGAAGTGCGTGCCGGCTTGGCCGTGATTCCCGTGAAGCTCACCGCACCCTCAGCGACATGGCTAAAGGAAACTGTCGAGGCTACCCGCACCCAGAGTCCGTTTGAGGTGGAGATGCGCGCTGCGGGCATGGCGCCCGGTGTGCACAGGACTACTCTCACGGTAACCAACACTACCGGGGCAGTGGCGCCCGCGCAAGTTCCCGTCCTGTTCCAGGTGAGGTCAAGCGAGACGATTGGGGTCTCTCCGCAGTCGCTTTCTTTCCAGGCACGGCGCGGCGCTCGTCCACAAGAACAGAGTATTCGCACGCGACAGCTTACGGCACAGCCGCAGGTGGAGGTCACCACTTTCGGCGGAGACTGGCTGCAGACGGAAATCGTGGAGGAGTCTAGTGGCTGGCGCATTGATGTCCAGCCTTCATCCTCCGAACTTCCGGTTGGGCAGTACGATGCAGCAATCACCGTTACTTGCGGCGCTGGTTGCGCCGCAGCCCTGGTTCCCGTGCGTTTCTCCGTGTATGCCGCTCCGCCCACGGGCGGCGACAGCAAGCCCGCAATCGCCTCTGGTGGTATTGTGAACGCTGCCAGCTTTGCTCCAGGCATCACCAACGGTGCCTGGATGAGCGTCTTCGGTGAACGTCTGGCCAGCACTGCCCGGTTGTGGGAGGAGCGCGACTTCAATGGCGACCAGTTCCCGCTGGAGTTGGACGGCTTCCGCGTGACGGTTGCCGGTAAACCCGCGCCGGTGAGTTATATCTCGCCCGGCCAGATCAACTTCCAGGCGCCCGCCGGCTTGCCGGTGGGTTGGGTGACGGTAGAGGTAGAGACCCCAAGCGGCAAGGATACCGCGCTCGTTTGGGCAGCCGATGTAGCGCCCGGCATCTTTGTCTTCGACGTCCAGCGGCAGCCCGCGGCGCTGCACCCCGATGGCACACCGGCATGGAATCCGTCGGAACCGGGTGCGAACGGTCGCCCTGCCAGGCCCGGCGACATTCTTGCCATTTACGGCACCGGCTTCGGCCCCACATTTCCCGAAGTGCCAGTGGGACAAGTCTTTTCTGGCGCAGCTCCCTTGGCAAACCCTGACGAAGCAGAAGTGCGCATCGGCGGAATGCCCGCCAAAGTGCAATTCATCGGCCTGTCCGGGGCGGGCCTGAACCAGATCAACGTGGTGGTGCCAGACCTGCAAGCTGGCACGCACCCAGTGGAACTAAAGATGGGCGGAGTGCCGGTGCAACGGGTTGCGCTGATCACGGTGGATGAGTAGTGACGCAGGGTCACTTCCTGCCTTACCCGACAGGCACCGTTGAGGTTGCAGTTGAAACTGTACGAGCGCGGTCTGGCCGACATTGACAAGCTTCCAGTTTCAAGTTAATTTAATACGACGATATCTGATAAAAAGGCTCAATGTGGGTTCCCGAGCGGGACATTACCGCCGCGACTGACCCATAAGCTAAGTCTCCGAATGACGAATTCCGCCCGGAATCGGCGATCCTTGATGTGGATTAGAAATGGAGAAGTATAGGCCTTGCCAAACCTCATCCGTTCGCTATTTGACCCCCCGCTGGCGTGGCGCCATCCCGCGGAAAGACTATGCTTTCGGGCAGCGATCCTCTCCGTGCTTGCCCTGTTTCCCGCGGGTGCCCTGTGCGCGCAATTGCTGCCGCTGTTCGTGAACAGCCAGACCTCTGCCGCTTCCCCTGCCGGTGAGGTCGCTACCGGCGATCAGCCGCTGGTGGAACTGCGTAGCCGCTCTATTTCCTTGAACCAATCCGCGGTTGCCGCCTTACGAAAGTTGTCGAGAACAGCGGGTCCCCGCGCGGCGACTGGGCAAGGAAACATCCTGCTGAACCTCTTTCCGGACACAGCACTTAACCTGGAAGTGGTTGAAGTGAAGCCCACCCACGACGGTGTAGGAATACAGTGGATTGGCTCGGTCCTGGCTGCGGGAAACGGGGAGCCTGATGGAGACTCGGTACTTACCTGGTATCAGGGCGCGATGGTGGGTTATGTGCGGCTACGTAGTGGCGAATACTATCGCATTACCGTAGAACCATTTGGCGGCGGTGAGGTGAGGCAGTTAGTCTTCCGGGGATATCCAGGCGGGCAGCCGGATTACGTGGAAACTCCGAGAGCTGACGAGAATGGCGTGGTGCGCGGACCCGTTCGCGCCCCTTCTCTCGCCACTGAAGCCGCGGCCAAGGCCGCGGAATCTTGGCTACCGGGTGGTGCGCTGGCTTCCTCGGGCTACAGCGAAATCGGGGTGCTGGTGGGCTTCAGCACCCCCGCTGGGTACAACAACGATGCGGTGATGCAGAGCTTTGCCAACAACATGCTGGAGGAGACCAACCGCATCTTCGTCAATAGTGGCGTGAAGGTGGCCTTACGCTTGGTGCATACAGTCCTACTTGGGGGCGACGCGTCTATCCCTTGGAGCTATGCGAACTGGGCAGAAACGCTTGATCGGTTGACTTCGCCAACCGATGGTCAAATGGATGTGGTCCATACCCTGCGTGACCAGTACGGTGCCGATCTGGTGTCGTTGATTGTGGAACCACCGCTGACGGGCGGATGGGTCGTGGTGGGCATCGCCAACCTGCTGCGCAGTGATCCAGCGAACTTCGGCCCTAACGCCTTTTCAGTAGTGCACAAATCATATGCCACTGGACCTTCTTATACCTTCGCGCACGAAATCGGGCATAACCTCGGGCTGGTCCACGA
>JAHCHD010000263.1 GCA_026129915.1 Bryobacterales bacterium
CGGCGTACAAGGCGACGACGGATGACAACATGGCAGCGCCGGTAACGTTCATGCGAGGCCAGCGAGCGCGGGTGGGCGTGCTGAACTTCAATTCGGTACACGTCTATGAGCACTACGGCAACCTGGTTACTTACATGCGGATGAAGGGTCTTGTTCCGCCGTCGAGTGAAGGCAGGTAAGCCCTGCGGGATTCATTGGCAGGCCGGACGAATCTACGCCCGGCTTGCTCGTTCTTCAGTACGGGGTGTGGCCCCAGCAGCGCAGCTGCTGGTTCAGCACCGAATGGGAGGATCTGGCATTACCCTGGAGGATCTGGGGCCGGAAGCCTCCGGCAGATTCTCTTGGCCAGGATATTGGAAATCTCGACGTGACGGGGTACCGCTTCGCCATGGCCTGTCTGCGGGTTCTCCCACAAAGAGTGTTCCTTGCCTTCCCTGCGCACTACGCAGCCGTGACGACGAGGATGCCGAAGTAACGCTTCACGCTTCATCCGACGACAAGCAGTTCCTGCTTTGCTTCGGGTGGCAGGGCGCGCAATGACTCTTCCCGCCAATGATCGAGGATCATGGCGATCGCTTCCCGCAAGTTGACAAGACACTCGTCACGCGTGGGACCCTGACCATTGGCGCCCGGAACTTCCGTACAGTACGCGATGTGCCACGGCCTGTCCTGCTCGACGATCGCGGTGAATTCGTTGCGCATAACTGTATCTCAGCGCCTCGCAGTTGGCCGGCCTACGACGACAGCGGGGATAGACCGATCGATGATTACACACCTGGCTCGATACCTCGTCGGGTTACGAAACCGGCAGTGGCCGCGACATCAGCCCTGCCAGCAGGGAAGCTCGCTGGGGCATGGCGTTGGCAATCAGATGCTCATTCACGGCGTGGGCTCCGTCGCCCACCGCGCCTAGACCATCGAGCACGGTGACGCCCAGCGCGCCAATGAAGTTGCCGTCGGAAGCGCCGCCCACGCTTGCCTCCTGAAGGCCAATGCCCAGTTCCGCGGCAATCCGGCGTGCATGCTGAAAGGCGCGCTGCACGGCCTTCGTGCGTTCGAGCGCGGGCCGGTTGAGGCTGGCTTCCACTTCAATCCGGCAGCGGCGGTCACGCGGCTTCAGCCGCTGGAGCTTGCGCACCACTGCTTCACCGTCGCTGGTTTTCCAGAAGCGGATGTCCCCAAGCAGTTCCGCCTCGGCAGCCACCACATTGCCTTTCGTGCCACCGCGGACCACTCCTGGGTTTACGGTAATGCCCCTGTCTAGATTCGTAAGCCCGCTGATGGCGCCAATCTGGTGCGCCAGTTCGCTTACAGCGCTGGCCCCTGCGGCGAAGTCGATTCCCGAGTGGGCAGCACGTCCTGTTACTTTCAGTCGGTACATGCCGGTTCCTTTGCGCGCGGTCTTCAATCGGCCTTCCGGACCCACGGCGGGTTCGAGCAAGAGCGCGAGGCTGGCATTTCGTGACTCGGCCTCCGTCACAGGACGGGACGACAGACTGCCAATTTCTTCGTCCGAAACCAACAGGAGTGAGATGGATGCGCAGGGTTTGATGGCCAGTTCGCGCATGGCTTCCAGTGCCATCAGAAAGTAGGAAATGCCGCCTTTCATGTCGAAGATGCCGGGGCCAAAGATCCTGCCCGCTTCCTCGCGGAAAGGCATGGTGGCCAGCGTGCCTTGCGGCCACACCGTATCGCAGTGCCCCACTGCTAGAATCCGCCGGTCGCGGGGAGCACCCTTCAGCTTGAAGTTGCAGCGCAGGTGATTGCCGTATGCACCTCCAGCGAAAAACTTGACGGTAGCATAGGGGGCCACGCGATCGGCCACCCACTCCGCCATCCGCGTCACCGCCACGGCGTCCTCGCTGGGCGACTCAATCTCCACCATCTCCCGCAGCATCGCCTTCCAGGCATCCGCCCGAGTTTCCAAATACGCCAGCACATCTGTCATCGGTTGCTATAATAGCCAATTCCCATGGCAGCCTTAACTATCGACGAAATTCGAGAGATTCTTCCCCACCGCTACCCCTTTCTTCTGGTAGATCGCATTCTGGAACTTGAAGCGGAACGCATCGTGGGTGTGAAGAACGTGACGGTGAACGAGCCCTGCTTTATTGGCCACTTTCCTGACTTTCCGGTGATGCCCGGCGTGCTGATTATTGAAGCCATGGCCCAGGTGGCTGGCGTGCTGGTGCTGAAATCAATTCCTGACCGCCACAAGAAGCTCGTGTTCCTGGCCTCCGTGGAGGATGCGAAATTCAGAAAGCCGGTGCGCCCCGGCGACCAACTCGTGATTGAGATGGTAATGATCCGGCGTAAGTCCTTCGTCGCAAAGATGGCGGGAACCGCGAAGGTGGATGGCGTGGTGGTTGCCGAAGCCACGGTGATGTGTTCGCTGCAGGATAAGGAAAGCGCCTAGGCCGCGCAGACAAAGCGATGGGCATTCACCCCAACGCGAAAGTACACCCGAGTGCGGTGGTGGACCCTGCGGCACGCATCGGCGATGGCGCGGACATTGGCCCTTTCTGCGTCGTTGGAGCCGAGGTCGAAATCGGCGCTGGTACGCGACTGATGGCCCACATCTACGCCGAGGGCCCCACCTGGATTGGCGACGAGAATCTCTTCTACCCATACACCACCATTGGTGTTGCCTCCCAGGACCTGAAATACAAGGGCGAGCGTGCTGAGACCCGCATCGGCCACCGCAATAAGATCCGTGAGTTCGTCACCATCCACCGCGGCACAGAGGGGGGCGGCGCGCTCACCGTGATCGGCAGTGATAATCTGCTGATGGCCTACACCCACGTGGCCCACGACGTACACTTGGGCAGCCATTGCGTGCTGGCCAATGGGGTGACGCTGGCTGGGCATGTGATGATTGGCGACTGGGCGGTGATTGGGGCCTTTACTGGTGTTCACCAGTTCTGTCGAGTTGGGGCGCATGCAATGATTGGCGGCTATAGCGTGGTGACGCAGGACGTGATGCCTTACTCGACGACCGTCAGCGAACGCGAAATCAAGGTGTTCGGCGCAAACGTCACCGGGCTGGAACGGCGCGGATTCTCCAGGGAATCGATCGAGGCTCTGCAGAACATGTTCCGGCTGCTGACACGCTCGAAGCTGAACACCTCGCAGGCTGTGGCACGCATCCAAGCTGAGATTCCCCCCACGCCGGAAGTTACCCAGGTGCTGGCGTTCCTGGCCAGTTCCACCCGCGGCGTCATTAAATAGCCTGCAATGATGCGCTCCCTGCCCAAAGCCTTCGTATAATCGCACACAGATGCTCGTTGAACTGATGGTGGAGAACTTCGCGGTAGCGGAACAACTCCGCCTGCGATTTCATGGCGGATTGAACCTGCTGACCGGCGAGACGGGTAGCGGCAAGTCGCTGCTAGTGGATGCTCTGGGGCTGCTGCTGGGCGGGCGGGCCTCCGCGGAGATGGTTCGCAGCGGGGCCGAGCGGGCGCGCATTAGTGGAGTTTTCGAGGTTCCCAGGCACCCCCGATTACTAGCCCTGTTCGAGGCAGCCGGCATCGAGTGGGAAGACGAGGACCTTCTGCTTGAACGCGAGATCAACCTGAACGGAAAGAGCCGGGCATTTGTTGCCAGCCGTCCCGTAACCGCCGGGCTTCTGAAGGAAATCGCGCCTTTCCTTGGCGACATTCACGGGCAGAACGACCAGCAGCAGTTGTTTGACCCGGACGCCCAACTGGCCATGCTGGATGAATATGCCGGGCATCCGGAGTTGCTGTCGACGGTGGCGGAGGCATGGGAGCACAAGCGTAAGGTGCAAGCCCAGCTGGACGAACTCGACCGTACCGAGCGCGAAAAGCTGCGCCTCGCTGACCTTTGGCAGATGCAGGTGAAGGAGATTGAACAGGTAAACCCACTGCCCGGCGAAGACGAGGAACTGGAGCAGGAAAGCCGCCGCCTGAAGAACGTCACGAAACTGGCGGAACTGGGCAACGAGGCATACGGGGCCCTCTATGACTCGCCGGAGGCGGCCAACGCCCGGTTGCTACAGGCGCTGCGACGACTAGAGGACCTGGCACGTATCGACGGCAGCCTGCAGCCCGCAGTGGAAACGTTGCGCCCGGCCATGATCGCCATCGAGGAGGTAAGCCTCACCTTGCGCGATTACATCAGCGACCTGGAAGCGAACCCGGCACGGCTGGACGAGGTGGAAAGCCGCCTCGTGGCGATGGACAAACTGAAGCGCAAGTACGGCGCGACGATCGAGGAAATCCGCACGTTCCTTGGCGAGACACGGGACAAGCTGGCGGCGCTCGAAAATGCGGCGGAACGCCGCACCGCGCTACAGCAGGCGCTTCAAGAAGCCGAAATGGACTTCGCCGAGGCCGCTGCACATCTAACTGATTCTCGACGCTTCGCCGCCGTTAGGCTG
>JAHCHD010000264.1 GCA_026129915.1 Bryobacterales bacterium
GATACAACCATTGCGCCAGTCCAATGCAGCTCCGAGGAATCTGCTTATCCGTTTTCACGCACGTGGAATGCAGCTGGCGAATCAGACCTGGAAACAGTCCCCGGATGCCGGTGGCGCCGAGCATTCTGCGTTATGGGGCTGATGAGTCGCAGGCAAATCCGGACACTGAACGGCGCTCGGACAGATGGAATGAGACGAATGCCCTGCATCAGCGACCCGCTCTTCCTGACCACCAGGACAGCGCTGGAAAAGCAGGAAGAAACCCCGCAGTTCACCCGGCAGAACGCGTCGTGGCAACTCTGCCAATCGCCCAGCCACTTCTCACGGCGAACACAGGATTCGGACAAGCGACCCTATTGTTCATTTGGCACTCTGGTCCCTTGCTCGGTCCCGCGCCGTCTCCCAGGACATCTGCTCGATCGCGGACCCGCCATCCATTTCCATCATCTCCACACGCACTCTGGCGTCACCGGAATCCAGCACTCGCTTGAACGCAACAATAGCTGGCCAAAATCTTTGCGCACTTCCTCCGACGTTCTCGCCTTGTACTCCAGGAGAACTCTTTACCTATGGCATACGAAGTCTACTACCGCGGACAATCCAGCAACCACCATCCAGCAAGACCCGGCCAATACCAAATGGACTATGGCGACGGGTTATACCTCACTAGCGACAAGGCGACGGCCGACGTCTATGCGCAGAAGCGTGTCCTCGAAAAGGGTGGAGTGAAAGTGATCACTCAGGTAGCAATCAATCCCGGCGAACTCGGGAGGGTGCTCGACCTGACTGCCGATGCGCGCTGGGCGAAGTTCATGAACACGCCGATGGTGCCTGGCCGGAATGACACCACACCAAGCATGCTCATGCGCATGCAGCAGAATAACTACGCCATCTTCCAGCAGTTTCTCAGCCAGCACAAGATCGACATCACTCAATACGATGCCGTGAAGGGTCCGGAGCTTACCCACGGCGGCACACAAGTGGCGATTCTGCACAAGAAGGGCGCGCCTTCCGGGCTTGCGGAATGGATCCGCGCCAGGTTACAGCCGGTAGTAGCCGGAACTCCGGGAACATCCTCCGCCAAAGTCCCTATCAGCAGCCGAGTCGGAATAACAGTTCGTTCCGTGGGCGGAGGTATGGTAATGCTCGGTTTATCAATTCTGGTTTCCTATTTGCGGTCAAGAATCGATAAGCGTTGGATCGAGAAAGGACTTCGAGAAATCGAACCAGAGGTAGCGGAAACGCTAAGCAAGCGCATTCCACAAATCGCCGATCTCATCGCCAAGGGAAAGAAAGCCTATGCGAACGTAACCGTCGAATTCCGCTTTCGCAGAGAGTCTGCAGCCGGAGTGGATTTTGTCGATGCGGTCCCGCATGTGAAGCTGATGTTTGTGGACGTCAGCGGCGAGAATATCAATGCGGAGGGAGTGATGAAAATAGACAGCGGACTGGGCTCTGTCACTAAGATAACACCGTACATTTTCTCGTATGAAGTTACCACTCCAGCGGAAGCGGTGAAAGTATGGAAAGAGTATATGGAGGAATGGGAATGGTATGAGAATCAAATGAATAGAGCCCCATCTGCCGCTCTTCGTGAACAGCAAGAGCTCTTTCACCAGGAAATCATCCAGGTGTTTGGCAAAGAAGCAGACCTGGTGCTCAAAGCGTGGATGTGGCCGAAGTTCAAGTTCAAAGCAAAGACAGCATAGAAGCGCGGCATCCAGCCTGGCCCGCTCGAACTGCAACCGAGCGGGCAACAGCAAACGTTCCCGCTATCTAACCGCCACCAGCCTCATTGCCCTCACGCGCTCCAGTTGTTCACGCACAAATGGCGATTCCGGGTGAGTGGCTTGCAGATCCTCCCAGATGCTCACTAGCTGCGCGGTGGCTGACACCTCGGCCGCTTTATCCAAGCCCGCTGCATACGTTCGCATTCGCTCAAGAAGTTCCACGGTTTCGAAATTGTCGCTCAGGAATGGGGATGTTCTACCTGGCGTACGCGCCAATTGCATGTGCGCGTGCGCCAGCGCTTCCTGCGGTCGGCCAATCGCATAGAGTCGCATTGCTTCGGCTCGCAGGATTCCAGTCTGATTCGCGTTGACGCCCGCAGTCTGCATTTCATTCAGCAGCCTGCGCGCTTCGTCAATATGCCGACCGGCGCGGTCAAACTCACCCAAGCCCATAAGCGGCTTGACGGAATCGGTAAAGTAATCAAGGCGCAGCCGAAGACCGGAATGGTTCTGCGCGGACGTCTGTTCCAGAAGCGAATGCGAACGCTCCAGCAAGGCGAGGGCCTGCGCGGGCTGCAGACTGGCGAGCGCCATCCCTTCTCTACTGTATGCCCGCGCGAGGTCGAGCTTCACAACCTCATTTGCGGGATCAGCGCCCACAAGCCGTTCAGCGATGGCACGCGCGAGTCTGTACTGTTTGGCGGCTTCGGCGGGTTGTGCAAGATTGAAGCGCATCGGCCCTGCGAAGACGTCACCAAGTGTGAGGTGGCTCCAGTAGAGCTGGCGTGCGCATCTGGCAGAGGATGGGTCAGTCGCCGCACTGCTTGACGCACGGCGGACAGCCTCCTCAAGGCTCTGCGCCGCACCCGAGAAATCTCCGGCTCTGGCTTGAGATCGCCCGAACCCCACAAGGGTGCTGGTGAGATTCTCCTCCAGTCCCGCCGGCTTGTTCGCTTGCTGGGAAAGCGTGCGCAGGATCGCGAGAGCCTGTTCGAACGCGATGGCCGCTTCCTGCACCGAACTCCTCGTTTCGTGGTAGCGGGCGAGTTCCTTGAAGGCCTGCGCTTGATGGAGGGGAGTCAGAGCAGGAGCGAGCCGGAGCAGCCTGTCGATCACTTCACGCTGCTCCTCAGGGCGCCGCGCCTCCTGGAGGATTGGTACCAGGCCGGCGTAGATGGCAAAGAGTCCGTCAAGACGCTCCGGATCTGGGGAGGCGCTCTCAACGATCGCTCCTAGCTCCAAGGACTTCCTCGCGAGGTGCAAACCACTCGTGGTATCCCCAACGCTTGCTGCACCCCCGCCGCGGCTTTGGCCTAGCCGTGCGTATGCGTTCATCAGCTCCCAGGCAAGTTCAGGCTCGTGCCCGTAGTCCCGCTCCAGTCCTTCGAGGTACTGTACGGCGATCTCGCTGAGTCTTTCACGAGCTTTTGTGCCACCGAGCATCCCTCCAATTTCGTCGTGGACCTCGAATATCAGCCGGTCCGCCATGCGCCGGGTTTCTTCGGCACGATGCAATGCCAATTCTCGCTGGCGTGCCGACACGACTGTGGCAGCGGCAAGCGAGGTGACTAGCGTGACCGTTGCAGCCAGCGGTACCCAGTGTCGCCGGCCAAATCGGCGGGCGCGATAGAACACAGAATCCGGAGTGGCGCGCACAGGACGGCGAGCGAGGAACCGGTTGAGATCGTCGGCGAACTCCGGCACGGATCCATAGCGCCGGTGCGGTTCAAGCTGAAGCGATTTGAGTAGGATGTTTTCGAGGTCGCCCTTCAACTCCGGCTTAATGGCCGACGGTGGAAACACGTCTTCCTCAGAGATCTGGCGAATCACATCAGCCAGCGAACCGCCCCTTACATTCCGGGGGCCTACCCCAGCGAGCATCCGATAAAGCACGGCGCCGAGACCATACACGTCTGAGGCTACGGTGGCCGATTGACCTCGCGACTGCTCCGGGCTGGCATAGCTTGGCGTGAACGCCCGCGTCGTCGTCAGCGTCGCGTCGTCCCCAAGGTCTCTGGCGAGGCCGAAGTCAATCAGCTTCGGAATTCCGTCGGCGGTAACCAGCACATTATCCGGCTTGATGTCCCGGTGAACAATCAGATTTCGATGTGCAAACTGCACTGCGTCACAAACCTTCACCAACAGTCTGATCCGGTCTGCAAGGTCGGGAAGATTGGCATCGCAGTACGTGTCGATAGGAACACCGTCAACCTGTTCGATGACCGCATAGGGTATGCCGTCGGCAGTGGCGCCTACGTCAATCAGACCGGCGATGTAAGGGTGGCGCAGGGACGCGAGCATCTGGCGTTCACGGACAAACCGCCGGTATGCGCCCTCGCGGAATGCTTCGCCCGCGGAGGGTTCCACCTGGGCGAACTTAACGGCTACCCGCTGGCTTACTTGGCCATCGACACGGTGCCCTTCGTAAACAAAGCCCATGCCGCCGGATCCGAGCAAACGGCCCAACTCGAATGGACCAACTCGCTGCACGGGCGCTGACGCTCGACGATCGTCCAGCACCGAGCCGATTGCCTCTCTGATCGCCGCTTCCAGGGAAGCGTCCGCCGTTGCCGCTGGGCCCTCGACGTCGTAATCAAGAAGCGACAGGACTTCCTCGCGCACCGCATCGTCCTGGCAATTCGATTGAAGAAAGC
>JAHCHD010000265.1 GCA_026129915.1 Bryobacterales bacterium
CGGCGAAACTGGATGCCACGGGTGAACACAGTAAGCAGCACGCCCACGCCTACCAGCAGAATCATCAGCGGCGGTCCCCAGACAATGCCGTTGACGATTCCGTTCCACTCGCTGAGGGTTTGTTCGATAGAGTGCATGGAGTTTCCGATTGTAACGTGCCGCTATGTCAGCCTGGGCCTGACTTAATCTGTTTCGCCAGAGAGTATCATCTCAGCCACGGCCATCATCGTCTCTGGGGCGTTGCCCTCAAGACGGTTATTCACAAACAGGTAGGCAATGCGCTTCTCAAGCTCCGCTTTCCTGCCCAGTTCGGCAAGCGATCGCCGCGCCTCCGGGTTCGGATCCTGCACCTGCCGGTAGGGTTCAAACGAACGGACAGCCTGCTCGTAGGCTCGCCCGCGCCGCAACAAGGCCCGAGCCACCACGAAGTCCGCTGTGTAGGCATCGTCGCGGGCCATCTGTTGGCCAAGCAAGGGCATCCGCGTCCAGGCATTGAAGACATGGGCCACGCGATGAGCGCGCAGGCACTGGAAGTACGCGTCACAAAGATACTCGGGATTTCGGACTTCCACCGCATACCGGAATGCGGGTGGCAGGGCTGCCAGGAAATGGTCGAGGTCGTCAGCGAAGGCCTCTGGTGCTGCGTAGGCGCTCTTGGGGAGTGTACCGAATTCCAGCATCACGACGCCCACCTGGCGAAGGTAGGGCGAGAGCGGGGCCAGAAAGGCGTCGGCCATCAGGCCCGCGTCCAGAAACTGGTCATTCTCCTGCCCGCCACGCGACCCATAACGGGCGTGCGTTGGCCACTTGCGCACCGTGATCATCTCCGGCGCCTTCAGGCCAAATTGCAGATCCTGGGCCGCGCCAAACATGCGGGACCACTGCTCGGGAGTGGGGAACGTATAGAAAGAAAAGTCACCACCCACGGCCGGGAAGACCTCGGCATATTCCTCCAGACAGGTGCTCTCAAACTTCTTGGAGGAGAACTTGCCGCGGGTTACGTAGCGGCTTTCGGTATAGATCTGGCCTACCCAGCCGGGGTACTTCCATGAGCTGCCGCCCAGATAGATGTGCCTGGCCGCAAGGGCATGCAGAGCCCGCCGCAGCCGTTCTCGGAAGCCATCGGAGTGCGTGGCCATAATGGGAAATAGGTCCGAAGACATAGAATTTTACGCTGTAAGGACTTATACTGCAAATATGCTTACCGAGCGGCAGCAGAGCATCCTTGATTACATCATGGAATTCCGCCGGGATCATGGCTGCTCGCCATCCATCCCGGAAATGCAGCGGCACTTTGGTATCCGCAGCCCCAATGGGGTAGCGGGGCATTTGCACGCGCTGGAAGCCAAGGGATTCATCCGGAGAAGCGATCGGGGCAGCCGACAGATTGACCCTGTGGATCCGTTGGGCGATCTGCAATCGCGAGTGGCGAACATCCCGCTGTTTGGCGCAGTGCCTGCGGGTCCGCCTCAGGCGGTGGCCGAGCATAGGCCTGACGGCTGCGTCTCAGTGGATGAGGCGACGCTCGGCTTCCGGCCAGGTGAGGGCTGCTTCGCCTTGAGGGTACGCGGGGACTCAATGAAGGACGCGGGCATCCTTGACGGTGACCTGGTGATCGCTGACTCTGCCCAGAGCGCGCGGAACAACCAGATCGTGGTGGCGCTGATCGACGGCGAAAGTACGCTGAAACGCCTGGTGCGCGTCCAGGGTAAGACCTTCCTGAAAGCGGAAAATCCAGCCTACCCCGAGTTGGTACCCCGTGCCGACCTGCAGATTCAGGGGGTAGTGCGTACTGTAATCCGCAAGGTGGCGTAGCGGCAAGATTGGTTCCGCATTCGCGGTTCCGCTTGGACCCAGTTGCGACAATGGTGCAAGGTCGTTATGTTTGCTCATATCCCCCGCTGGCTTCGCATTGTTGTCTATACCCAGGTGGCGCTGGTGATTGCCATTCCGTTCGGCGGATGGCTGCTGCAGCAGCAGCGCGGAGAGGCGGATGCGCGGCGCTTCCCCCCGCCCGGACAGATGGCAGATGTGGGCGGCTATCGGGTGCACGTCTATTGCGAAGGCGAGCGCAGTTCCGGCCCCCTGGTGGTTTTCAACGCGGACAGCGGTGACAACGGACTTGTCTTTCGCGAGTTACAGAAGCGTCTGGCAGGTACGGCGCGCAGTTGCGCCATTGACCGTGGTGGGTTTGGCTGGAGCGACCCAGGACAGGACGACCGGAGCGTTGCGGCGGCCGCCCGCGAGATTCACGCTGCCTTGCA
Source organism: Bryobacterales bacterium (assembly GCA_026129915.1). GTDB lineage: Bacteria > Acidobacteriota > Terriglobia > Bryobacterales > Bryobacteraceae > JACTMJ01. The sequence continues at coordinate 2,265 of JAHCHD010000265.1, forward strand.
GGTGGCCGGCGAAGCCGGACCCTACATGCTGGTGGGTCATGGGTTGGGCGCGCTTCACGTGCTGGCATTCGATGGGATGTTCGGAGGCGACCTTGCTGGCGCTATCCTGCTGGACCCCACGCCACCCAACTGCCTGAAAGACCGATTCGACGGTATCATCGACGCCGCCGAAAGCCAGTACCAGGAAGCGATTCGCGAGAAATTGGACAACGTGATTGCCGACCGCGGCGCGTGTCCCGACGGGGAAGGCGGCACAAAGCTTTACGCCTGGCTGGCGCGCATCGGCATGATCCGCGCGCTGGCGGGCCGCAACTTCGACCCCACTTCGCCCTCTTCGGAATTGCTGGAGATGCATCGCGCCCTGAAGTTGCGCACCTCCCATGCCGACGCTGTAGTGCAGGAGAGCGCCACCTGCTACGTGCGGGTGAGTGATGCCGCGGTGGCACTGAGTGCGTGGCAAGGAAAGCCGCTGGCGATCATCACCAGAGGGCGCATGGGCAACTTTTTCGAGGACCAGGAGTTCCTTTCGCGCCGCGCCGACAAAGTGACGCTCGCCTTTGAGCGGGCGCAGTTGCGCTATCTGGCGCAGGCACACGAGAAGATGGCGGAGCAAGCCGGGGGCAGCCATGCCGTAGCCAACGGCAGCGCGCACTACATTCAACTGAGTGAGCCGCAGTTGGTTGCCGAAGCGGTTGCGCGCATCCTCGAACAGATTACGAACGCGTCCGGTGCAGGGGCCCCGCGCCAAGCCCGCGTTGGATACCCGGCAGGGCGGGTACAATAGGAGTGTTCGTCGCCACGGATCCGTCCTGGCCGGGCGGCGCAAGCCCTTTTCATACTGGAGGAACCCATGTCTCGTTTCCCATTGCTCCTCGCTACGGTTGCACTGTTCGCGGTGGGCAGCTTTGCCGCCACGCTCAACCTGGGCGCGCCACTGAAGATCAAGAAGACTACGCCCATCGCGGAGCTGCTGGGTTCTCCGGACCAATTCGTGGGCAAGCCGGTGCAGGTTACCGGTCGCATCACCGAGGTCTGCCAGAAGGCGGGATGCTGGATGCTGCTGGTGGACGATGAGTCAGGCAAGGCGATCCGCATCAAGGTGAACGACGGCGAGATTGTATTTCCGAAAGATGGCAACGGACGGCAGGCTCTTGCCGAAGGTGTGTTCACTAAGATTGAGCGCACCCGTGAGCAGACCATTGCCGCCGCGAAGCATGAGGCAGAAGAGCAGGGACGCCCGTTTGACCCTGCATCCGTCACCGGCGGAAGCGTGGTGTTCCAGATTCAGGGTACCGGCGCAAGGGTGATGGACAAGTAGTTGTTCCGCAATCGTGTGACTCAATCTGGGGTCCCGTCGCGGGGACTCCCCGGGATTTCGGCGAGGCTTTCGGTATTCACTTTGCAGTATGCGAAGATAGGCGAGGATTCGTAGGGTTTTCCGAATGGAAATCGGCAGTAGCAGCAAGTTTATGCCCGGCGCGCAGGCCAACGGCCGGGCGCGCTGTGAAGACCTGGAGCCTCACGAGTGTGGGAACCGTCCCATAGTTTTTGGCCCGGCGAGCAGTCACCGTCAGTCTTTCGGGAAGGAGGGTATGCAGTGCAGAATACGGCAGCAATCGAGCACGCGGAGGCCCTCGTCCAGGAGGAAAAGTGGTACGAAGTTCGCCAACTGATTCGTGATTGGCCTGAGCCGGAAATTGCGGATCTGCTGTTTGACCTCCCCCCAGCCCAGCGGGCAATTCTATTTCGCCTGTTGCCCCACGATACCGCCAACGACGTCTTCGCTTTCCTCGAGCCTGAACTGCAGAACAATCTGCTGACTGACCTTACCGAAGAGGAAGCACGCCGCCTGATCACCAACCTCGCGCCCGACGACCGCATTCACCTGCTGGAGGAGTTGCCGGGCGAGGTGGTACAGAAATTGCTGAACCTGCTGCCGCCTGAAGACCTCTGGAAGACGCGTCAACTGCTGGGCTATCCCGAAGAGAGCGTCGGACGGTTGATGACACCGGATTACGTGGCCATCCGCCGCCAGTGGACGGTGGGCGATGCGCTGAAGCACATCCGCGCCAAGGGGCA